>NZ_JBKQOU010000098.1:0-20042 GCF_052145335.1 Rhodoblastus sp.
ATTCGATCTGCCGCGCGCCGCCCATCACGCCGGCGATGGAATTGGCCACCGCCATGCCGAGATCGTCGTGGCAATGGACCGAGAAAATCGCCTTGTCGGCATTGGGCACGCGCGAGCGCACCATTTCGAACAGGGCGCGATATTCGACCGGCGTGGTATAGCCGACGGTGTCGGGAATATTGATCGTGGTCGCCCCGGCGTTGATCGCGGTCTCGACCGCCCGGCACAGGAAATCATGCTCGGTGCGAGTGCCGTCCTCCGCCGACCATTCGACGAATTCGACATGATTGCGCGCCCGCGACACCGAGGAGGCGATCAGCTCCAGCACTTTTTCCGGCGCCATCTGCAGCTTGTACTGCATATGCACCGGCGAGGTGGAGATGAAGGTATGTATGCGCGGAATCCGTGCGTGGCGCACCGCCTCGGCGCAGCGGTCGATATCCTTGACCGAGGCGCGGGACAGGCCGGCGACGGAGGCGTTCTTCACCCGTTTCGCCACTTCCGACACCGACTCGAAATCGCCCTGCGAGGCGATGGGAAAGCCGGCCTCGATGATATCGACGCCCATGGCGTCGAGAATGTCGGCGACTTGCAGTTTTTCTTCAAAAGTCATCGAGGCGCCCGGGCATTGCTCGCCGTCGCGCAAAGTGGTGTCGAAAATGTAGACGCGGTCTTTTTCTGAAGGCTTTTGTGTCTGCTGCTGTTCGGTCATCGGAAAAATCCTGGGATTTTAGGTGACCCCGGCTCATGGCTGCGGGGCCGGAAACGGCTTTCGGAAAAAACCCCTGAGCGCCCAGGCAAAGCCCGGCCGGCCCTCAGGGGTTGATAAGAAGGAGCAGAAGGGCGAGCGCGCGCGCGGACGGGCGCAGGGCGATTGGCCCGGCGTTCATCGTCAGCGTCTGGTGTGCGTCGTACGGCACGTGCGTCTCGCGTTCGAAAGGCTGAAAAGCCTTGGAGGATTTCTAATAACCGATTTTAGGGGGTGGGCGCAAGGGCGAGAGGAATTCGGGAACTGATACCGCCCTTCGGTGCCCCCCGAATTCCTCCCATAAAAGCAACCGTCATTGCGAGCGGAGCGAAGCAATCCAGAGCGCCTAGGCTAATTGTTGAGGCTCTCATAGAGGTCGGTCCAACCCGGGTTCATGGATTCGATCAGGAAGAGCTTCTTTTTGCGGCTGCCCGCCTTGATCTGTTTCTCCCGGGCAATGGCGTCCGTGATGGCGTCATAAAATTCGCAATAGACCAGAAGGGTGCAACCGTAGCGTTTGCTGAATCCTTCGCTCAAGCCATGTTTGTGGCGAAATATCCGTCGCGACAAGTCGGATGTGACGCCTGTGTAGAGGGCGCCTTCCGCTGATTGGCGAGAATGTAGATGGCGGCTTGGCGCATATCGGCCTGGGATGAGTTTGTGGCTCCAGTCTGGATTGCTTCGCTGTCGCTCGCAATGACGGTTGAAAGATAATTGCCAAAACTTCTTGGGCGCGGCGTTGAATAGGGATGGGGGGTATGCTATTTAACGCCCATGTCCCATACCATCCATGAAAAACAAAAGCTTCTCGCCCGCGTTCGCCGCATACGCGGACAGGTCGAGGCCATCGAGCGGGCGCTGGACGGCGAGGCGGGCTGCGAAAAGGTCATGCATCTGATCGCCGCGGCGCGCGGCGCCATGGCCGGATTGATGGCCGAGGTGGTCGAGGAACATGTCCGCACCCATCTTGTCGATCGGGAAAAATATCCCGACGCGCTCAACGCCGAAGCCGCCGAGCAATTGCTCGATGTCGTCCGCACTTATTTGAAATGAGGCCAGCAGAATGAGCGACAGCGACGCTTCCGCCTTCCACAGCCACGTCTTCCTTGGAGAAAGCCACGAGCAATCCGAGAAAAAGACCTGGGCGGTGATCTATCTCTGCACGGCGATGATGTTTCTGGAAATCGTCGGCGGCTGGATGTTCGGCTCGGTGGCGCTCATCGCCGACGGCGTCCACATGAGCACCCACGCGGGCGCGCTCTTGCTGGCGGCTTTGGCCTATAGCTACGCCCGCCGCTATGCCGGCGACCCGCGCTTCACTTTCGGTGTGGGCAAACTCGGCGATCTCGCCGGTTTCACCAGCGCCATCATTCTGGCGATGATCGCCCTGCTGATCGGCTACGAATCTGTGGCGCGGCTGTTCGCGCCGGTGCCGATCCATTTCGCGGAGGCGCTGCCCATCGCCTGCCTCGGCCTCGCGGTCAATATCGCCAGCGCCTGGCTGCTGAGCGGCGGCGCCCACGACCATCATCATGGCCACGGTCATTCTCACGACCACGAACACGGCCATGCCCCCCATGACCATGACGAAATGCGGAAAATCGCCACACCGGCGGGCGAGATCTCGCTGGAAATCTTCGAGCAGGGCGTCCCGCCGCGTTTTCGCCTGCGCGCGCCCTTTTCGCTCGCCGCCGCGACGCTCGAGACTGTTCGACCGGACGGAACGCGGCAGGTTTTCAGTTTTGCCGACTTGAGCGGCTATCTCGAATCGCGCGACGAAATCCCCGAACCCCATGAATTCGCGGTCAACTTAACCGTCAACGGCGCGGAATTTTCCGAGAAATTCGAGGAGCGCCACCATGCGCAGGGCGCGGCGGTGCGCGACAATAACTTCCGCGCCGCCCTGGTCCATGTCGTCGCCGACGCCGCGGTGTCGGTGCTGGTGATCGTCGGGTTGCTCCTGGCCTGGGCTTTTGGCTGGCTGTGGATGGACCCGCTCGCCGGCATCGTCGGCGCCGTCGTCATCGCCTCCTGGGCGCTGACCCTGATCCACGACACCAGCGCCATCTTGCTCGACATGAATCCCGACCGCGCCATGACCGAAAACCTGCGCGTCTGCATCGAAAGCGAAGGCGATCGCCTCGCCGACCTGCATTTGTGGCGGCTGGGGCCGGGGCATCTCGGCGCCATCGTCTCGGTGATCACGCCAAACGGGCGCAACGAGGCGTTCTATCGGGAAAAACTGCGGAAATTCAAATCCGTGTCGCATCTGACCATCGAGGTCAGGGCGCCGGAACAAGGCGTTACGGCCAGCCGCCCGTGAAATAGACCACCTGTCCGGTGGTGAAGGGCGAGGCGCCGGAAGCGAAAAAGGCGATCAGCGCGCCGGCCTCTTCCGGTTGGCCCAATCGCCCGAACGGCACTTTTTCGGCGATGGAAGCGCGGCCGGCCGGATCGTCGATGAAACGCGCACGCGGATAATACATTTCGCTGTAGAGATAATTCGGCGCCACCACATTGGCCTGGACGCCGAAAGGCGCCGCCTCCTTGGCCAAAGCCTTGGCGAAAGCCGTCGTGGCAGCGCGCAAACTGGTAGGGACGGCGAAACCGGGCTCAGGGCGCGTTTCGCGCGCCGAAGTGACGAATACGAAGGCGCCCGAGCGCCGCGCCTTGAAGGACGGCAGGAAAGCCTGGGTCAGGCGGATTGGAAACAGCACCACCGCCTCGAAAGTCGCGCGCAAATCCTCCAGCGGGATCGCTTCGATGTCATTGCAGGTGATCGGATAGACGTCGTTGCTGACGATGGCGTCCACCGTCCCGGCGCGCCGTATGGACTCGGCGAAAATCTCCTCCGGCGTCTGGCCGCCCAGGGCGACGACGCTGTGCTCCCGTTCGAAGTTTTCGCGCGAAGCGCAGTCGGCGAAGGAAGGGTCGTGGCACAGGACGCTTGCGCCGCTTTTGATCAATTGCTCCAGCGCGCCGGGGCCGCAATATTGCGTCACATTGGTCAGCACAATATTGCGCATTTCGCCCCCGAACCGGTCACTCCACTGTGACGCTTTTCGCCAGGTTGCGCGGCTGGTCGACGTCCTTGCCCATGAACACCGCGGTATAATAGGCCAGCATCTGGATCGGCGCCGCATAGACGATGGCCGCAAAGTCGGGCGCCATGTCGGGCATGCGGATTTCGCCGGCCAGCGACACCGCCGCCGCATCTATCGCATGGGAATCGCCGACCAGGATGATCCTGCCGCCTCTCGCGGAAACTTCCTGCAGGTTCGACACGGTCTTTTCCAGCACCGGATCGGTCGGGGCGATGACGATCACCGGCAATTGCTCGTCGATCAGCGCGATCGGACCATGTTTCAACTCGCCCGCCGCATAGCCCTCGGCGTGGATATAGGAAATTTCCTTGAGTTTCAGCGCGCCCTCGAGAGCCAGCGGATAGGAGGTTCCGCGGCCCAGATAAAGCACGTCGGTGGCCTTGCCCAGTTGATGCGCAAGCACCTCGATGCCCGTCTCCAGCTTCAGCGCCTCGGCAAGCAGACCCGGGACCACCATCAGTTCATTGACCAGGCGCTGTTCGCTCGCCGCGTCCAGCACGCCGCGCGCGCGGCCAAGCGCCACGGCCAAAGCGGCGAGCACGGTCAACTGGCAGGTGAACGCCTTGGTCGAGGCGACGCCGATTTCCGGCCCCGCGAGGGTCGGCGCGGCGACGTCGCTTTCGCGGGCGATGGTGGAGGTCGGCACGTTGACGACGCCGACGATCTTCTGGCCATGCGCCTTGGCGTAGCGCAGGCTGGCGAGTGAATCCGCGGTCTCGCCGGATTGCGACACCACGATCATCAGCCCCTCGTCCGGCAGCGGCGCCTCGCGATAACGGAACTCCGAAGCGACATCGATTTCGACGCGCAGGCGGGCGAAACGCTCGAACCAGTATTTGGCGACCAGACCCGCGTAATAGGCGGTGCCGCAGGCGGTCACAGTGAGGCCGGTGAGCTTTTTGGCGTCGAAGGGCAGTTCGAAGGGCAGCCGCACGGTTCCAGTGGAGAAATCGATGTAATGGGCGAGCGTGCGCGCCACCACTTCCGGCTGTTCGTGGATTTCCTTGGCCATGAAGTGGCGGTAATTGCCCTTGTCGACCAGGAAGGCCGAAGCCTGGGTCTTCAATTTCGCCCGGAACACCGGCTCGTTGGCCTCGTTGCGAAACTCCGCCGAGCCCCGGCGCAAAATCACCCAGTCGCCGTCTTCGAGATAGGTGATGGTGTCGGTGAAGGCGGCCAGCGCCAGGGCGTCCGAGCCGAGATACATTTCCCCGCCCTCGCCATAGCCGACGGCGAGCGGCGCGCCCCGCCGGGCGCCGATCAGCAGATTATCCTCGCCCGCGAACAGGAGGGCGAGAGCGAAGGCGCCCTTGAGGCGCGGCAGGCTGATGGCGACCGCCTGTTCCGGCGAAAGCCCGTGGTTGATGGCTTCCGTGACGAGATGCGCCACCGCCTCGGTGTCGGTCTGGGTGACGAATTCATGCCCCTTGGCGATGAGCTCGTCCCGCAATTCGCGGAAATTCTCGATAATGCCGTTATGCACCACCGCCAGTTTGTCGGTGGCGTGCGGGTGGGCGTTGTTTTCGGTCGGGCGGCCATGGGTGGCCCAGCGCGTATGGCCTATGCCGACCGAACCATTCAGCGGCTGCTCACGCAGGAGAGCTTCGAGATTGCGTAATTTGCCCTCTGCGCGGCGGCGAGCCAACTTGCCGTTCTCCAGAGTGGCGATACCCGCGGAATCGTAGCCGCGGTATTCAAGCCGCTTGAGAGCATCGACCAGCGAACCGGCGACCGGGCCCTGGCCGAGAATACCGACAATGCCGCACATGCAGGAATTTCCCTTCTCGTTTCCATTTCCGCGCTGCAACAAAACGCCGGGTCGTGGACCCGGCGCAAGTCACATTGCGTGACAGTTTATGTCAAATTGCGCTCTCTCGAGAGATACTTCGTTCGGCCAGCCGTTGATCTATCGTTTGGATCTATCGTTTGGCCGCCTTCAGGGCCGCCATTTTCTTGCGGAAGGCCGTCGCCCAACCGGCGATGTCGGCCTGTCGGCCGCGCGCCACGGCGAGCGCATCCGCCTCGACATTGCTGGTCACCACCGAGCCGGAGCCGACATAGGCGCCCGCCCCGACCTCGACCGGCGCGATCAGCGACGAATTGGAGCCGATAAAGGCGTCGGCGCCGATAATGGTGCGATATTTGAGAAAGCCGTCGTAATTGCAGGTGATGACCCCGGCGCCGATATTGGCGCGCGCCCCGATGCTGGCGTCGCCGACATAGCTCAGGTGGTTGACCTTGGCGCCTTTGCCGATGTCCGCCTGCTTGATTTCGACGAAATTGCCGACCTTGGCGCCTTCACCCAGTTTCGCGCCGGGGCGCAGCCGCGCATAGGGGCCGATGGCGACGCCCTTCGCCAGCGTCGCGCCCTCGAGATGCGAAAAGGAATGGATCACCACGCCTTCGGCCACGGTGACGCCGGGACCGAACACCACATGCGGTTCGACCAGCACATCCGGCGCCAGAACCGTGTCGTGGCTGAAGAAAACCGTCTCGGGCGCGACCAGGGTCGCCCCCGCCTGCATGGCCGCGAGGCGCAGTCGGCGCTGGATTTCCGCTTCGGCTTCCGCCAGTTGCGCCTTGTCGTTGACGCCCAGCACTTCGCCGGCCTCGGCGCCGGCGATCAGGCAGGAGGCGCCGTCGCGCCGGGCGATCTCGACCACGTCGGGGAGGTAATATTCCTTCTGCGCATTGTCGTCGCCGACGCTTTCCAGCCACTTCAAGGCGTTGGCGCCATCCAGCGCCATCAGCCCGGCGTTGCACAGGGCCACCTCGCGTTCCTCGGGGCTGGCGTCCTTGTGCTCGCGAATGGCCAGCAAATGGCCTTCCGAGTCGGTCAACAGGCGGCCGTAGCCGAATGGGTCGGGCGCCTCGAATCCGAGCGCCACGACACCCGCCCCTTCGGCCGCCCGCTGGCCCGCCCCCTGCTCCCGCTTTTCCAGCAAGGCGGCGAAAGTTTCCGGCCGCACCAGCGGCGTGTCGGCGAAAACCACCAGGACAGTGCCGAAATTATGCGACAGCGCCTCGCGCGCCGCCAGAACCGCATGGGCAGTGCCGCGCCGCTCGTCCTGCACGAAGATCTCTGCGCCCGGAGCGGCCTTCACGGCCTCTGCGGCGACATCGTCGCGGCCGGGCCCCACCACCACGGCGATGGCGTCGGCGCCCGCCTGGCGCACGGCGTCGAGGACATGGGAAAGCATGGAGCGTCCGGCGATCCTGTGCAGCGCCTTGGGCAGGCTGGAACGCATCCTTTTGCCTTCGCCGGCGGCAAGCACGATGGCGAGACAGCGTTTTTGCGTTTCGCCATCTTGCGTTCCGGTTTTGCCCGGTTCCGTCATCGTCATGCTGGTCCCTTCCGATTGCAGCCCTGTGCGAGCATCGGCGAAGCGAGGCTTTTATAGGAGAAGGGCAAAAACAGGCAAAGCAAAAAAACCGCCTCGCCTAGGCCATAAATTGCGTTATACGTCGCACTGCAATACCACGAGAAGCGACGGATCGGACAGCCTCGCCCATGTTGAAGCGACGGGATTTACTGCAACTGGCGGGCGGCGCCGCCATTTTTGCCGCCGCTGGCATGCCTGAGGAGGGCTTGACGCAAGGCCAGCCGGCGGCGACCGTGCTTCCCTTTTCCGCATCATTCGTCGTCGAAGCGGCGAAAAACCTGGCGGCCAAGCCCTTCGCCGCGCCGGCCGCCGCCGATCTGCCAGCCCCCCTCGCCAATCTCAGCTACGAAGCCTATGTGGCGATCCGCGCCAAGCCGGAAGGGCTGATCTGGGCGCAGGATCCGGGCGACTTCGTCATCGAGCCTTTGCATCGCGGCTTTGTCTTCACCACGCCGATGCAAATCAATCTGATCGAGGACGGCCTTTCCCGGCGCCTCGATTACGACGCCTCGAAATTCATCTTCGCCGGCGTAAACCTGAGCGCGCCGCCGACCAATCTCGATTTTTCCGGCTTCCGCATCCTGCACCGCGCCGATTCCGGCGATCTGCGGGAAATGGCGATCTTCCAGGGCGCGAGCTTTTTCCGCTCCAGCGCGCCGGGACAATCGCTCGGCGTCACCGCGCGCGGCCTGTCGATCCGCACCGGCGACCCGCGCGGCGAGGAGTTCCCGGTTTTCCGCGGCGTCTGGATCGAAAAACCCACCCGCGCGGCCAATAGCCTGACCATTCACGCGCTTCTCGATTCGGAAAGCGTCGCCGGCGCCTATCGCTTCACCCTGCATCCGGGCGAGGCGACCATTGTCGACACCGAATGCGCGTTGTTTCCGCGCGCGGCGATGGACAGTTTCGGCCTGGCCACGATGAGCGCGACCATGCTGTTCGGCCCGGTCGACCGGCGCGGCGTCGACGACCTGCGCGAAGCCGCCGCCGAAACGTCGGGACTGCAAATGCTGACCGGCGCCGGCGAATGGGTTTTCCGCCCGGTTTCCAACCGCAACGCCTTGCAGATTTCGGAATTCGTCGACGAAAACCCTAAAGGCTTCGGCTTTCTCCAACGCAAGCGCGATTTCGACGATTTCTACGACGAGTTCCAGCATTGGGAGCGCCGCCCGTCGCTGTGGATCGAGCCGATCGGCGACTGGGGGCCGGGATCGGTCGAGCTGGTCGAAATCCCCTCGGATTCGGAAAGCGCGCAGAACATGATCGCCTTCTGGCGGCCCAAGGCGGCTCTCGCCAAGGGACAGGAGACGGATTTCGCCTATCGCCAGTTCTGGTGCTGGTCGCCGCCGTCAAGCCCGCCGCTGGCCATCGCCATGGGCGTTCGCAGCGGACACGGCGCCGGGAGAAATTTGCGGCGTTTCCAGGTCGACTTTCGTGGCGACGTGCTGGCCGATCCGGCCCGCGTCGCCGATATAAAAGCCAATCTTAACGTCTCGCCTGGAAAGATCGCCTCGCTGCGCGTTTATCCCACGCCTGAGCGCAAAAGCTGCCGTGTGCAATTCGACCTCGACCCCGGCGGCGAAAACGCCTGCGAAATGCGCCTGACCCTCGAATCACAGGGCGCGACCCTGTCCGAAACCTGGCTTTACCGATGGACGCCTTGACCGAAACCCTCGTTCCCGACGCCGCTGAAACAATCGAGCCGGCCATCGCGCCGCCCATGCCCGGGGAATCCCACCTCGTCATGCCGGAACAGAAGCTGTTCCGCTTCGACGCGAGGCAGGAGCGGCGCAAGCGGATCAAGGCTCAGCGCGCGCCGTGGCTGCAGCGTCTGGTGGTGTTCGGCGGCGGCCTCGCCCTTACCTGCTGGGGCGGCTATGAAATGTACCGCGTCATCGACGTCGGCGGCATCACTTTCCTCAAATGGATGCTGCTCGTCCTGTTCCTCGCCAATTTTTCCTGGATCGCCCTGGCTTTTTCCGCCGGCGTCGTCGGCTTCCTCCACCTTTTGATCCTGCGGCCGAAGCCCCCCGCTGCGCCGGAAAAACTCGTCAGCCGCAACGCCGTGGTCATGCCGATCTACAACGAGACGCCGTCGCGGGTGTTCGGGGCGCTGGAGGCAATCCACGAGGATGTCGAGGCAACCGGCCTTGGCGCCGCTTTCGACTGGTTCTTCCTCTCCGACACCACCGATCCCGACATCTGGATCGCCGAAGAGCGCGCTTTCGCCGAATTGCGCAGGAATCTCGGGCCGAAGGCGCGGATCTACTACCGCCACCGCGAAAAGAACACGGCGCGCAAGGCCGGCAATATCGCCGATTTCGTCACCCGCTGGGGCGCCGCCTACGATCACATGGTGGTTCTCGACGCCGACAGCCTGATGACCGGCCACGCCATTGTCAGCCTCGCCGCCGCCATGGAGGCCGATCCGGATTCGGGCATCATCCAGACCCTGCCGCTGATCATCAACAGAAACACACTCTTCGCCCGCGTGCAGCAATTCGCCGCCCGCATCTACGGTCCGGTCATCGCCGACGGCCTGTCCTGCTGGATGGGGCGCGACGGCAATTACTGGGGCCATAACGCCATCATCCGGACGCAGGCCTTCGCAGAACATTGCGGCCTGCCGCATCTGAAGGGACGCCCTCCCTTCGGCGGCCACATATTGAGCCATGATTTCGTGGAGGCGGCGCTGATTCGCCGCGCCGGCTACACCGTCTACATGCTGCCTTCGCTCGGCGGTTCGTTCGAGGAAAGCCCGCCCTCGGTGATCGACGTCGCCGCGCGCGACCGCCGCTGGTGCCAGGGCAATCTCCAGCACATCCGCGTGCTGCCGGCCAAGGGCCTGCACCTGGCGTCGCGCCAGCATTTCGTCACGGGCATCATGGGCTATCTCGCCTCGCCTTTGTGGCTGGCGCAATTGCTGGTCGGCATCCTGCTCGTCCTGCAGGCGAGCTATATCCGGCCGGAATATTTCTCCAAGGATTTCGCGCTGTTTCCGACCTGGCCGCGATTCGACGCCGAACGTTCGCTGGAATTGTTCGAAGTGACCATGGCCGTGCTGCTCGCGCCGAAACTCTTCGGCCTGATCCTCGCCTTGTTCGATGGACCGACGCGGCGCGGCGCCGGCGGCGCGATCCGGCTGACCTTCTCCACGCTGTTCGAAGTGCTGATGTCGGCCTTGCTGGCGCCGATCATGATGATGGTTCAGACCGGGCATGTGCTGCATATCCTGTTCGGCTTCGACACCGGATGGGAGCCGCAGCGACGCGACGACGGCTCGATCCCCTTCAAGGCCATCGTCCGGCGGCATTGGACCCATGTCACGCTCGGCTTCATCTCGCTGGTCGCGGCTTTGCTGATTTCGCCCTCGCTGGCGGCGTGGATGTCGCCGACCATCGCCGGCCTCATCCTCGCCATTGGCATTTCCTGGGCGAGCGGCCAGAGGTCGATCGGCCTGGCGCTCAAGCGCGTCGGCCTTTTGGTGACGCCGGAGGAAACGACGCCACCGCCGATCGCCGCTCGCGCCAACGTCTTGACGGAGGCCATGGCGGCCAATGGCCACGACCAGGCCGATGGCTTGCGCGCGCTGCACGAAGACCCGGAATTTTGCGCCCTGCACGAGGCATTCCTGCCGCCGGCGCGCCATCGCGCACGCGGCGACATCTCGCCGGAACGGGCGATGGCCATCGCCAAGCTCAGCGACGCCCGGAATATCGACGACGCGGTCCACTGGCTGCACCGCAAGGAGCGCACGGCGCTGCTTCATGACCGCGCCTTGATTGGGCTGCTGGTGCGCCTGCCGGCGGGAGAAAGCAAAATTAAATAAATCCTCGCCATTCCTTGATGAGACGGCGTTTTTTTCGCTCGCCATTTTTTGTCGTTAATCTAGGGTTAATGCGTCGCAGTGAAAATACCGGTTCGGAAGGTGGGGGCCTTCCGAGAGCATGTTCCCGCAAGCCGGTCGGGAACATGCGGTCAGACGCAGCGCGGAGCCGCCCGATGAACGAACTCATGATCGTACCCCAACCCCGGCCGCAGCCGCGGATCGAGCTTGAAGCCGAAAA
Source organism: Rhodoblastus sp. (assembly GCF_052145335.1). Taxonomy (GTDB): domain Bacteria; phylum Pseudomonadota; class Alphaproteobacteria; order Rhizobiales; family Beijerinckiaceae; genus Rhodoblastus. The sequence continues at coordinate 11,303 of NZ_JBKQOU010000098.1, forward strand.
GCGCGAGGATTTCGCGCCTTCCAAACCCGCAGCTTCGCCCTGGTGGAAGTCGTTAGCCGCGCCGGTCGCCCTCGCGCTGGTGTTCGGCATAGGCTGGGCGGTCTCGGCGCGCGTCGGCGACACGTCGCGCGATCCCTCGCCGGAAATGGTCGCGGCGCAGAACGCCGCCAAGGAGGCGCTCGGCGCCACCCAGGCGCAGCGCCAGGAAATCGCCGCCTTGCGCGGCAATGTCGACAGCCTGAAAAGCAAGCTTGAAGCGCAGGCGCAGAAGACGCACGCCGCCGAGACCACCATCGCGGCCTTGCAGAAGAGCCTGTCGGAACAACGCGCGGACGCCGCCGCCGCGACCTCGCAATTGCAGGCGAAGATCGAGAAGATCCAGAGCCAGGCGGAAAAGCCGGCGGACCGCAATCCGGTCTCGACCATCGCCAGGCCCTTGCCCAGACCCTCGCCCAATTCCTTGACTAGAACCGTGGCGGCCCCTGCCCCGTTGACGCCCTATCGCGCCTTCGTGCTGCGTGACATCGAAGACGGCCGGGCGGTGGTTGAAGGCGCGCGCGGGCTGGAGGAAGTCGGCCCCGGCGATGTTCTCCCCGGCGGCGCGCGCGTCGAGCGGATTGAAAAGCGCGGCGCGAACTGGGTTGTCCTGACCGATCGCGGCGCGATCAACCCCGACGGCCGCTGGGACTGAGGTCTCGCCGGAAGCGACTCACAATTCCGGGCGCAACTCGCGGCGCGGCTTTCGTCCATGCGACACCGTCGCCTCCAGCATGGGCAGGATTTCCTCGACCCTGTCGCAGACGAGATAGTGCGGCTCGCTGGGCGGGCGAATGAACGCCTGTTCGCGCATATGATCGAGCAGAGCCAGCAGCGGGCGCCAGAAACCGGCGATGTCGGCGATCAGCACCGGCTTGTCGTGGCGCTCCAGCTGCACCCATGTCAATTGCTCGACCAGTTCCTCCAAAGTGCCGACGCCGCCCGGCAAGGCGACGAAGGCGTCGGCCTTTTCGAACATCAGCCTTTTTCGCTCGTGCATGTCCTCGACAATGAGCAACTCCTGCACGCTTTCCAGCATATGCTCGCGTTTTTGTAGAAAGCGCGGAATAATGCCGGTAACATGGCCGCCGGCGCGCAGCACGGCGTGGGCGGTCGCGCCCATCAGGCCCATGTCGCCGCCTCCATAGACCAGCCCGATGCCGTTTTCGGCGAGAATGCGTCCAAATTGCTGGGCTGCCGCTATAAAGGCGGCATCGGCGCCGCTGGACGAACCGCAATAAACGCAGACTTTGCGAATCCTGTGCATGGAGCGCCCCAATTTCCTCTGTTGTCTCGCGGCCCGAGGCGCCGGTCAAGCCGCCGCCGCGGCCGGAAGAAGCCGAAATATTTTCTTTCGTCGCATGGAGATTTTCGCGCTGCGGGAATAAAAGCAGGAAAAAGTCGACCGCAGTCGAATCGCAGGCACGTTACCCGTCAAGGCGTCGAGATATTGACTTGGCGCCCGCAACACGAAAGAGGCGTCATGTCCGCCCATCTTGAACCCGCCCATGCGCACCCTGTCCGTCTCGCCGATTACAGGCCGGCCGATTATCTCATCGACGCCGTCGATCTCGACATCAGCCTCGACAGACAGGCGACGCGGGTCATATCGCGGCTTAGCCTGCGGCCCAATCCCAAAGGCGCGGCCGGCGCGCCGCTGATTCTCGACGGCGGCGGCCTGAACCCCGTCCGCGCCTTGCTCGACAACGAAACGCTCGACCTCGCCGAAGTCGCCACGCCGGATCGCCTGACCATCGCCAACCCGCCGGCGCGGCCCTTCACCCTGGAGGTCGAAACCCTGCTCGACCCTTCGGCCAATACCCAGCTGGAAGGGCTTTATCGCTCCGGTTCGGCCTATTGCACACAATGCGAGGCCGAGGGCTTTCGCCGCATCGCCTTTTATCTCGACCGCCCCGACGTGCTGAGCGTGTTCACCACCCGCATCGAGGCCGACAAGGCCGAAGCGCCGGTCCTTCTGTCCAACGGCAATCTCGTCGAATCCGGCGAGGCGGGACCGGGGCGCCATTACGCCATCTGGCGCGATCCCCACCCAAAGCCCTGCTATCTGTTCGCGCTGGTCGGCGGCGATCTCGATTCGATCCATGACGAGTTCACAACCGCCTCGGGCCGCAAGGTGGCGCTCGGGATTTATACAGAGAAGAACAAGCATCACCGCGCCCATTACGCGATGGAATCGCTGATCCACGCCATGCGCTGGGACGAGTTCGTCTATGGCCGCGAATATGATCTCGACGTTTTCAACATCGTCGCCGTGTCCGACTTCAACATGGGCGCGATGGAAAACAAGGGCCTGAACATTTTCAACGACAAATACATCCTTGCCCGCTCGGAAACGGCGACCGACGCCGATTTCGCCAATATCGAGGGCGTCGTCGCCCATGAATATTTCCACAACTGGACCGGAAACCGCATCACCTGCCGCGACTGGTTCCAGCTTTGCCTCAAGGAAGGCCTGACCGTCTATCGCGACCAGGAATTCTCCGCCGACCAGCGCTCGCGCGCCGTCGGACGCATCGCCAATGTGCGGGCCTTGCGCGCGTCCCAGTTTCCCGAGGACGCCGGCCCGCTGGCGCATAATGTCCGCCCGGAAGTCTATAACGAGATCAACAACTTCTATACTTCCACGGTCTATGAAAAGGGCGCCGAGATCATCCGCATGCTGCGGTGCCTGATCGGCCACGACGCCTATCACGCAGGCATGGACCTCTATTTCAACCGATTCGACGGCCAGGCGGTGACGATCGAGGATTTCATCTCCTGTTTCGCCGAGAGCTCCGGCCGCGACCTGACCGATTTCTTCCGCTGGTATACCCAGGCCGGCACGCCGAAACTCTCCGCGCGAGGTTCCTACGACCCCGCGGCAAAAACCTATACGCTCGACCTTTCGCAGGAAACCAAACCCACGCCGGGACAACCCGACAAGAAGCCGCTGGTCATGCCGATCCGGCTCGGCCTGATCGGCGCCGACGGCAAGGAAATTCCGTTGATCCAGGACAATCCCGCCAGCCCGCGCGAGGCCAAATTCGGCATTTTCGAACTGGCCGGGCAAAGCCGGCGGATTGTTCTCAACAATGTGCCAAGCAAGCCCGTCCCATCGCTGCTGCGGCGCTTTTCCGCGCCGGTCATTCTCGACGTCGATCTCACAGAGGACGACTTGCTGCTGCTCATCGCCCACGATACCGATCCGTTCAACCGCTGGCAGGCGGCGCAGACCTTCGCCACCCGCCTGCTGATCCGCTCCACCAAGTTGATCCGCGAAGGCGAAATGCCGGAATTCAGCGAGACCTTCGCCGAAGCATTGGGCGCGCTGATCGACGATTGTGACGCCGACCCCGCCTTCACCGCGGAGATCGTCAACCTGCCGAGCGAGGCGGACATCGCGCGCGACATCGGCTCCGATGTCGACCCCGACGCCATCCAGATGGCGCGCGACGCTTTCCGCGCCGATCTCGGCAAATATCTGTGGCATCGCCTGCTGGCGGTTTACGAAAGCCTGACCTCGGACGCCCCCTATTCGCCCGACGCCGTCAGCAGCGGCCGTCGCGCCTTGCGCAATGCCTGTCTCAGCCTGCTCGCCGCCGGCGATCCCGGGGCCGGCGCCGAAATCGCCATGCGGCAATTCCAGCTCGTCGCCAATATGACTGACCAGTTCGCCGCGCTGAAAGTGCTGTCGCTGATTTCCGCGCCGGAGCGCGAACGCGCGCTGGATTCGTTCTTCCGCGCCCATGCCTCCGATGCTCTGGTGGTCAATAAATGGTTCACTGTGCAAGCGACCATCCCCGAGCCCCAGACCCTGGAGCGAGTGCGCCGGCTGACGAAGAACCATTCTTTCAGCCTGGCCAATCCCAACCGCGTTTATGCCCTGATCGGCGCCTTCGCCAACGCCAACCCGACCGGCTTCAACGCCGCCGACGGCGCCGGCTACCGCTTCGTCGCGGAGATGGCGCTGAAACTCGACGCGACGAATCCGCAGGTCGCCGCGCGGCTGATCTCCTCCTTTCGTTCGTGGCGCAATCTCGAAGCCGGACGCCGCGCCCAGGCGCGCGCCGCGCTGGAAACCATGGCGGCAAAGGAAAATCTTTCCCCCGATTTGCGTGACATCGTCGGCCGGGCTTTGGCCTGACAGCTCTGGCGCAAGCCTTTCCCGCGAAGAAAAGACGACAACATTCTCACGCCGGCGCTTTAAAAAGCCCGGCGCGATGCTTGTCGCCCGAGGTGGGGCGACCAGAATTTCCGTCGAAAAAACCTTTCCGTTAACCGAAATTTAGTATGGACAAATAGCCCCGCCCGGATTCAACTGGAGATGATTCGGGGGGGGCGTTTTGCAGCTCGAATCACATGATTTCATTACCAGTGGGAGCGTTACATGGCGCGTGCGAACGTCGCCGATGCTTCATTGTGCCTTGACGCATCGAGCGCGGAAAAAACAACGAAGATGACCGCTCCTGCCGCTCGCGCCCATAGGCTCGGCCATGAAATCGGCAACCAGCCCGGTCATGAGGCCATGGAAAGCAAAGTGACGCCGCTTTTCCCGACCTGCGCAGCGCCCCTGCCTCCGCCGCAGCCCGTTCCTCAACCCGCCCTGCCGCGCGACTCCGGCGCGCCGATCGCCCCGCTGACCCCCTCGGAAAGGCTGGAGCCGCTGTTGCGCCGCGTTGTGCCGGCGATGATCGTGCTGTTCCTCCTTACCCTGTTCGGCGTCGGCGCGCAGATCGCCATGCAGAGCTATGCCAAAGTCGTGCCCGAAGCCTTGGCCGAGATGGACATGATCAGCCGGCTGGCGATCGAGGATTTGCGCGACGCCTTGCGCCATGCCGCGCCCGGCGCCCCCGCCTCGATAATCCTCGACGCCGCGCAGGGCCGCATCCTCGCCCATGGCCGCAGTGTCGCCATCACCGACCCCGACGGCCAGATCGTCGCCGTCCTGTCGGCGGACGGCGCCGCGCAGAAAGGCGTTTTCCGCGAAGGCTCGGCCCTCTCGGCGCGACTCGGCGCGGCGCAGCCCCTGACCATCTTCGCCGACAAGGCCGGACCGATGCGCATCGTCCTGCCCGACGGCGTCGAGGCGCTCGCCTCGGTGCGCAATCTCGACCCGCCCTTCGGGCAGCTGGCGATCCTGGAGACGGTCGATAGCGCCCTCGCCGACTGGCGCTCCGCCGTCTGGCGCTCCGTCGCGCTGCTGACGCTGACTGCGGCGATGATGGTCATGGTCGCTTTCGCCTATTTCACCCAGGCGAGCCGCGCCATCGACGCGGAATCCGACCGCGCCCGCATCCGCAACCGCATCGACGCCGCCCTCAATCGCGGGCGATGCGGTCTGTGGGACTGGGATCTCGCCGCCGGCCGCATTTACTGGTCGGATTCGATGTACGACATGCTCGACATGAAGCCGAACAGTGAATTTCTCTCCTTCGGCGACGTCAATGGACTGATCCATCCCGACGATGGCGACCTCGCCGATTTCGCCGATCAATTGACCAGCGGCCTCGCCAATTCGATCGACCACGCCTTTCGCATCCGCGACTCCCACGGCCAATGGGTATGGATTCGCGCCAGGGCGCAGGTCATCCACGAGGGCCGTGAAAACGCGCCACATCTGGTCGGCATCGCCGTGGACATATCCGAGCAGGTGCGCCTCGCCGAACGCAGCGCCGCCGCGGATTCGCGCCTGCGCGACGCCGTCGAGAGCATTTCCGAAGCTTTCGTGCTGTGGGACGCGCAAAACCGCCTGATCCTGTGCAACGCCAAGTTCCAGCGCCTCCACGGCATACCCGCGCAGCTCACCCTGCCCGGCACACCCTACCACCAGGCCATGGCTTTTTCGCAGAGCTTTGTCGAACAGGCGCAAAGCGCCCGCGCCCTGGAAGGCGGCGGCCGCGTCTACGAAGCGCGGCTCGCCGACGGGCGCTGGCTGCAGATCAACGAGAGGCGGACCAAGGACGGCGGCTATGTCTCGGTCGGCACCGATATTTCCAATCTGAAACGCCACGAGGAGCAGTTGCTCGACAGTGAGCGCCGGCTGATGGCCACTGTCGCCGACCTGCGCAAATCCCGCCAGACCCTCGAATATCAGGCGCAGCAACTCGCCGAACTGGCCGAACGCTATCTGGAGCAGAAGGCCGCCGCCGAAAGCGCCAATCGCGCCAAATCCGACTTCCTGGCCAATATGAGCCATGAATTGCGCACCCCGCTCACCCATATCATCGGCTTCGCCGAAGTCATGGAGCAGCAGTTCTTCGGCGAAATCGGCAACAGCCGCTATGTCGATTACGCCAGCCATATCCGCCAGTCCGGGCAATACCTCCACGGCGTGATCAGCGACGTTCTGGAAATGTCGCGCCTCGACGCCGGACACGTGACTCTTCGCGCCAGCGAAATCGAGCTGGCGCCAACGCTTGCAAAGGCTCTGGAGGAGTTTCGCGCGCCGGCCGAGACCGGGAAGGTGGCGATCGAATTCTCGGCGCCGAACGACAGCCGGATCGTCGCCGACGCCGACGCCCTGCGCCGCATCGTCGGCATATTGCTGAAAAACGCTCTGAAATTCACCCCGGAAGGCGGCCGTATCAGTGTCACGGCCGTACGCCGGGGAGCGGGTCATGAACTGATCGTCAAGGACAGCGGCTGCGGCATGACGCCTGAGGAACTGGCTCTGGTTTGCTCGCCGTTCGAACAGCATTCGCCGCTGATGCAGGACGGCATGAAAGGCCCTGGCCTCGGCCTGTCGATCGCGCGCTCGCTGGTCGCCATGCACGGCGGCGAATTGAAGATCGAATCTTCTCCCGGCAAGGGAACCACGGTCAGCGTTTATCTGCCCGGCCCGAGCGAGGCGGCGCGCAGGAAAATCGCCATGTCTACGGCGGCTTGAGGCTTAGCCGCTTCGGCGCGAAAAGACCTTGTCCATGTGTTGCGCCAAAGCGAGGTCTTTGTCGGTGACGCGGCCGGCGTCGTGGGTGGTCAGTTCGACCCATATCTTGTTATAAATATTCTTCCACTCGGGGTGGTGGTCGGCGCGCTCGCAATAAAGCCCGACCTCGACCATGAAGGCGAGCGCCTCGGCGAAACTGTTGAATTTGAAAACCCTGGAAATGCGCTGGTCGTCGCCGCTCCAGCCCTGCGGAATTTCGCTCATGCCGTTCCTCCATTGACGAGGCCATAACGCCTGGCTGAGGAAATGGCGCCGCGTGACGCGCCCTTTCACGACTGCTAATTTAGCGGACGATTCTCGCGGGAGCCATCATGTCCAATCTCGATAAAGTGCTCGAAACCCTCGACGCCGACCGCCAGGGCGCGCTGTACCGCTTATTTGAGCTTCTGCGCTTCAAATCCATCTCGACCGACCCGGCCTACGCGCCCGAATGCGCGCGCGCCGCCGACTGGCTGGTCGCGCAATTGCAGAGCCTCGGTTTCGAGGCCTCGTCGCGTCCGACCGCCGGCCATCCGATCGTCGTGGCCAAGGCCAAGGCGGCGCGCCCCGACGCGCCGCATGTGCTGATTTACGGCCATTACGACGTGCAGCCGGTCGACCCGGTCGAGCTTTGGCAGAGCGATCCGTTCGATCCGCGCCTGGTCGAGTCCGAGACCGGCCCCAAGATCGTGGCGCGCGGCGCCGCCGACGACAAGGGCCAGTTGATGACTTTTGTCGAAGCCTGCCGCGCCTTCCGCGCCCATGGCGGCCTGCCCTGCGGCATCACCTTTCTTTTCGAGGGCGAGGAGGAATCCGGCTCGACCTCGCTGCCGGCCTTCCTCGAAGCCAACGCCAAAGAGCTCAGGGCCAATCTGATGCTGGTTTGCGACACCAATATGTGGGATCGCGACACGCCGCTGATCACCTGCATGTTGCGCGGGCTGGCGCTGGAGGAGGTGGTGATCAAGGCGGCAAGCCGCGACCTGCACTCCGGGATGTTCGGCGGCCCGGCGGTCAATCCGATCCACGTGCTGGCGAAAATCATCGCCGGCCTGCGCGACGAGACCGGCCGCATCACCTTGCCGGGCTTTTACGAGGGCGTCCCCGAACTGCCCGAAGAAATCAAGCAGCAATGGGAGGCGCTGAAATTCGACGCCAAGGACTTTCTCGGCGAAGTCGGCCTGTCGGTCCCGGCGGGGGAGGCGAATTATAGCGTTCTGGAACAGATCTGGGCGCGTCCGACCTGCGACGTCAACGGCGTGATCGGCGGCTATGTCGGGCCCGGTTCGAAGACCGTGCTGCCGGCCCAGGCCAGCGCCAAATTCTCCTTCCGCCTGGTCGGCAAGCAGAATCCGCAGGCGATCGTCGACGCGTTCCGCGCTTACGTGCTTGAAAACCTGCCCGCCGATTGCGAGGCGGAATTCATCAGCCACGGCGCCAGCCCGGCCTTGTCGCTGCCGTTCCGCTCGGAGGCGATTTTGCGCGCCAGCCGGGCGCTGGAAGCCGAATGGGGCCGGCCTGCCGTGCTCGCCGCATCGGGCGGCTCGATCCCGATCGTCGGCCTGTTCAAGCGCGAATTGAAAATGGACGCGCTGATGGTCGGTTTCGGCCTCGATGACGACCGCATCCATTCGCCCAACGAAAAATACGAACTCTCCTCCTTCCAGAAGGGAGCGAGAAGCTGGGCGCGGATATTGGCGGCGCTGGCGGCTTGAGCCGAACAAAGGCGGAAACGAGCGGCAAAGCTGATTCGCGCCCGTTTCGTTCGCGCATTGGTCG
>NZ_JBKQOU010000099.1:0-11384 GCF_052145335.1 Rhodoblastus sp.
CTATCGCGGCGCGATGCTCTGCCGGTACAAGCGTGCCAACAAGTCCACATTCACCTGCCCCTTCCACGGCTGGACCTTCAACAATTCAGGCAAGCTGCTGAAGGTGAAAGACCCGGAGGGCGCCGGCTATCCGGAGGATTTCAACAAGGACGGGTCTTACGACCTCAAGAAGGTGCCGCGTTTCGAGTCGTACCGTGGCTTCCTTTTCGGCAGTCTCAACCCGGATGTCCTGCCGCTCAAGGAGCATCTCGGAGAAGCCGCCAAGATCATCGACATGATCGTTGATCAGGCGCCCGAAGGCATCGAGGTCGTGCGCGGAGTCGGCGTCTATACATTCGACGCCAACTGGAAGCTTCAGGCGGAAAATGGCGCCGACGGCTATCACGTCACGGCGACGCACTGGAACTATGCCGCGACGCAAGGCCATCGCACCGCGGAGGCCGACGGCATCAAGGCGATGAGCGCCGGCGGATGGGCGCGCGATGGCGGCGGCAGCTATTCATTCAAGAATGGCCACATGGTGCTGTGGACCAACTGGGCCAATCCGGAAAACCGGCCGTTGTGGGGCATGCGCGACGCCTGGATCCAGAAATTCGGCGAGGCGCGGACCGACTGGATGCTGCGCAAGTCGCGTAATCTCTGCCTTTATCCAAACGTTTACCTGATGGACCAGTTCTCGTCGCAGATCCGCGTGATCCGCCCGATCTCGGTCGATAAGAGCGAGACGACGATCTATTGCATCGCCCCCAAGGGTGAGGCGCCGGAAGCGCGCGAACGGCGCCTGCGGCAATACGAGGATTTCTTCAATGCAACCGGCATGGCTACGCCGGACGATCTGGAAGAATTCCGCGCTTGCCAGCATGGCTTCAACGCCCGCGCCTTGCGCTGGAGCGACATGACCCGCGGCTCGACTCACTGGCTCAAGGGCCCCGACGAAGGCGCGAAACAAATCGGCCTTGAACCGGAACTCTCCGGCGTGAAAGCCGAGGACGAGGGACTCTATGTCATGCAGCACAAATATTGGCTGCAAGTCATGACCAATGCTCTGCAGAGCGAGAAAGAAGAAAATCGGAGCGGAAAATGAGCCTGTCTTACGAAGATATCGCCGCGTTCCTCTATGCCGAGGCGCGCGCTCAAGGTGAAAAGCGCTGGGCTGACTGGCTCGACTTCTATGCCGACGATGTGAATTTCCACATGCCGGCGTGGGACGACGACGACAAGCTGACGGCCGACCCGACCCAGGAAGTATCGCTGATCTATTACCCGAACAAGTACGGGCTGGAAGATCGCGTTTTCCGTATTGAGACGGACCGCTCCAGCGCCACCATTCCGGACACACGGTACAATCGCGCGATTACCAATCTCGAGATCGTGGCGCGCAAGGAAAACTCGGTCGAGGTCTGCTTCTTTTGGACAACCCACGCTTTCCGCTACAATATTGTCGACGTATATTTTGGAACAGCGACCTATGTGATCGACACGAGCGGCCCAAAGCCTAAAATCAAGAAGAAGTATGTCGTTTTAAAGAACGATTACGTTCACCACGTTCTCGACATCTATTTCATCTGAAAGTCGAGAAAAGGGGCTGTACGCCGCCCCGGTTCACGGACTGCTTTCCGTCACTCCCAACGGGAGGCAGTCCGTGATTTTCCAAAACTTTGAATTCGTCGAACCCTGTCGGGAAGGTCAACAACGGGTAGCTCCATGTCATACAACATCGCTTTGCAATTCGAGGACGGCGTATCGCGGATCATTCCCTGCGAAGGGCACGAACTCGTCTCCGACGCGGCCTTTCGCGCCAAGATCAATATTCCGCTCGATTGCCGCGACGGCGCCTGCGGCGCCTGCAAGTGTCATTGCGAAAGCGGCGATTATGAATTGAGCGAATATATCGAAGATGCGATGACCGAGGACGAGGCGGCTCAGGGCTTCGTGCTGACCTGCCGGATGCGCCCGAAATCCGATTGTGTGCTGAAAGTCCCGACCAATTCGGCGGCCTGCAAGATCGAAGCGACGTCGCATGAGGGCGTGTTGTCCAGCATCGATCGCGGCTCGCCGACGACAGTCACCTTTTCGCTGAACATCGACCGCCCGCTGGCCTTTCTGCCGGGGCAATATGTCAATCTCCAGGTTCCCCGCCACAAGGAGCTGCGCGCCTATTCCTTCAGTTCCGCGCCGAACCAGACGACATTGTCCTTTCTGATCCGGGACGTGCCGGGCGGCCTGATGAGCGGTTTTATGCGCGACAAGGCTGAACCGGGCGACAAGATGAGCTTTGTCGGACCCTATGGCAGTTTCTACCTGCGAAAGCCGGAACGGCCGGTCCTGATGCTGGCGGGGGGCACCGGCCTCGCGCCCTTCCTTTCGATGCTGCGCTGGCTGAAGGATAACCCGACCAATCAGCGGATCCTGCTCGCCTATGGCGTCAACGCCAACGACGATCTGGTCGAACTGGACACGCTGGAGGAGCTGAAGGCGGCGTTGCCGAACTTCCGCTATTTCACCGTGGTCGTCGATTCGACGAGCGGTCACAAGCGCACGGGCTATGTCACCAATCATCTCGGCGTCGAAGATCTCAATGGCGGCGACGTCGACATTTATGTTTGCGGCCCGCCGCCGATGGTGGAAGGCGTGCGGCGCTGGACCGCCGGCCTCGGCGTGACGCCGAGAAGTTTTCATTTCGAGAAATTTTCCGCCACCCACGAGGCGGCGAAATGAGCGGGGCGAAGCGTCTTCTCCCGCGTTTTGCCGGCAAGGTCGTCATCGTTACCGGGGCCGCCCAGGGCATAGGCCAGGGCGTCGCCGGCGCGATAGCCGCCGAAGGCGGCAAAGTGGTGATGGTCGACCTTTCGCCACTGGTGCGGGAGGCGGCGGCGGAGATTGTCGCCGCCGGCGGCGTGGCCTCCGCCTTCGAGACCGATCTTGAAACATTTTCCGGCGCCCAGGCCATGGTCGCCGAGGCGGTGAAGCTGCACAAGCGCGTCGACGTGCTGGTCAATAATGTCGGCGGCACGATCTGGACCAGGCCTTTCGAGCATTACGCCGAGGAAGAGATCGAGAAGGAGATACGGCGTTCGCTGTTTCCCACGCTCTGGGCCTGCCGCGCCGTGCTGCCGGCGATGGTGGAGCGCAAGGCCGGGGTGATCGTCAATGTATCGTCCATCGCAACGCGCAGCATCTATCGCGTTCCCTATGCGGCGGCGAAAGGCGGCGTGAACGCATTGACGGCTTCGCTGGCCATGGAGCAGGCCAGCAATGGCATCCGCGTCAATGCGACGGCGCCAGGCGGCACGCAGGCGCCGCCGCGCAGGGTCCCGCGCAACGCCGCGAAACAATCGGCGCAGGAAAATGCCTGGTATCAGGGAATCGTCGACCAGACCACGAACAGCAGCTTCATGCATCGCTACGGCACGATCGCCGAGCAGGTCGCGCCGATCCTGTTCTTCGCCTCCGATGAATCTTCCTACATCACCGGTTCGGTGCTGCCCGTCGGCGGCGGCGATCTCGGCTAGGGTCGATACAGCATTCAAAATTTACAAGCCCAAAAGGAGGAAAAAATGGCTCTTACTGGTGTTCTACGACCGGGGCATGTTGCGCTCCGAGTTCTCAATCTGGAAACCGCTCTGCACCACTACACCAAGGTCCTTGGCCTGATCGAGACGGCGCGCGACGAAAAGACCAAGCGCGTATTTCTCAAGGCCTGGGATGATTTCGACCATCATACGGTGGTTCTGCGCGAGGCCGACCGTTCTGGAATGGACTATATGGGCTGGAAAGTGGATTCGCAGGCGACCCTGAAAAAGCTCGCCGCGGACATCGAAAATTCCGGCCTGTGCGCTGGTTTCGAATGGATTCCCGCGGGCGAACATCCCAACACCGGCGAACGGTTCCGCTTCACCATTCCGACCGGCCACTCGATGGAGCTTTTTGCCGAAAAGGATTATGTCGGCAATGGCTGCGGCACCGATGGTCCCGACGTCAACCCCGATCCCTGGCCGGATGGCCTGCAGGGCATTGCGCCTGCGCATTTCGATCATTGCCTGCTCTATGGCGACGATCTGGAGGGCGTGCTCAAGTTGTTCCAGGAGGTCCTTGGATTTAGCCTGGCCGAGCAGGTGATGGCGGGTCCGGACGGCGATTTCATCATCGGCGCCTTCCTGACGTGCTCGAACAAGGCGCATGACGTTGCTTTCATCCGCCAACCGGTCAAGGACAAGTTCCACCATGCTTCGTTCCTGCTGGGAAGCTGGGAACATGTTTTACGCGCCGCCGACATTCTCTCTCGCACGAAAACATCGATCGACATCGGCCCCACCCGTCACGGCATCACGCGCGGCGAGACGATTTATTTCTTCGATCCGTCCGGCAATCGCAACGAAGTTTTCGCGGGCGGCTATTCCCACTATCCCGACAAACGCACGGTCACATGGACGGAATCCGAGCTTGGCGCCGCGATTTTCTATCATGATCGCAAGCTGAACGAGGCGTTCCTGTCAGTTCTTACCTGACACTCGACCTTTGACGAAGCGGTGGCGCGCGGCGGCAATAGCCGCCCGCGCGGAGGCGCAGCAGAGGGGAACGTCCGGTCAGCCTGAAAAATTCCGGCGCGGATTCAGATGCGAACTGTGACACCAGACCTTGTTTGCGTTCGATACCGATCCCCACCTTCGTGTTTGGCTTGGCAGTCCGGAACGTCGAAGCTGGCTCGACCGCATCGCGATGGTGAGCGACGGAGAGGATTCGCTGCGAACGCTGAGCGGGCTTGAAGGATGGTTCGCTTTGCCGGCTGCGCGAACCCGCGACCCGCCGCGGAAACATAGAATGGCTTTCGTGACCTGGCTGGGCATCTTCCTGCTTGTGCCGCGCTTGGCCGGCTATTCGCAGCCTGGCTCTATCCCGAAAATTAACATTCGATTGAAATGGAAAACGCCTTCATGTTTTCGCACTTGGAACGGCCCCATGCGCCCTTGCCAAACCTGCGCCAGCTGAAACAGGATTTCGGTTGGACTTATATAGCCCACGGCTTCATCGGCTGGCTTTTCGCGGCGACGGCGCCGGTCGCGATCATCCTGACCGTGGGGACGCGCGGGGGCTTGACCGAGGGGCAATTGGCGTCCTGGGTGTTTGGGGTGTTTTTCGTCAATGGCCTGATCACAATCCTCTTCTCGTGGCTTTACAAGCAGCCGCTGGCGTTCTTCTGGACGATTCCGGGCACGGTGCTGGTCGGGCCGGCGTTGGCCCATTTGAGCTTTGCCGAAGTGATCGGCGCATTTTACGCCACTGGCGCGCTGACTATCGCGCTCGGCGCCACGGACTGGGTGAGACGGGTCATGCGCGCGATCCCGATGCCAATTGTGATGGGCATGGTCGCCGGCGTATTTTTGCGTTTCGGACTCGATCTGGTGCGTGCGCTACACACGGATTTTGCTATTGCGGGGCCCATGGTTGCCGCCTGGCTGGCTCTCAACGCCTGGAAGTCGTTGGGACATTATCTTCCGCCAATCATCGGGGCGCTGGCGATTGGAGCAGTCGTCGCTCTTGTCCTTGGTCGCATCGATATGGGCGCCATTGGCGCGGTCGAACTGGCGCGGCCCGTCGTGCAAATGCCGGTTTGGTCATGGGCGGCAATGCTGGAATTGGTGATCCCTCTTGCCATCACTGTTCTCGTTGTTCAGAACGGGCAGGGTTTCGCCGTATTGAGATCCGCCGGCCACGAGGCCCCTGTCGACGCGGTAACGGTCGCATGCGGCGTAGGCGGGATCTTCAGTGCGATGTTCGGAAGCGTATCGACCTGCCTGGCCGGACCGACCAACGCTATCCTGACCTCATCCGGCGAGCGAGAACGCCATTATACGGCCGGGATTGCCACGGGTGTGCTTTCCATCATTTTTGGGCTGATGGCTCCAGGCTTTACGCGTCTCATGCTCAATGCGCCCAAGGCGTTGATCATGACGCTCGCTGGATTGGCGATGCTGCGAATTCTGCAATCCGCGTTCGCCGCGACATTCAAGGATCGTTTTTCGTTGGGAGGACTGGTGAGTTTTCTGGTCACGGTCGCCGATATTGGCTTGTTCAACATTGGGGCGGCGTTCTGGGGACTGGTCGCGGGCTTTGCAGCCTCGTGGCTGCTTGAACGTCATGATTTCCAGGACCTTCGATCGTCAAAAGTCATGTCATGTCAAGGACGTTGAGAAGGCGCCAGCCTTCGCCCAGGTTGGCCCCGTTCGTTGAGGACCGGAATTGATAACGATAAATAGCGAGGCTCGCGGATGACGCATGGTGGATCTTTGTCGTCGCTGTCTTCTTTGTCAGCAGAAATCCTCATTGAGGAAGACGTTCGACCGGCTGACGGGCGGCATATTCATCGGATTTGGCGTGGCGCTGCTGGCCAGCCGGCCCTGACCCAGTGAACCGCGAAATGCTGCGGTGCACAATTAATGCTTGCCGAATCGCTCCTCATACGTCATACCAATGTTTGGAAACGCGGCAAGCGTGTCGATAAAAATCAAAAGACTATCCCGACAAATCGCGGTGCAGGAGAGGGCATTTTCGTATTTTCGCCCGCGCTAGGAGATTTGTCATGGCTCACTTCACGACCGGCTTCGGCCTCAAGCCCCTCACCCTGGCCGCTGGCCTCTTCACTCTCGCCGGCGCCGCCACCGCTGGAGAAGTCGCCGCTTATGCCGGCAAGTCCATAGAACTCAAGGACGTGCGCGGCGCTCTCTATTACACGCCCAAGGGCGATGCATTTGAAGTGGTGACCACACTCGACAGCGGCGGTCATGTCTTCCGCATCGTCTCCTCGCTGAAATCGGGCCAGGCGGCCGTGCTTTCGGTCCCCGGCGCTGTCGGCGAAGACGCCCCCACGGTGGAAATCAAGCGCGAGGGCGACCGTCTGCTCGTGGTCGACCGCACCCACCAGAATCACGCTGAAACCACCGTACCGACCAACAGTCGCAACGACTGATACGAATTCCGCATCCTCGTCCTGCCAATCGTCGTCCCCATCCGGCGCCGATACGTCCGCCTTCGTCGCGAAGATGGGCGGCCGTTGCCCCGCGCCCCGTCAAGTCGGCGCCGGGCGCCTCGCGCAACGGATCAGAATTCTCAATGGCGCTCCCGAGCTCCCTGATTGAAAATTCAACCTCGGGGACGGCTCGCATTTTGTTCCGCGCCGCCGCCTTCGCCGAGAATTCCCTGCCGCTGCGCCACAAGAACCAATTCTATGTCGGAGCCAACGCCTAGCTTGGCTTTGATGAGGTAACGCGTGTTCGCCACCGTCTTGGGACTGACATGAAGAATGTCAGCGATGTCGTCGGTCGACCTTTCCGCCAGCAGCATTCGCAAAATCTCGAACTCCCGCGGAGTCAGCACATCCGTGGCGGCCGGCGTGTCCGTGACACGGCTCAGTGCAAGCTCGTGATCGATGTCGGCGCTGAGCGCGATCCGGCCGAGCAGCACATCGAATGCGGCCCGCACCAGAGCATCCGGCGGACTGCTTTTCGTCACATAGCCCTTGGCCCCGGCGCGGATCGCCTGCACGGCATAGGCGGCGTTCTGATGCATGGTGAAGACCAGAATTCGCGCGGCGGGATCCCATTGGCGAATCCGCTTGATCGCTTCAATGCCTCCGAACCCCGGCATGGTCAGATCCATGATGACGAGATCCGGACGCGTCTCCTTGAACAGACGATAGGCCTCGGCGCCGTCGGCCGCCTCGGCCACGATTTTCAGGCGTGGCTGTTTTTGCAACAGCGAACGAAATCCTTCCCGCACGATCACATGGTCGTCGACGAGCATGATGGTGGAAGGGTCCATCACGCGGCGTCTCGTGTTTCGCCCCGGCGCGTCACGTCAGGCGGGACGGGAATTTGAGCGCGAAGGAAAAGGCCGCCAAGGCGCGAGGTTTCCATGCTCAAACAGCCGCCGAGCGCGGCGATGCGCTCGCGCATGCCGAGCAGCCCCAAGCCGGACGTCGCGGCAAGACCGGCCCCGGCCTTGCCGTTGTCTTCGACGGCAAGCTCTACATGCGCGGTTTGGTCCGCCTCGATGGACTCTTGCACGCGAAGGCTTAGGGCGACCCGCGACGCCTGCGCGTGTTTCGCGGCATTGGTGATGGCCTCTTGCGCAATTCTGAAAAGGCTGATCGCGAAATCCCGGCCAAGCGTGTCGAATTCGCCGGCCAGCTCGATTGAAAAATGGGTGCGGCCGCCGCAACGCGCGTTCCATCCGGCGACAAGGCTTTTCAGGCTCGCGGCGAGGCCCAGTTCTTCGACGTCCGGCGGACGCAGCCTCAATAGCGCGCCGCGCAGTACGTCCATCATATGGGCGGCGGTCCGGGCGATGCTCTGGCACTCGGGCGCCAGGGCAGGACATTCCAGCTGCGCGGTCTGGCCCGCGCAAGCCGCGACAGCGCTGATCGCGGCAAGGCACTGTCCAAATTCGTCGTGAAGCTCGCGTGCGAGATGCCGCCGTTCTTCGTCCTGAACCGCAATCAGCTGTCGAGTCAGAGCGTTGCGCTCCGCGAGCGTCGTTTCGAGCCCGCCGGCAAGCTGGTTGAACACTTTGCCGACCGTAGACAGCTCGGCAAGATCGAAGTCCGGCAGACGCGCCGAAAGGTCGCCGGCGGCAAGGCGTTCAAGACCGGCGTGGACCGCCCGGGTCGGGCGCAGGGCGTTTGCGAGCGTTGCGTAAACCAATAGGCATAGTCCGGAGAGAACGACGGCCATGACGGCGGCGAGGCGGCTCGTCTCCCGCCAGCTTTGTCCAATCAGGCTTTGGCGGTCGATGAACGCCACGGCCTCGCCCTGTATCTCATCGCGGAAAATCACGGAACGCACGGACTCGCGGCCCGTATCGAAAAAGCGCTGGTAGAGTTTGGCGAAGAGCGGCGGCGCGTCACCGTCGCCGGGCGCCGTTCCACTGCACAGTCGCTGAAGAATTTCGCCATTGCGCGCGCGAAATGCGATGCAAAGGCCAGGCGCCATGACCGCTGGCGCAATTCTTTGCATATCGGGGAACCGGGCGGCAGCGCCTTTGAGCCAGTGAAGCTGCTCGTATTGCAGCACGATGTCCCTGGCGACCAAATCGGCGATCCAGTCCGCTCGCGCCCGTGCGGAGCGGTTGGTCTCGAACGGCACATAAGCAGCGGAGGCGATGAAACAGAACGCGGCCAGGAAGGCGATACGCAGGCCAAGCCGAAATTTAAGATCGAGGCCAAAACCTTTGCCGTCCCGGCTGAACGGAAAAAAGGCTCTGGACGCGGAAAAACTTCGCGGAGCCGACGGCTCTTCACGCGAAACGGGCGCCGCTTCGCCTGGAAAGGCTCCTGACGCGGACATGGGCGAAGACCTTTGCGAAAGCTGCGCATTCAATGGCGCGAGCAATCTGCAATTTAGAAGCAAACGCCGCCCTTTGGAAGCACTGGCCGGAGAATCGGGCAATTTGCCCGGCCATCGCCAGGAAGAACTCGCTTTCCGGGCGCCCGTTTTGTCGCGCAATGTGACGACGAAACAACGGGGATTTTGCACATGCGTCATCTTGTTCCAGTGCTGGCTTCATGCTTGTGGCTGACGCCGGCTTGCGGCAGGGCCGAGGAAAGCCGCGCCAAGGCGCAAGGCGTCGCCGTGGCGGTGATTGATTTCGACTATATCGACACTTCGGGCGAGGAGCGCGACCAGCGCATGGAGCATGCGGCGCGACTTGGCGGCTTCATGAACGCCCTCAGAGGCGATCTCGCGAAGAGCGCCGCTTTCCGGATCGTCACGCCGACCTGTGGCTCCGAACCATGCGAATCCGCATCCCTTGGGGACGGCAGTCTCCTCGGCTCGGCGCGCGCAGCCGGCGCGGATATCGTGCTCGTCGGCGGCGTCCACAAGATGAGTACTCTCGTGCAATGGGCGGAAATCATGGTGATCGACGCCGCGAGCGGGCGCGTTCTGGACAAAAAGCTGTTCACTTTCCGCGGCGACACGGACGAAGCCTGGCGCCGGGCGGAAGCCTTCATCTTCGACGAAATGACCGCCCGGCCGCCTTCGTGAGACCCGGTGGCGCTTCAATCGCACGCGCAAAATGGAGCCTGCAATGGAAAATGGATTGTTCTTTCGCCGGCGGCTGCTTGCCGTCGCCGTCTCCGCCTTGGCTTGGGGCGGCGCGCCCCTGGCCTTCGCCGCAGGCGGCGATCCGTCGCCGATCAAAATCGCGGTCTTCAATTTCGAGCTTGACGATTTTAGCGCCGGCGCCGGGATCGCAGGCAATGCCGCCGCCGACCTTGAGCATCTGGATCAGGCCACGAGCGAGGCGCGGCGTCTGCTTGCGGAATCCGGACGCTACAGCCTTGTCGATGTCGCCGGCGCCCAGGGCGACAGCGTGAGGGAGCGCGGGCTGCGGCAATGCAATGGCTGCGAAGCCGCCCTTGCGCAAAGACTCGGCGCCGATCAATCGTTCGTTGGCGTCGTGACTCGGGTAAGCAGGACGGAATTCACCGTTCGGTTTCAGATTCTCGATGCGCGCACAGGCGCCGTCGTCGCCAACAAGGCGACCGATCTTCGGATGGGTGCGGACTATGCCTGGAGCCGGGGAGCGGCGTCGCTGATCAAGAACGGCCTGCTCAACTAGTCTAGCGAGGACATCGCCCCCAATCCGATCCGGATGCGCGGCGCGTGACAGCGGGCTGGCCGCTATGGAATGCGTCGTCATTCAGGATCTGTTTAGATGGCGAAATACGCGCATGTGTTTTCCCCCGGAGCTCGCCGTCTCGTGCAGAAGTCCTTGTGGGTTCCGGTCTATCTGGCGTCCGGCGCGATGAACTGCCCGAAGGCGCGCGGGCTGGCGGCGACGGCAATCTTGTCGACCACGTCCAGCGAAATCGCATCGATGCGCGCCAGCACATCGTCCATCCAGCAGGCGATATAAACGCTGCGCCCATCGGGCGCGACCAGCGCGCCTTCGGGATAGCCGCAGGCGGCGATCACTTTCAGTTCCGCATAGCTTTTGCCGTCGAAAACCGAAACGCTATCGTCGTGCTGGTTGGTGACGAAAATCCTTGCGCCGTCGCGCGTCACCGCCACCGCATAGGGAAAGCTGCGCACCTTGAGCCGCCGCGTCTCGCGCCGCGTCGCCGGATCGATCACGGAGACATCGCCCGATTGCACATTGGCGACAAGCAGACGCGGACCATTCGGGTCATAGGTCACGCCAAAAGGCGCCTTGCCGACGGCAATTTCCGCAACGCTTTTCAATGTCGCCAGATCGACCACCGAGATGGAATCGCTCTCGCGATTGGCGACATACAAAAACCTGCCGCCGGGGTCGGCAGCCATGCCGGCGGGCGATTGGCCGACCGCGATCGCGGCGATTTCCTGCAGTCGCGCCGCGTCGAACAC
>NZ_JBKQOU010000100.1:0-18637 GCF_052145335.1 Rhodoblastus sp.
CAAAAGCGAGTTGATATGAGCGCTTCACTTTCTCTTTTATACCCATGACCCGTGAAAGCATTGAGCTATGGCGGAAACTGGGTGTGACGGCGTTAGTTGGCGCCGAGCGGATCTCAGGCTTCCGTAGGTATTAACCATCAAGCAAAATCTTGCCCGGTCACGACGGACGCCAACACAATAGCGACATTTGCCGATGTCGCTCATTCAGGCGTGTTTGGTTCCGGATCCGAGAGAAACGTCCGCCGATACAAGACCGGGTGACCGTGGCCGTCGCCTGTATATAATCTGGCTTCGACGCGCTGCTCCGACTTGGCCGCGTCGACAGGTACCGCCCTCTGCACGATCCGCTCTTCGCTGGGACCCAAAACCAGATTGGCGCTGCGCTCGATGACGGCGCCATTGAGCGTCAGTTCAAGCAGATAGGTCATCTGTCGTTTTTCTTCGTTCTTGATTCCAATGGTCACATTCTGATGAGACTGGCCGTCACGCGGCAGCAGCCACAATTCGGTATAGTTGAATTGCCGATGATTGAGCGCCCCCTGCTGCGCCAAAACAATGCTGGCTATCACTAGCAGCGCCGCGCAGGCGAGTCGGACGAACTGACCGCCGTTCATCAAAGCCTCACGATTAGCGACAAAAGCCGGGCTCGGGCCAGGGAGGGCAGGGGCGCCCTGAATGTTTGCTCGACGTCTTAGATGGAGCCAACCGGCAAGGCCAAGGGAGAACAACGCGAGGATCCAACCGATTGGCGTCAGGGCGCCGAGCGGATGCAGCGCGAGGCCAAGCGCGACGACCGACGCGACGCTCATGCCCAGCGCCACGATCGCGGTTTCAAATCCGGTTTTTTGTCGCGGCTCCGAAATGCGAAGGAGCAGGAAGCCTGGAAGAATGAATACCAGCAACATCGCCCCTGCGGATCTCACTACGGACTGCCACCGCTCGACCAACGAGGGGGTTGTGCGGGAAATCGCGCGGCGATGGGCGACGGCAGGGGTCTTGGTGAAAAATTGCTGTCCTCTATTGAGCGCCTGCACGTCGAAAATGATCTCATAGCCATTGTCGAAAATGCGATTGACGCCACGGATCGAATTGAACTTGAGCAGCGCGTCCGGTTCTGGAGGCCCGTGCTGCTGCAGCATGTCGTCCGCCGGGCCGCCGTCGAAATAAGAGCCGATGACCGCTCGACCTGTGGTCAAACGCAGATCGGCGACCAGATATTCGATACCGATTTCGCTTAACACGCTCAGTTCCTCGTCGCCCAAGGAGGGGTCCACCAAGGCGATCCCGGCATCCAAACGATGCTGGAGGGTGCTCGAAACAAGCTGCCCTCCATATCCGGCGAGAAGGATGCGATTGATACGGTCGGCGCCAAACCGGTTGCCGTCGCCGAGCCATTCCTTGGTCCAAAGCGCAGTATTAATGCCCATTGGCTCAATGGAGGCTTCGTCGGCCGACACCTGATAATCCTGGGGCACCAAAACCCGCGGACCTTCAGAACTTATAATTCCGCCGATCAAAATGATTGTCGCCGCGGCGCCGATCGCGCTCGCACGCCAAAGGCTTTTCGATTTTCCCTGAAGCAGGCTTGTTACGCAAATGGCCAGCACGGGGCCGATGCCAAGAAATGCGAAGGGCCCGATACGATTGCCGATTTCCCATCCGCTTGGGGTCATCCGAAACAAAATACTTAGGGGATACAAGAAGGTAATGAGCGTCAACAGGATCAGGCGGCTATTGTTCCATTGGAAAAGCGCCTTCCCACCGCGCAACGCGTTCTCGCGTTTCACGAACAGGCCGCTCCAGGATAGGGAACGGAAAAAGCCGAGCGCCAATCCGATGCAAATCAGCGCCACCGACCCGAGAGTGGTGAGCCTCTGCCAGAGCGGCGCGACAGCGCCGTCGCCGCTGGTGAACAGTTTGCGGTGGGCGCCGCCGAAATGAGTCACAAAGCCTATAGCTTGATTCACGCCGTCCACTAACACGTTGCCTAAATAATCCGCTTCCGGGTCACCCATAGCGCGCGACCACAGGAGGGGAACAAGAATTGCGCACCCAGTCGTCGCGACGAGCCTGAAATATGCAGCATCCTTGCGGCGGCGGCGGACCGTTTCGACAATCAGGAAACCATACAGAAATCCGCTCAGAGCAAAGGCGGTAAGGTGGTGTGTCATCGCCAACGCGCATGCCGCGATGAAGAACATCAACATCCGTGCGGGCCAATGCTCGGCAGTTTCGCCGACGCGGGAATCGAGCAGCAAAGCGAATGTCAGCAGCGTAACCGCGAGACTGGCATATGAAAAGCCGGTATCGGAAAACACGAAGGTCGATGAGCCCATGTAAAATATACAGCCGAGCGCTGCAATCCTCGCTGACCCTGCGATGCGCTCATATAAAAGAAAAAGGGCGCCAATGCACAGCGTCCGCGCTACCACAATGACGATGAGCGCAGATCCGAATATCGATAGACCGGAAACCGAACTAAGTGCTGTGGTGACGATTTCCAGGCCGGGATAAAATGGCGCGATAGGAAATAATACATTTGGCGTAAACAGCCTGCCTGTTTCGGCCAACTGCTGCGCGCCCACCCAATGAAGGTATTCGTCATAACCGGTAAAGTTGATCGGAGCTCGGATCACGCGCAGCATCAACAGACCGAGCCCGGCGATCATGACATTCGCCACCCGCTCCGATCGCGAGACGTCCGCCAGGGCGAGCCTCATCACGATCGGCAGGAACAGCAAGGCGGTGGCGGCGTAAAAGACCGGCACAGCCCATGTTTGGCCCGTACGGCTTGCGTTGGCGGCGGCGGCGACAATGAAAACAGCGATTCCTGTATTGATCGCTAGCCATTGTGGCCAGATCAGCCCTGAAGAGCTGATCTGCGGGTCAGGGGATGGATGTACGGCGCCGATGCCGAGCAGGCGCCCCAAGCCGCGACCGAGGGAGGCAAGCGCTGATCGCCAATCTAAAACGGCGGTAAGTGGTCCCTCGTTGCGCTGCCGGGCTACAGCTTGGTGAGGGCTCTGCATCACTTCCTGCAATCCTTACAAAATCGGGTTCAACGCGTTGAATACTATTCCGCCGCGACCATGCTTTTGGTTGGCTTCGCCGCAAACTTTTCCCCCATGATCGCCTTCAGGACGCGCCATCCATCGGGGATCGCCGACAAGTGGCTCTCGCCGTGGAGGCGAAGGGATTCGAAGCTCGGGACTTCGACGATCTTCAACCGGTTTTGCAATGCTTTGATGTTCAGGACGGTTTCCACCTCAAAGCCGGAACAGTCGGATCGCAATTGGGGCGCATGTTTCTTCCAGAAGGCGATATAGCCATAGCAAAGATCGCTGAAAGTTCCGCCGTAGAGCGCGCGCACGGCCAATGTCAGCCCCCAGTTGCCGAGCATTCGAATAAAAGTCATGTCAATGGTTCCCGCCCCCTGGATGAAGCGGGAGCCCTTGACGAAATCGGCGCCCGACATAAGAGCCGCGACAAAAACGATGATTTCTTCCGGGTTCATCGAGCCATCCGCGTCGAGCATGACAATGATGTCGCCGCTCGCCGCCTCAAATCCCGTCATCAGCGCAACGCCCTTTCCGCGGCGCTCCTCGGTAACGATGCGCACGCCGGGATAAAGCCGTCGGGCGACCTCGACCGTTCCGTCCGTCGAGCAACCATCGATGATCAGGACCTCAAATATCCAGGAGGGCAACCTCGGCAAGAGCCATTCGAGGTTTTCCGCTTCGTTGAGCGTGGGGATCACGAGCGAAACCCGGGGTAAAGAAAGTCTCGACGCCAAATTTGAATTTGCCGGTCTTGCGTTGTTGACCAGAGATGAATCCGAGGCAAAGTGTTGCATGACCTACTCCGTTCAGCGGAAAGTCAAAAAAGTTGAAATCCTAATACCGTGTTCCCGCAGTACTCACCGGGACGGGCTCTTGCCGGAGCCGTTAGAGACGCCTTGCGTTTGAACCAGATCGCCCGGCTCAAGCAACATCGTCGCGCCGCACGGAATCTGCATTACGCGGTTGCCCACGCGCCGAATGACCAGAAATTCGGTTTCCAGATTCGGCGCGGCCAGGTCTGTTCTGGCCATGACCTTGATGACATTGGCGGAAGAATCGCTGTCCTCGGCCGCCAAGGCCGCCTCTGTGCGCGCCTCGGTGGCCTCTTTCTGCATGGCGATCGCCGCCTGCTGGTGGCGCACTTGCAGATCCTGGCGCGCCCGGTTCAGCCTTTCTTGCGCTTGACTGATGGTAACCAGCGATTCCTGGCTGCGCGCTTCCACTTCGAGCAGGTCGCTCTGCGCTTGAATGAGGACTGGACGGGCAAGCGAACCGGAGGCGGTAAGCTTGGCCAGGTTCTCGACCCGTTCCCGCCGCAGCGCGATCGACTGTTTCAGCAGCGGCAATTGCGCCTTCTTCAGATTGAGTTCCGACGAAGCCGATTCGATGACGCCGGTCAGCGACGCCTCGTCGGAGACAAGCGCCTGCATTTCCGTCCGGCGCGTCGCGAACTCCTGATCGAGAAGCGCCTCGGCCTTCTGTTTCCCGGCAAGTTCGGCAAGTTCGGTTGGAACCGTGGGCAGTCCGCGCGAACGCGCCGCCTCGACAGCGCTTGAGCGCGCGATCATGCGCATGGCGCGTCCAAGTGACGTTTGCAGTCTATTCGCCTCACGCGCCAGTTCAGTAAGCTGGTAAGGCTCCATCTGCGCCTTGTCGAAGCCGCCAGCGAGCGCTACCGCGTGCATCACGGTCATCCCTGGAGTATAGGCGTAACTTCCGGCATTTTTGACTTTTCCGACAATATAGATCGGCTGCTTGGCGACGCTCAGGACATTGACGAACCCGCTCCGTCCCAGAAACGACTGGAAAGAGCATTCGAGTTGACGCTGGACGTCCGCGGACTTCCGCCCGTCTACCGTAAACACGCCGAGCAGCGGGACCGAGATCGAGCCGTCGTCCTGCACAAGATACTCATTGGATAATTCGGAGCGTAACTGGAACGCTTTGGCCGATTGCTGGACATGCTTGTGGTCGGCGCCCCATTTGTCTTCCTGCGACTGCAATAGCTCGTAAAACGCCAATTTCACTTTGTCGCCCCGATGAACCCTGGCGGGGTCGGTGGGGTCGCTTTCGGAGTCCGACGCGTTAGTGGCTTTGCAATCCGCGTCGGTAGTCAGTGTCGCTGGGGGTTGGCCGGGCTCGGACGATATGCCCTGGTTCGCCTCCAAAGGATTGGCGGCGGGTTTCTCGTCGGCCAGCACAGGGGATTGCTGATGAGCCATCGTTACAACCGCGAGACCCACGCTAAGAATAGCGAGCGAAGTGAATTTCAGACGTTTATCAATGGCCATCTTCATGCCCTCGCAAGTTGCATTCTTTTGCCTAGGCGGTCGCTCGAACCGCGACAGGAGAACGGTCTTCCCGTCGGGCTCCAATTCTGCTGGCGAGCACTTCGCCATAAATTTCAAGGAGATTGCGCGTGCAGTCGTCCCAATTGCCGATATCGACCGGCGGTCTCGAAGTTTTCGGGCGGTCGATGAGTGTCAGAATCGCGTCGGCGACGCGCTCGGGCGCCGAATTGGGATCGATGCCCTCCAGCTGGCCCTTCGCGGCCATTTCGGCAAAACCGGTCGAATTGCTTGCCAGGACGGGACGGCCCAAGGAAATGGCTTCAAGCGCGGCGACCGGGTGCGCCTCATAGTCGCTGAGCAAGACAACGGCTGAAGCGCTGGCCATGAGGGCGCCCATTTGATGACGCTCCTTCGGCGGAATGCCGCCCACAGTTACGCTGGCGTCAAGGCCGAGCTTTCGGACCTGGTCGAGCAACTGCGATTTGTACGGACCTTCGCCGCATATACGAAGCTTGGCCTCCGGTCGCCGATGCAACAATTCGCCAAAAGCGGCGATGACGCGATGATGGCCTTTGTAGCGTTCCAGTCGCCCGACCGAAACGATCAACGGCTTGACCGGATCGGGAGCCGTGACGACGGGGGGCGTCGCGATCTCGGCGCCGTTGGGCACGACGACGAAGCGATCGCGGGGGATGCGGAGTCCCTTGGCGAAGTGATCGGCTTCGAATTCGGATACGCCAATGAGCCTGTCCGCCCGCGCGATCAGCGGCCTAAGAACCGCGCATTGGATTCCCCGGATGCTGTTGCGCAAGGGAGAAGAATGACCACCGCTGTGGAAGGTCATTACAAAGGCCGCCGATTTGCGTATGGCCGCCAGTATGGCGATGGGCGGCACGAATGTGTGGAAGCCCTGGATGTGAATGATGTCCGTTTTCAGCCGAACGACTTCGCGGTACACGTCTGGCGCAAAGTAGACATCGCTCCCTTTCGGATAGACAGGCACCCGCCTTACCCGCATCCCGGACATGGTTTGCTCGCTGGGGAGTGTGGAAGCGGGGTCGCCGGTCAGGACGGTCACGTTGTGACCTTTCGCCGCCATCCGACGCCCAACTTCAAAAGTATGCATTTCAACCCCTCCGATGAAGGGGGGAAATCTATTCGCAACAAGGAGGATATTTAGCTGTTTATTGATTTGGCAAATAGATTCACGCTCGCCGTAAGCGATGCTGTCCAAGTTCTGTTTGGTTAATGTGTTCATATTCAAGACTCTTACCGTCCACAATCGCTTCGGAAGCTTTGCCGTAATGCTGCGCTCGACGAGACATCATGAGCAATGTCCCGCTCCAGCTATCCGATCAAGTAATGAATTATTGAAGTGTAAGCCTTGTAGAAGCAACAAGCTAAAATTGTTATGTGCGTACGCCTTTCAGGTTTCCAATTAGAGCCAAATGGCTCGGCGCCCATATCTTGAAAAACGTCATGCTGAAGAAATCGCGCACATCCGGGCTAGCCGGCCAGCAGGCGTATTCGTCCGGACGATAGTGCGATCGCCTCGGGGCGACTTTGATATGAAGGATAGACGGCTTGCCGCTGGAGCAGGAGCGCTTGGATGCGGCGGCGAATTCGTCGATGCTTCGACGCTCTGGCCATGGCCACCAAACGCTCTCGCGCACAGACCCGCCCCGGTTAGGGCCGCTCGCTTGCTCTGCCTTGCCGAGAGCGCGCCGCGCTATTTCCTATGACGACGCGACTAATCGATCGTACGAAAAAAGCTTCGGCTTTTTCGGTTGTTCAAACAGCCGCCGCTCCCATTCGTACGCATGGCGCAGGATGAGTTCGAGGTCGTCATATTCGGGCGTCCAGCCTAGCCGCGACTTGATGCGCTGATTGGCGGCGATGACCGCGGCGGCGTCCCCTGGCCGACGGCCGGAGATCTTCACAGGGAAATCGACGCCGGAAATTTTCTTCACGAGGTCGATGACTTCGAGCACCGAATATCCGGTCTGGTAGCCACAATTGCAGGTGCAGCTGTCGCCGCCGGAGCGCAAATGCTTCAGCGCCGCGCTATGGGCGCGGGCAAGGTCGCTGACATGAATATAGTCCCGAAGGCCGGAGCCGTCGGGCGTAGGATAATCGACCCCAAAGACCTCCATTCCCGGTCTCAGACCGAGCGCCGCCTGGGTGGCGACCTTGATCAAATGCGTGGCGCGGGCTGTCGATTGACCGGCGCGCCCTTGCGGATCGGCGCCGGCGACGTTGAAATAGCGCAAGATGACATAGCGCATGTCATGCGCCTGAGCCGCGTCGGACAGCATCCATTCGACCATCAGCTTGGAGCGGCCATAGGGCGATAGCGGGTTCAAACTATCGTCTTCGGCGACAGGATTGCGTTCCGGATTTCCGTAGACCGCCGCCGTCGACGAGAAAATGAAGTTTTTCACGCCGGCTTTGACCGCGCATTCCAGCAGGGCGCGCGCCTTGGCGGTATTGTTGAGGTAGTAGCCGAGCGGATCGGCGACGGATTCCGGCACGACCGTCTTTGCCGCGAAATGGATGATCGAATCGATCCGGTTATCGGCGAAAATCCTGGGGACAAGATTGCTGTCGCCAAAGTCGCCGACGACGAGTTGCGCGCCCGGCGGGACCGCCCAACGAAACCCGGTCGACAAATTGTCGATGATGACGACATCCTCGCCGGCGTCGAGCAATTCGTGGGCCATATGGCTGCCAATGTAGCCCGCGCCGCCCGTCACTAAAACGCTCATTTGCGCCTCGCCTGCTTGTTACACCGACCCGGTCGTGAAGCAATAGCTAAACCGATCACGGTTGCGCCGCATCCTTCAGATTAATGACGCCGGCGACAACAATTTTGATCGGGAGTTCAACCGCGCATTATTTTATTATGAATGGGAACGTGCGATCTGACGTTTGCACACTGCTCGCGAATACGAACACCTGCGTCACAATAGCCTCGGTCCAATTCGGACCGAGCGCTCCCCCCTGATTTTTTGCTTAAGGCGTTTTCTTGCGGATGCGCCCCGTCAAAAAGCGCCACGCGGCCCGAACAGATCTATGACTTCGATCCGTCCCGCAGTGTTGAGAGTGTGTACCCCGCTCGCATTCGAGCGCGGGGGCGGCGGGAGGCGCGCCGCGATCGTTTCATTGTAGCCCTCCGGGTCCAGCCTTTCCACGTCGCAAATACTCAGGCCGCCGCCATATCGCTGCGTGGAGTCCTGGGCTATGCGTCGAAGTTTGCCTCCGCACTGCAGCATGAATCCCCCAGGCCGAGCCGAGGTAACGTCTATAAGAACTGGATTAAGCGGATGCGCGCGCCAGGGGCCAAAGAGATCTTCGGCATGGAACAGGCCAAGGGCGTCCATGCTTGACCCGCTGTCGTCCAGCAAGGCTGCGAACAGCCAAAGCCGCCCGTCATGTTTTGTCAAAGTCGCGTCGCATGCGCCGAAGCCGCTGAGAAGTTCGGCATGCTTGATCCATATGTCGGGAAATCGTTCCGCGCGCCAAATCTCGATCGTCTTCGCATCCGCGGTTTCGGGCATCAGGTATATCGCGCCTTGATGCCTGAAGACCATCGGATAGGACAAGTGATAGCCGGCTTCGATGACGACGCGCGGGGCGCTGACAACGCCATCCGGCGAAATCGTGAAAAATGAGATGACGCCTTTTTGCGTCGCATAAGGAAACTCTTCGCAAAAAACGTAGGAGACTCCCTCATGTTCGAAGGCGAAAGGATCCGCGAAAAATCGCTTGCCATCGTCCCTGAAAGGAATGTAGCCGCCGGCAGGCCACCGCAAATTCGCCGCCACGGCGTCGTCCCCGTCCATCAAACGCCAAGCGATCCGCCACAATTCCGGGCTTTTCGAGAGACGGGTAAGCGCGCGCGCTACCTTGACGGCCAGGGTCTCGGCGCCAAACGCCAGCGGGGAACGCATCGCCACTTCGTCGCGGACAGCCATGGACGGCTTGTTGTCCTGGCGGCCGTTTCGCGCCAGGTCGGCGAGGACGTGGCGTATCAGCGATGCGGAGCGGGCGAACGTCCAGTCCAGGGCGCGCGTCACGATTTCGGAATGGACCGGCAGGCCATGGGCGAGCTCGCGCCCTTCGCAAACGACGCTGATGACGGGGGCGTGGCCATTGAGAACCGCGGCAAGCGCCGCCGAATCGCATGGACATCCGTCATAGAGCACCCTGATATTTTTGCTGTCGGAGATTGCGGAGCCAGTCAGGTCGAGGACGAAATCCGCTGGGCCGGAGAAATCGGCGGTGGCCAGTTGATGCATCGCCGCCAGTGAAACGGCAGTCGCGGGATGGATGGCCGCGCCCCCGTAGACAAGCCGTTCGAGCGCCATCAACAGGGATAGCCCTGTCTGCCAGGAGCGCGCTTCCGTTCCGCTGGCGACGACAGACACCGGGTACCCGTCGCTTCGAAGGTGACCGATCAGATCGGCCTGCCATTGCCAGGAAGCCGTCGCACGCAGCAACACTTCGATTTTTGGCAATCCCTTGGAGGCAGACGGACCAGCGGCCCTCCAGTTCAGGGAAGTTATTTGCTGCGCCTCCTGCGCCGCCTCGTTCAGGAACAGACTGGACCACATTTTTGCGACCCTGCGACAATATTCTCGTTGGCTGAAACGACGATAGGTCGACGGTCGATGCTTTTTATCCGACAGAGCGACCAGGACTGGTGCGGTTTGGAGAAGGCGCCGCTCTTCTACGATCCCGCGATCACATCAGGTCCATAGTGGGACCGAATGCTGAAAGTAATTCCGCTACGTTTGCGCTAGTTGCACCCTCATTTCGATCATCGTCTCGCGGGGGAACTGGTTCGTTCGGCCATTTAACCATGCCCAAAGGACGTAGTTCAGCAGTCTTTTGCGGTAGGACGCCAAGCCTCTTGTCCGGGCGCCGGCGACGCAGGAACGGAGTAGCTTTTAAGGGTTCTGGTTTCGGCTCGAGCGCGCCGGCGCGCGCGAACAATAGGGAGCGCCATGGACGGCCATCCGGCTCCGCTGGATCGATAAACTTTTGCGCCAAGCGCTTCTAATTCGCTCCATTGAGCAAATGGAGCAGCAATTTCGGGGTGACTCCTCATGGGCAATGCGAAGCTGAAGTCCGACTACAAGCGGTTCCAACGGCGGATCAGGGACACCAGGCCACCCGAGCGCCTGATTGCTCACTACGAACTGGAACGCCGGCTGGCCGAGCGCTTGCGCGCTTCCTCAAGTGACGAGCGCGCGAGGCTTTATACCGACGTGTACTCGGAGCTTTTCGCCAAGCTGCCGGATCATCCGCAAAACAAACCGGCGGGCGGCCCGCAGTCTGGCCGCATAGCCAAGGAAGTTCGGCTGTTGCGCCCTCTTCTGACGCCCACCTCGGTTTGTTTGGAGTTGGGGTGCGGCGATGCGGCTCTGTCATTGGCGCTTGCCAGCATGATTGGAACGGCGATAGCGCTCGACATCACCGATGTGCTTATCGACTTTGCTTCCGCTCCTTCAAATTTCCAGTTTCTGAAAACTTCCGGGGTCGAAATATCTCTGCCGGATAATTCGGTCGATGTGGCTTACTCGAATCAATTGATGGAACACCTGCACGTTGACGATGCGGAAGGTCAACTGCGCGAGATAATTCGAGTTCTGAAGCCAGGCGGGCAGTATCTCTGTGTCACGCCGAGCCGCGTGACTGGCCCCCATGACGTATCGTGCTACTTCGATGAGACGGCCACCGGATTTCACATGCGTGAGTACGATTACGGCTCCATGCGGGAGATCTTTCTGGGCACGGGGTTCAGCCGCGTCGAGTTCCTTGTCGCGGTGGGGGGGCGGCGGCTGGCGACGCCTCCATATGCGGCGCTGAGAGCATTGGAGCTCCTGCTCTTGCGTACCCCAAAATTCCTCTGGCGGAAGATGACTCTGCCTCTTACGCCGCTCATGGGTATTACCGCTATCGGGACCAAATGATCCGAGATTTTCCACCTGGAGCTGGCCCGAAGGTATTGAAGTGAAATTACGTTGATCGCCGATCATCCTGCCGAGCTTCCGTTCGTTCGGCCATTCAATAGCGCTAAGGGCGTAGACTGCTCATCCCTATGCGGTACCGGCGTCGAGCTTTTGGGCGTTACTGTCCAGCCGAAGAACGGAGTAGCATCGTGGGGTCGCGATTTCTGCTCAGGCACATTTGCTTGAGGAAGGGAGGCTTTGATGCCGGCTTCGTGCGCCCCGCTATTTTGCCACCCGTTTTTTATTTCGGAGTCCATCTGAGTTTCACTTTCCAACATTGCGGAAGACACTACGAGTTTCGCACGGCGAATTGGGAGAGAATTAATGCGAGTGCTCCTGCTAGCGCAGTTCTATCCGCCGAATATCGGGGGCGAAGAGCGGCACGTCCGCGATCTGGCGGCGTCACTTGCCAAGCGCGGGCATTACGTGGCCGTCGCGACGCTTTGGCAGGATGGTCTCGCCGAGCATGAGGCCGACCAGGGGGTCCAGATTTTCCGTATACGGGGGCTTTTACAGCGCTGGAGCGGCCTTTTCCTCGATCCGGCCCGAACGCACGCTCCGCCGTTCCCGGATCCGGGCCTGACGGCGTCGCTGCGGCGGATCGTCGTCTCGGAGCGTATCGAGGTCGTCCATGCTCACAACTGGCTGCTCCATTCGTTCCTGCCGTTGAAGCGTGCTGGCGGCCCGCGCCTCGTGGTTACCCTGCATGATTTGAGCCTCGTCTGCGCCACCAAACAGGCCATTTGTCGCGGCGAGCTGTGCAGCGGACCGAGCTTCGCCAAATGCGGCGGTTGTGTCGCCCACCATTATGGCGCGGCGAAGGGGTCCGTGACGCTGGCGACGAACTGGACCTCGTCATGGTTTGAACGGCGGCTGGTCGACCGTTTCCTGGCCGTCAGCACTGCGATCGCGGTGGGCAACGGCCTCCCTGGCGGCCCCACTCCGTACGAAGTCGTGCCCAATTTCATCCGCGACGACGTTGCGTCGCCCGATGGCGGCCAGGACGAGCGCCTGGAGGGACTGCCCAAGCAGCCGTTTATCCTTTTCGTTGGTGACCTTCGCCGGTTCAAGGGCATCGATGTGCTGATGGCGGCATACGCTCAACTCGACAATGTGCCGCCCTTGGTCCTGATCGGCAGGAAGTGTCATGACTCGCCAACGCACTGGCCCAAGAACGTGCATGTGTTCCACGATTGGCCACACGCGGCGGTCATGCAGGCTTGGCGCCGGAGTATGGCGGGGGTCCTGCCCTCGGTCGGGCCCGAAGCCTGCGCGACTGTCTTGATGGAGGCGATGGCGTCCGGCAGGCCGATGATCACTTCGAACATCGGCGGCAATCCGGATATCGTCGACGACAACATCAGCGGCTTGATCGTTCAGCCGGGCGACCAGGCCGGACTCGCGCGCGCGATCCAGGCCATGGCCACCGACGAAGGTCTCCGCCAACGCCTGTCGGATGGCGCCTTGCAAAAAGTGAAGACGTTCATGGCGTCGAACGTCGTGCCGCAGATCGAGTCCGTGTACCGCGGCGTCCTGGCTCGCGAGCGGCCCGTTATCGCCGCGGCCAACCAACTTCAGCGTGGGAGTCCATAATCATGGTTTGCTCGGTCATCATTTGCGCTCACACGATGAATCGTTGGCCGCACATCTGCGAGGCGGTGCGTTCCGTGCAGGCACAAAACGCGGCAGCCAAAGAGATTATCCTTGTCATCGATCACAATCGTGAATTGTTCGATGCTTGCAGGAAAGAGTTCCCCGACCTCAAAGTCATTGAAAGCGGTGAGGCGAGGGGCTCGTCTGGCGCGCGCAATGCGGGCGTGGCCGCCGCGACAGGGGATTTCGTCGCATTTGTCGACGACGACATGGTGGCGGACCCCGACCTGTTGAAAGTCATGATCCCCTTGTTCGACGATCCGTCAGTCGCCGGCGTGGGCGCGACCGCGTCGCCTCTTTGGCTTGGAACTCCGCCGCGTTGGTTCCCCGATGAGTTTCTCTGGGTCGTGGGTTGTACCTCCGGGGCCTCGAAGGTGGAGTCGTTCGAAACGTCTGGGGTCCAATGAGCTTCCGGCGGTCGATTTTCCAGCGCATAGGGGGGTTCGACACCCGTCTCGGACGAAACGGCTCGAAACTGCCGATCAGTTGCGAAGAGACCGAGTTCAGCCTGCGCTTAACCCAGGCTTATCCCCAGACGAAACTCCTTTATGCGCCTGACGCGGTGATAGAGCACAAAGTGCCGACCGATCGCGTGACCTTCAGCTACTTTGTGTTGCGCTGCTTCGCCGAGGGCATTTCAAAGGCCAGGGTTGCGAGAATGGCGGGCGCGAAGTCATTGGCGACCGAACGCAACTACGTCCTCCATACCCTCCTGGGTGGCGTCGGACGCGGGATCGCAGACGCAGTAACCAAGTTGGACGCGTGGGCGGCCGCGCGGGCCGCCTTCATCGCGGTCGGGCTTGCAAGCACGGTTGCCGGGTATGCCTGGGAACAACTGGCCATTTCGTTAGGAGGGCAGGGGGGCGAACAGCGGGCGCCGGCTCAACTCTAAAAGTTTTGGGTTTACCTCGCAGACCATCTGGCCGCTGGTTTCAGGCGGTCTGCGAGGCGGATCCCTAAATCATGGCAGGGGGTGAAGCTTGCAAAACGGCGGAGAAATGGCGGGAAACAAGTCCGAGGATCTCTTCATCGAGAGGTCAGCCCCGCTGCGGGATACTGACCAACGGCGAGGGCTGCATGCGTTGACCGGAACTATGCGGTTGAATTTATCCGGGCGAGGGACGTTCATGGGAGCAAAATCTGTTGCTTCCGCGATTGCGGATCATGTTCGAGAAGGTATGGACAAGCATTCCGTGCTGTACACCAACGCCGGCGCCTCAACGATCGGCGGCGTGGGAACGGCTGCGCTCGGTTTTCTTTTTTGGGGCGTTGCGGCGCGTTTTTTCCCGCCCCACGCCGTCGGCGTGGCGACCGCCATCATTTCAATGATGGGACTGATGGGGATCATTGGCGATGGCGGACTTGGCGCTTTGCTGATCGGCGAAACGCTTCAGCATAAGGGACGTGAAGGAGAGCTGATTCTCGCCGCCGTTCTGGCGTCGCTTGCGGCTTCGGGCGTTTGCGGACTGGCGTATTTTGTCTTGGCGAACGAATTTGGCTGGCAACTCGGCCAATTTGCGCACAGCTACGCCGGTGCTGTGCTTTTCGTGGGCGGGTGCGCGCTCAGCGGCGCGGTGTCCGTGCTCGATCAAGCCTTCTTCGGTCTTCTGAAAAGTGTGTATCAGATGTACCGAAGCTTATCTTTCTCGCTCATTAAACTTTTGTTTTTAGCTGCCTTGGTGACGTCCGACGCAATGCACAACGAATTTTTTATTGTCCTTGCCTGGGTTGTAAGTATATTGATAACAATTCTTGTTTTTGGCAGGCTTATGCTAAAAATTATTGGGCCAGTCGGTCGGTGGATTCCCGATTTCCGCCTGCTGGGGCGGCGCTTCCCTTTGCTCATCCGGCATCACATGCTTAATCTCGCGACGTTGGCCCCGGGGCTGATCATCCCTGTGCTGGTGACGATTCTCGTTTCGCCTGAAGCCAGCGCCGCGTTTTATCCGGCCTGGATGATCATCTGTCTTGCACTTTTCGGCTCCGGATCGCTGGCGACAACTTTGTACGCGATCGGCCGGGCCGAACCCAGCCAGCTTCCGTCCCGTTTGCTCATCTCGTTGGGTTTATCGGCTGTTGTCGGAGCCGTGACAGCAAGTGTTCTTTTCTTTTTCTCGGGGACCATTTTAGGCTTGTTCAATCATTCCTACCGAGAACTCGCTGGTCCCAGTCTTCAGCTACTGGGCTTTGGCGTGATCGCTGCGGCGATTAAACAGCATTACATAGCCGTAAGTCGGCTCGCGAACCGGGTCGGCGTCGCTTCTGTTTATCTCGCCCTGGGAGCCCTTTTGGAGATCGGGCTTGCGGCCGCGGGCAGTCAGGTTTCTGGATTGTTCGGGGTCACGGTCGGATGGCTGCTGGCTGTGTTTCTGGAGGCGTCGCTAATGCTGAAACCGATAGCAAAGGCGATGCTAGGGGGCACAAAAACAGAAAGCCGGCTTCGCTCGCCGGCCAGGATACAAAGCTCGTGAAGCCAACACTGAGCGGGATGAGTATCGCGCGCCGCTATTTCTTGCGCCGGAACGCGGCGCTGGCGCTTGCAGGCGCGACCTTTGCATTTTGCCTGCCGGAGTTTGCGGCGGCGATCAGCCTCGAAAGTTCGCAGCAAAAATCTGGAGCTTCCACGCCGCCCGCCGGATTTAGCGCGAGCGATCTGGTCTTCTGGGATAGCTTTTCCGGTAAAAGCTTAAACGCCGCCAGCTGGAATACCTATGTCACCAGCAATGCCGCCCGGGGTTATCCATGGGCGGCCAATGGGCAGGGCGGTAGCGCCTTGGGTAGCGTCAATAATGCGGAATACATGACGCCATCCCAGGTCTCCGTAAATAACGGACTGACTCTCGACGCGGTTCTGCACAGCATTGCCGGCTATAGCACCATCAATGGATCGATTGTCCGGCAGACTTTTCCCGTGACTTCCGGGGTGGTCTCCAGTTACGGAAAATTTGAATTCACGGGGGGGTATCTTCAGATCAGCATGAAGCAACCCGCCGGCGGCGCCGGCTCGTGGCCAGCCCTTTGGCTGCTGCCTGGTTCCGGAGCGGGAAGCTCCGGCGATGATTTTGAAATCGATATTCAGGAGGGCGGCTATACCTCGGGCTCAGCCAATCCCGACAACGTTTTTGCCTATCACTTGCACACCCCCGCAGGCGTTTTCGGCGGCGAGGTCGATACAGGGATCGACCTGACGGCTGGTTTCAATAGTTTTGCAATCAACTGGGCGCCCGGAGAGTCGATCACGTGGTACCTCAATGGACAGCAAGTGGCCCAGATCACCAGCGCCGAAGCTCCTATCCCGAACGAGCCGATGGAGTTGATCATGAGCAATGGGGTTGCGACTTCCGCCGCAAGCGCTTGGCACACGGCCTTGGGCCCTTCCACACCCCGATCGATGCGGATGCAAGTAAATAGCGTGCAACTATACCAGCAGCCTGGTGGCGGCGAGACTGTCAAAAGCGCGACGTTTCCGCGCCCGCGATAATCGGGATTGGCGCAGCGCTCTGGGCCTCAGAGCTTTCTCCGCGTTTCCTCACGCGAACCCGCGCCCACTTCGCTTGAACGCGCTCTTGCGCTGGTCAATATTTGCATCATCGCCTTGCCGGCTCTCTTCGTATATGAAAACACTTTTGGAAGTTGACTGCGGCAGAAGGCCACCTTCCGCACGTAAGATTCGACATGCCACACGGCATGCGATCCGGCAGGAAAAAAAGCGGTGTCGCCAACGTTAAGACAGCGCTCGACGCCTGAATCGTCGAGAATACTTACGGCGCCGCCGAGAATGCAAATGGTCTCGTCTATGTCGTAGTACCAGTCAAATCGTCCGGCGGTGCAGTCCCAAAAAAACGTGCTGGCGCAGCCATCGTGGCTCGTCGACAGGACGGCGTTACGGGCAACGGGAGCGCCTTCCAAAATCCACTCTGGATTTACCGGCGCAGCCCTCATTTCCGCATCTCGGGAAACAAATTCAAGCTTGTTTGTCTCGCGGTAAAGCTTCGGCAAAGGCTGCATATTGCAGTTCCTCCATTCGTTCTGGCGTATGTACTAAGCTAACGTCCTGAGGAATACTGATTAGTAATTAACCGTTGCGTCGATCCGATTGAATCGGATCGGGGCTCTAGTTTTTTGTTTTTACGCGTTTTCTTCATGCGAACCGCTATCCACTTCGCTTGAAAACGCTCTAGATGCCGAACATCGAGGTTTCCGTATAGGCTAAGTCTCCCAGCCTGGGAGGATTAGGCCCCCTGAAATACAAAGGCGTCTTTTTACCGTAGCAGGCGCCGATAAGCCGAGGTATCGGATCTCGATAATGCAGCAAGGTAATAAAATAGAATCGTTTTGCCAAATACAATCCAATTGGTTTCGCAAATCGCGCAAAGTCATTTATGTCGCGACAGTATACCAGCTGAACGGCCGGAACAATAGTTTTGACTTTCCGCGGTCGAAACACGAACGGATATGCCCGTCCGTCCGCGATGCACCAGATGCTTGTGCAACCAAATTCTGCATGATCCAGAAGCAATTCACGTTCCCGAGCATCAAAAATCGCGTCTGGCTCGACCTGGGCGTCCACGATGCGCACCGAGGTTTCCGTTGGCTTTCGGCTTAGAAGAGGTATGGCGGCGAGAATACCGTTGGTGTATTTGCTGAAGCCCAATGCCTCGACCATCTTGTGCGTATGCGGACTGGCGGTAATATTTAATATCGTGACATTTTTATCTTTTTGCGGGCGTAAATAAAGTAACGGCGCATAGCATCTAAACTCGCGGTCTGTATATGCAGTTGATCCATTGCATCTTACTTTAGGAACGCCGTTGTCCCAAATCGTCGAATAAATCAGCACCATGACGCCGACTAAGCGGCCCTCGTGCACGAGGACATATCCGTACCGCGGATAACCGTCCGGCGCCGATCGCCGACCCAGGCAAGAGAAGAAATGATTCCAGAAGTCACGCGAATGCGGAGGGTCGAATCCGTTGATAATAAGGTTTACGAGTTCCGGAATATCACCCTCATTTATCTGGCGCATGACAGGTTTGACAGGCTTCTCAATTGCTCTGGATTCGCTTGCAGGCGCTGGATCGCTGACGGCTGGTTCGGGCAATGCACGCAGGGCAACCCGGTCGTGGCGTTGCGCGGCGCCGAGCTTTCTTAATACCGTCCTAATCGCGCCGACAACTGGGCTAGGCGCGGCATCATGCGCATTCCCCCAAATCGTTTCCGGAGTGCGTTCAGAGCTCATCGATTTTCGCTTTCTCCGATTGAAAATGGCATGACGCGCCTGGACAGCGCGTCATTGCTTTCAGACCCGTGAAACTTAAGCTTGCACGGGAAGCAATCGCCCGCATCATTCAGGCGGATGATCTTCTTCCTTTTTTACCAACTCGAATCAGGCAAGGTTTCCGGCGTCCACCGTAACAACGGTCCCGGTAATGTTGCGCGCCTTGTCGCTCATCAAAAACTCAACCGTGTCGGCGACGTCGTCCGGCTCCGCCAATCGCCGGAGGGCGCTGCGACGGACGACCTTGCCCTTGTTTTCCTCGTCAAGGCCCTTGGTCATTTCGGTCTCCATGAAACCGGGCGCCACGGCGTTCACGGTAATGCCAAACTGGCCGACCTCTCG
>NZ_JBKQOU010000101.1:0-2960 GCF_052145335.1 Rhodoblastus sp.
GAGGTCATAGACGTCCCAGCGGCCCTTGGACTCGGCCGGCGGCTTGACCTTGAACACGTACATCGGGTGGGTGGCCCGCCCGTCCGGGCGCACGACCACAAGCCCGAACAGCGGGTCCGCGATCGGGGCGGCTTTCATGGCCGCCACCACCTTGTCGCCGTCGATCGTATCGGCGGCCTTGGCGGCGCGGAGATAGGCGAGCGTTTCCGAGTAGACGCCCGCCTGATCCTCCGTCGGCATGCGGCCGTCCATGCGCTCGGCGAAGCGCCTGGCGAAGGCGCGGGTTGCGTCGTTCAGGTCCCAGTAGAAGGCTTCCGAAAGGATCAGGCCTTTGGCTCTGTCGAGCCCGAGCGCGTCGATGTCGGTGATCTGCAGGAACAGCCCCGCGAGCCGCGTGTCGCCGCCGGCGACGCGGAATTCAGCGGCCTGGCGGATTGCATTGATGGCGTCGGCGCCGGTGTCGGCGAGCGCAACGACCTTCGCGCCCGAGGCCTGGGCCTGCAACAGGTAGGAGCCGAAATCCGTGACGCCGAGAGGATGGGAAACCGAGCCGATCACCCGTCCGCCCGCCTTGACGATCGCCTCGGTCGCATCGCGCTGCAGCGCCTTGCCCAGGGCATAGTCGAAACTGATGAAATACCAGGATGTCCCGCCGGCCTTGGTGATCGTCCGGCCGATCGCGGAGCCCAGCGCCCAGGTGTCGAGGGTCCATTGGACCGTGGTCGGCTGGCAGAATTTGCCGGTCAGGTCGGACGTCGCGGTGGACGACGCGAGCATCGTGCGGTTCTTGTCGTGCAGATAGGGGTTGACCGCAAGCCCGACGCCCGAATTGGCCAGATCGGCCACCGCGTCGACCCCCTCCTGCTCGATCCAGCGGCGAACGATCGAAAGACCGACGTCGGGCTTGTTCTGATGGTCGGCGAAGACGATCTCGACCTTGAGATCGCCCGACTCCTTGGCGAAATCCTCCGCCGCCATCTGCGCCCCGACAAACGAGCCCTTGCCGACCTGATCGGCGAACGGACCGGAGAAATCGCTGAGCACGCCGATCTTGATTGTCCGGTTCGGAATTTCGGCGAGGGCCGCCTGAGACCCCGCAAACGTGAACGCGGCCGCAAGGGCGGTACGGCAAAGGCTCGATGCGATGCTCAAAGTCATGGAACGCCTCCCCTCGGCTTTCGTTTTGGACCATCGGTTGCGCCGGCTGGCTCAGTCGAACTCAGCGACTGCGATCCTTGGAACGATTTGGTCTTGCAGGAAAGAGGCGACGCGATCGGCCTGATGGGCTGTCTGGCGCCGCCTGTCCAAAGATCGTCGTGAGGCTGTTGTTCATCTCGGCGCCGGCTCGCGCAGGCCTTCCATTTCCTTCAGTTCCCTTCCAGGCGCCGGTTCCAAAAGTTTCCATTCCTCTCCAAAAGTTGCAAAAAAAGGGTCCGCTCGCACGACCGTCCGAAAGGGCCGGCGTCCGAACCCCTTCAGTGATTGCTGACGTAACAGACAGCAGTCGGGGACGCCGGAGTTGGGCGGGAAACTGGCCGTTCCCTCCGAAGACTGTAAATGACCGCGTCGCGCAATAGCTGCCGTTACTGGGAGTCATCCGCGCTCCCAAGCGAATGGTCAAAAACTCATGCAATCCGTAGTATAGTGTCGCGGCGACAGGTGGTCCGCTTCTTTCGTATGCGATCATGTGCGCGTGCGGGAGAGATCAACCACGGCGCCATGGCCAATGTGGCCGTCCGCACAGCGCGGCGTCGGCACAATATTGCCGGCATTCGAGCGTGCGTTCTGTTCGTTCCCACCCTTGTCGACGTAACCCTAGTCCAACTCCACTCCTCATGTTCCGGGCTGTCGCAGGCTCACGAGGTGAAACCATCAGGTGTTCGCGCCGCCACGCCTTGCTTGCAAAGGCGGCGCGCGCTAGGCCTAACCCGGCCCGCGCTCTCAGCGCCGGGCTAAGTCACGCCTTGTTGCCCAACTGCTGTCCGAGCGGCAAGGCGCGGATGCGTTTGCCGCTTGCGGCATAGATCGCGTTCATGAGCGCCGGGGCGACCGGCGGCACGCCAGGTTCGCCCACACCGCCCAGCGGCATGTCGTAGCCATGCGGCACGATATGCACATGGGTCTCGTTGGGCGCGTCGCTGATGCGCAACACCAGGTAGTCGTCGAGGTTGCTTTGCTGCACCTTGCCGTCCTTGAATGAGATTTCGTTCATCAAGCCCACCCCAAGACCCATGACGACCGCTCCTTCAAATTGAGAGCGGACGCGATCCGGATTGACGGTCGGGCCGCAGTCGACGGCGATGTCGACTCGCGGCACAGTGACGTTGCCCTTCTCGTCGACCGCGGCTTCGATGACGGCTGCGACATAGCTCACGAAACTGCGGTGGACGGCCAAACCGAGACCATGGCCTGGCGGCACTTTGCGACCCCAATCGGCCTTCTCGGCGACGAATTCGAGGACGTTGCGAAGCCGGCCGGTGTCGATCGGGTAGACTTCCGGATTCTCGCCGTAGTCCCAGAAGCTCTTCACCTTCTCTGGCGCGTCGAGGATGCGGGGAGGTCCGATCAGGTCGAGCAAGAACGCCTTCTGATCCTTGCCTGCCGCAGCGGCCAGTTCGGCAACGAAGGATTGGATGGCGAACCCGTGCGGAACGTTCGAGACGGAGCGCCACCAGCCGATCTTGGTGTGCGCTTCCGCCTCGCCGTTCTCGATGCTGATGTTCTTGATGTCGAAGGGCATGTCGACGAGGCCCATGCCCTGCTCGAACGGCGCCTCGAGCTTGGGATCGGGGGCGAAGAGCGAGATAATCGTCGGCGCGACGCTGACATGCCGCCAGGCGACGACCTTGCCGCCCTTGTCGAGCCCCGCCTCGAGGCGTTCGACCGACACCGTGTGGTAGAAGTCGTTGCGGATGTCATCCTCGCGAGTCCAGACGACCTTGACCGGGGCTCCGCCGACC
>NZ_JBKQOU010000102.1:0-12566 GCF_052145335.1 Rhodoblastus sp.
TCATAAGGTCCTCAAGGTAATTCCGTACGGAGGGGCTGTTTAATTCATTACGGAGTGGCTGTCACCAAAAAAGAGCACGCCAAGCGGGACCGCGACCAGCCGCACTTCAAGCCGCGATCGGTGGGAAACGCGTGAACCAACAGTGTTCCTGGCCAAGGCGTGGCTCCGCCACACGCCGACCGCCTGCGCTCCTGCTCAGGGCTGGCTTATGCGACAACATCAAAAACGCCCGCGGGCGGTCCGCGCTCGACCTCAATCCCGAGAGCTGAACAGCCCTGGACTCACCGGTAGCGCCGCACCGGTAACAATTTATTGCACGGCGGCGGCGGTTGGGGCATGTTCCCGCCGTCTGCTGGCCGCCATCACTGCGCCACCGGCGGCCACTATCGGAGAATTGCTATGTTTGTCTGCTCGATATGCGGTGGAAGCACGTTCGTTGATCATTCTATTCTTTGGGATCAGCTGGCTTCTGAGTGGCAACTCTCCCCTGACGAGCGCTCTTATATCGAAAGACAACAGGGCACTTCATGCACCTCCTGCGGATCGAACCTGCGCTCCATAGCGCTCGCCAATGCAATCCGTGCCGCGGTCGGGACCAATTTGACGCTGACTGAATTCGTCAAGACACCCGAGGCCGGGCTCCTCTCCCTGCTGGAAATCAATGAGGCTGGCAATCTGAGCTCGATACTGCGGCAACTGCCCGGCCATGTCCTGGCCACCTATCCGTCGGTAGACATGCACGCTATGCCATACTCAACCGATAGCTTCGACCTTGTAGTTCATTCCGATACGCTGGAGCACGTATCTAATCCGATACCAGCCCTTGCAGAGTGCCGCCGAGTTCTTTCTCCAAATGGCACGCTCTGCCTTACAATTCCGACAATCGTCGGCCGTCTCACTCGGAGCAGAGCGGGGCTACCAAAGAGCTATCACGGCAATGCTGCGACCGGATCTGACGACCTTGTGGTGCATACCGAATTCGGCGCGGACATGTGGACCTATGTCCTTCGCGCTGGTTTCTCAGCAGTTTCCATAACCTCCGTGGATTTCCCCTCGGCGCTGGCTCTCAGCGCTCGAAAGGAAAAAGTGGCGACTCGAAGCCTAGGGTTCCATCCATCCACGACCTGCAACACGAAAACTCCGAAACGGATAGTGGCAGTCCACTTTCCGAAGGCTGGCGGCTCGTCGCTGCAATCCCAGCTATTGGGCTTGTTGGGAGACAGTTTAGCTTTGGATTACGGCCACGACCCGCTTACCAGTGCTGGCCTAGAAACCGCCGAGTTTCCCGTGGGAAAGCGCGGAGTGTACGGTCACTTTAGCGCTCGGCGATATGCTTCGACTGACGGTTACTGGATGACTTTTTTGCGCGATCCGGTTGATAATTTAATCTCCATTTACTACTATTGGAAGTCCGTCACGGTGCCGGGCCACGACTTGCATGGCCGTTTTCTGAGAGAGAAGCCATCAATATTGGACTTTGCGAAGTATGCCGGCGTTCAACGGCTGATGTCTGAGACCTATTTCGGCGGGTTCGACATGGGCCGGTTTGACTTCATAGGTTTTCACGAGACGCGGGACAGGGATATTCCGCGCCTCGCCGCGGCTCTTGATCTCCCGCTTTCTGCCGAAGTGTACGTCAACAAAACCGAACCGTATACAGAACGGCACATCGTTGAAGACGACACCTCGCTTCGCAGACAATTGGCCGACTTGCTTGCGGATGACGTGGCGTTCTATGAGCGGTTACGGAACTAGCCCGCTTTTATACAGCGCTTTGGCAATCGTCGAAGCCGGCGTCTCTTGTCTTTGGCTACCGTTCTCGATGGGATGGGGCGAGTGGACGCTGTGCGCATCGGCGGCATGGATCGTCAGACGCTGCGCGACTGGGTTCATCGTTTCAACGCTCTGGGCATCGGTCCCTGTAGTGAATGAGGCCAGCCGCCGCATTTGCCTATCGACGCGACGCCGAACGTTTCGCCGCTCACCTCATGCGCTCATGTCGCGAGGACCTTAGGCGAGAAGCCGCTAAAGCCCCCTTTTTTGGCTTCCGTATCCTTCATGTCAGCTTCGAAGAGCTCAATATATTGAGATGCTACAAAGTCGATTTTGTACCTTTTGACGAGGTCTTGCACCAAAGAAAGCGAATTCGCGTATTTTTGCCTGTCAGTTGCGAAATCCGCGACAACTTGCGCACACTTCTCAATTTGAACTTCCCAATTGTCCAGCTCGATCACTTCACCAGCGAGGCCGTCCTTTGTCGTCAACATGTTTCTGATATCGCCTACATCCGAGGCAATATAGGGTCTCCCGGCAAAGAGACAATCGACAATAGTCAAAGGAAAACTTTCAGACTTGAACCTGGTCAAC
The DNA here is from genome assembly GCF_052145335.1 of Rhodoblastus sp. Classification (GTDB taxonomy): domain Bacteria; phylum Pseudomonadota; class Alphaproteobacteria; order Rhizobiales; family Beijerinckiaceae; genus Rhodoblastus. Next base: position 2,368 of record NZ_JBKQOU010000102.1, read on the forward strand.
ATGATGCCCATGTCCGCCGCCGCATAGTGGCCAACCGAGTTTTCACTGAAACCGGCCAAATAGACGAAATCGGGTACGCCGGTACTGCAGAACTCATCATAGACCACTCCGTTCCCCACCAATATGAGGCGAATGTCTCGGCCCGACAGCGCCCGCGCTCGTTCCACCACAAGTATCGTTTCTGCCCATCCCTTGTCTGGTATGGCGCGGCTGACGCAGCAAAGCGTGAAGGCGTCTTCCGGGATGCCCATGTGTTTGCGCGGGATCGGAACGATCTGAGGCGGTTGCATTCCATTAGGAAGCTTGACAAATCGTGGCGACGACTTGTCAAAAAGTCCGAGGTTGATGAAGGGAACGATATTCTTTTCTGCGGTATATACCCAAGTCGTGACGTTTTCGTCTGCACCGCTAAGCTCATCTTCCGTCACAGCGAAAGCTTCTCCATGCTCGATCATTCCATGGAGGGAGGCGATGTGCGCCCCCAGTTCTTTGAAAACATCCGGCGCTTGCAGCGGATATTTCTGAACATACCATTGGTGTGTGTTGAGCACTTCCACACCAAAGTCATGGATGATGCTCTTGACATCGTCAACATCCGACGTCTCGACAACCGGCACGTCATTCCGCAGCATCCTGCGAACGCCTTCTTCGCGCGGGCCAAAGCCCGCGCTGTACAAGAGAACCGAAAGGCCTTGCCGCTTGAATTCGTTCGCCAATCTGATCGGAAGGATCTCGGCGCCGCCAGGGTAAAAACCCATGGTCGCAACCATAACGTTCGGTAACCGGGATTCACGGGCATCGAGGATCGACTGGTAGTCGTACCACAGCGTGAATTCCTCTTCGCTCCCACGCACCTTCTTGTCGTACAATGTCTTAAAGGTTTGTCTGTTCTGATCGAGAACTGCCAACGGGACATTGTACAGCGAAGCTACCGTCCGGCACGCCATTCCGACTTCCCGATAAAAGACCTCCTTGTGGTACGTGGCCTGAGCCGCGCTACCTTCGTATCGCCGGAAAAAGTTCGTTGTTTCAGTGCTGTAAGCGATCTTTCCGCCCCGAATGAGGTGAAGATAGAAGACCCAGTCGCCGGCAACAGCCATCGAAAGCCAGGATTCATCATCCAGCAGGGGCATTTCAATGGGCCGCCGGAAGAGAGCGCCGCTTGCGTTGGGGATAGTGTTTTTGACGCCAAGAGCGGTCTTAACCTCGTTGTGGGCTGTCGCTACATATGAACTGTTCCATCTGTCCGCGCACTCGAGATCGTTCAGGTAGTCCTTTAAAGTCAGAACAGGAACTTCATTCTCGTCAACAAAGGAGCAGCTCGAATACGCAAGTAAAACAGCCTCATCCTCAAAACAACGGACGAGCACTTCGAGGAAGCGTTCGTCGCAGTAGTCGTCACTCTCCGCGATCCAGACAAGATCGCCAGTCGCCGCCTTGATTCCTTTGGCCCACTGACGGAAGGGGCTGCCCGAGTTCTTGTCGTTGTAGAGTGTGCGCGTGATGTCGGGGTAGTATTCCGCGTACCCGTCCAGCAGAAATCGGCTGCGATCGGACGAGGCATCGTCCATCAGGATGACCTCAATGTTCTTGTAAGTCTGGCTATAGATGCTTCTAAGCCGCCGACGCAGAAACCGTTCGTGGTTGTAATTTGGTACGATTACCGTGACCTTCGGCATTTGGGCGCCTGTCGCGACGCCGATTAGAGCGCGGGATGTTTCGTTTAACAGACAAAAACCACCTTGCCGGTCCGGCTCAAGAAAAAGACCCTCATTCCAATCGTTCCACCCATTCACGAACAAAAGGCGACGATCTTCGGGATGGGAAGCTCTCGTGCCGGCGATAGCGGCATCCATCCAGCGGCGGTATTCCTTGATATGAAAGCGTGTATACACAAGCGGGCGCGCAGGTTTTCTGGCGGTGTTATCCCGACCGAGCGTGACACAATCAAAGACCGGGTATGCAGCGTCTTGCGCCATCCGCGCCCGAGCAACGCCTTGGGAAGCGACCAAACAATAGGGCGCCACGTCGACCCCATTTTTGTTAACAGGCGAATAGTCGCCGGTCTCTCCCAAACCGGGAGCAAGGGGTTGGTCCAGCACGGCATCCCAGAAGTCGACGCGAGACAGGCCCGAATCGTCCTCAGCATCCAACGCATACCGACCGATCAGGAACGGACTGAAGCCCTCCTGATCGGTAAGTCTTTTTTGCAACTCCCTAAGCGCTGAGGCGGCATGTTGCGCTTCGCTCGACACGGAGACCAGGATTACCGCACGCCCCCGTATGCGGATAAACCGATCGTCGGACACCGCTCGTTCGAGAGAAGAGACCAGAGACTCGGGGAGGCCCCCTGCGCGCAGTTCTATTTGAACACAAAAGCGAAAGTCGACATCGTCGTGTGAGAGAAACAGGTCGAACGATCGGGATGGCGCTCCGTTATCCGCGCCGGCGTCCAATGGAAAGCAAAAGCCGTACAGTCCATGGCGCTTCGCCATTTCCGACTGTCGCTTCAGTGTCTTCCAATCCGATGGGTCATAGAACCCCAATGTTGTGTGAGGCAGGAGCGGTTGCGACTGGCCTTTGGAAACGGGCGGTCCGTTGCGCAATTCCGCCCAGTCGGGCGACCCGTAAAACGCGATCAGCCTGATGTCGGTCTCAGCGAAGCCGAATCGAATATCGTCTTCGTAGCGCGTCTCCGCATCGGGATCGAGCAGCCTCGCATCGGGACCCACGAGCCTCCCTTCCGAAGCGCCCGCGTGTACGTAATGCAAAAGTGGATTTATCTCCGCCTCGCGAATATCGCTGTAGATCGTCAGATAAGAACGTGTATCGAAGTCTTCAGAAGGATTTCTTCCTTCGTGCCATCCATGCTCGCAGTAGTGTCTGATTGCATCGGTAGGTAGCAGCTGCAATTCAGGATACATTGCGCAGTAGAACGCCTCGTCAAAGAGACCAGACTTCTTGATGTCCTCGACCGCGGCATCAATGGGGTCCGTGTCTCGACAAGGTGGCAAAGACGGGTTGCTGGTGGCCGCGTCAATCCCCGCGACTTCCGGGTCAATGCTTGAGGCCTTGTCTTGTTGGGATAGCAAAAACAATTTGCGGGCGCCGTGCCTCAATTCCGAAACGCCTTGCCTGATAGGCGCAACGGCGCTTCGCAAGGGCGCCAATGCGCGCCGATAGCGGGAGCGTAGGGTTTTGTTCAGACGCGTCCGCAAATATTGAATTTCAGCTTCCTTTGCCGTAACGATACGATCTAACGTATCGCTTAGATTCACGATCTGCCCGTCCCTGTCGATCACGGCATTGTTGAGATCGATTACGGTCTGGCTGAGATCTTTTGCCGAAGCGATTGCTTGCTCATGCTCGCGGCCCATTGATAGCAATTGCTGCCGCATATCAGCTGTTGATAGTTCAAGGTCTGCAATTTTTCTGTCCCGCCCTATCACGGCTTGATTGAGCTCCTTTGCCCAAGCGACTACTTTGTCATGCTCAAGGCCCAGTGAGACCAATTGCTGCTGAACAGCCGTCTTGGACGCTTCAAGGACGCAGTTCTCGGTCAAGGGCAGCGCGCCATCTGAAGCGATAGCCAACAGATAAACCGCGTTGCGTATTCCGGGGGTCGCGATTAGCGATTCATCACCTATATCGTAACTTCTAACTTGGCTAACGCTGTTTTCTTCAAAAATAGCGGACCCATAAATGACCCTCTGCCCTGCGATCCTGTGGTTTTTAAAATAGGCATCGAGCAGGGATGAGAACTCTTCGCGGTACAATTCTCTTAGATGATAAGAATTAGCATAACTTGGCCTGTCCGAATACTCTCGTTTGTCCGGACTTGAAATTATCAGCAAGCCACCAGGAACCAACACCCGCTTTATTTCACGCATCATCGCGTGATGCTCGATGTGATGTTCAATAGTTTCAAAGCTGACGACAATATCCACGCTCTGATCCGCTAGTGGAATTGCTGAGCAAGAGCCAAGCCGAAATTCCAAATTAGCAGCTTGATACTTCGCCGTGGCGTGAGCCACAGCTTCTGTTGAGATATCGACACCCACGACGCTGGCGGCACTTTTCGCCAACAACGCGGACCCATATCCTTCACCGCTCGCGATATCCAGTACGCGCTTCCCCGCTGAAAATTGTTTCGCAAATATATAACGGTGACGATGCTCAAGTTCTATATCCCCCCCAACTTCAGGAAGGTAACGCTCCCCAGTCCATGGCAACGCTTGCGAGCTGTCATTGTTGCGATCATTCATTCTCAATAGTCTCCACGGGCGTCGCGCTATTCAATTATTAAATAACACGGGCGCCGTATCCAATGATGCCGCGTGTGCATTTTCGGGTCGGGGGTATGGGCAATGCTCATATCGTGCTCGCCCGCTGAAAGCAACATTTGGCCTTGGCGGAGGCGCCGGCAATTTGGACTGACAGAGAAGGAATGAAGGGCGCCGGCCGTTTGATCCCCTTGGATAGCTATCGGCTGACCGGCGCGTTGAGGCTTCGCATCAGTTCGGCGAAAGCCGCCCGGCAACCGATAGATCTGGTTGGGGCGATCTTTGGGCGTTGCTTCCGAAATTGAAATCAGGTTCTAAAGTGGCGCCGCTTCTTTTTGCAAACGCAACCAGTCCCACGTATTATGGATCCCCTCCGCCAACGAGTAACGTGGGCGCCATCCGAAATCCGTTCTGGCGCGGGTGCAGTCGAGGACTGAGCGAGGAACATCGATCGCGCGGCCAAGTTTATAGTGCGTTTCGAACTGCGCGCCGGTAACTTTTCGGATCGTTTCGACGATTTCATTGACGGAAGTCCCGACGCCGCTGCCGGCATTATACACGCCCTCGTAGCGCGAGGTCCCCGCGAGAACGCAGATTTCGGCAAGATCGGCGACGTCGAGATAATCCCGCACAACGGTCCCATCACCCCAGATCTCTATTGCTTCTCCGGCGGCCACCCGTCTCAGAAAAGTCGAGATAACACCCTGCACGCCGCTATGGCCCTGCCTCGGTCCGAAAGGATTAGAAGCGCGGATAATGACCGTAGACAGTCCACGAGTCCGGCGATACGTCTCGATGTAGTGCTCGATAGCTACCTTGACGATGCCGTAGGAACCCACCGGCCTTAGCGGATGCGTTTCGTGGATCAGGGCCTGATCGGGAATGCCGTAGACCGTGCCACCCGAAGACAGGAAGAGGAGCCGGTTGACGTCGACGCTCAGCATTGTCTCGATGAGTTGGAGCGTGCCGATCAGATTTTCTCGCACATCCGTCTGCGGGTCGAGAGCGGCGGTCCCCGGAAAGGTCGTGCTAACAAGATGAAAGACCGCATCGACGCCAGTCATAGCTTCGGCTAGAGCCATACGGTCGATGAAATCTCCCAATCGATACTCCACCTGCGCCAGTGGTGGGCGGAACCTTTCGGACTGGCGGTCGAAAACACGAACGACATGCCCTCCCCGCAGCAACGCGTCCACCACATGGGACCCGATGAAGCCGCATCCGCCAACGACAAGAATCTTCATTGCGTTTCTCCTGCGCAAGCTCGCGCCAATCCGTTATCGAGTAACGCCTCGCACGTTGGTGACCATCGTCGTCTTGCCGTCGAGTCCTGGCACGACGCCGAACAATCGCTCGAACGCGTGCAGCATTGTTCCGTCAATTGGCAGCGGTTCAGCTGGATAGTCTTCCCAGCCGAAATCGAGGGCGACAAAGCGTTCCAGCACCGACGGCCGAATCCAGAACATTGTTCCGATCGGGAAATTGAACAGCTCAGGCAGCATGCCAAGCCCCATGCGCAGCGCCAGGTTCTCGGCTGCGCCGCGGTTCTCGGTCCAGCTTATGACGTGCGGATCGTCTGGATACACGATGCCGATCTTTGGATCCGCTGCCATTTCGGCGAGAATCCGGTCAAGCATCGGACCGCCTTTCGGACCGCCTAGCATGTTCTCCAACAATAAGTCGGACCAAGCTTTGACCATTTTCCGATCGGTGACATGAGTGCTTTTCTTGGTATGGACATGCCCGATGACATCGTACTCCGCCACAAGCCTTCTGCCAAACATCGTCAAAAGAGGCGCAACGTCCCGGCCGCGATTGGGAACGGTTTGAATATCGACGACCTTGCCTTTGTAACTTTGAAGGGCGTCCTGCAGGCCCTCCAGCCTGGACTTTGGCGCACTAACGAAAAGATCAGGCGCGCAGATATTTTCCGCGAGGCGGGATAAAATTTCCGGCAGGATTTCGGGATAAAAAACATGCAGATGAAGCGCCGCCTTGAGACTGGCGCCATCCCCGCGCCCAACGGAATGGCTGTCGTCCAGAACTGGGTAAGACCAAGGGCCAGCCGGCCTTCCCTCTCGCAAAAAACGCGCGAACGGATCCGCCCCGACTTGGGCGTCGCGATGCAGGGCAAAGAGGCCCGGGTAAAAGCCTGGCATAGGCTTTCGCAAGATGCCGCACAGCCGGTTGGAATCGAGGTAATCGGCCAGCAGTTCCTCTTCGGATTTGGACTCCCCATTCGCCGGTCGGTAAAAATCGGCGCGAAACGCCCCGGAGGCTATAATGGTTTGCATATCCTGATCCGCCTGCTCGGTTGACAAGAGCTTGCGTGACGCAACCTCGTCAAGGCGTTCGACATAGCGTGCGAAATCGAAAGCGCCGACCGCAGCGCTTTGCCCGCGCTTCACCACGTCGCCGCGCAGCGTATCGTTCGAGGCGAGGTCGAGAACCTTTCTCGCCATATCCGCACTGTCGAGATATCGCGCGACGCAGGCGTCGCCCAAACCGGTCTCGATCAGAAAATCGGCGATCCCGGTTGTACGATCAAAGCAAACAACCGGAATACCCGCCGTCAAAGCATCGATGGCGACATTTGGCAGAGGGTCGAGACGCGAGGGCACCAGAAGGAGATCGGCATTGGCATAGGCATATTCGATCTCACTCGTCGCCCGTATAATCTTGACCTGGCCGCCGAGTCCGCCGCGCTTGATCTGATCGGCAAGATAGACCGAGATCACCGTGTCGTTTTGCGGATCGTAGCCATCGCCGATCCAGACGAAACGGAATCTTCCGCCGCCATTCGTATTGATGACCCGGTTGGCGCACTCCACGAACAGGTCCAGCCCCTTGCGCATCTCGAAGCTGCCGGCGCCAATCACGACGAAATCGCGATCTTCCTCGCCGGCGGGCCTTAGTACTTTGTCCAGCCAGAGCCGCTCGCTTTTCACATCCTCCGGACTCTCGTTTTGGTTAGGGACAAGGCATTTTCCCTGAGGAATTACATGGATGAATCCGTTGCGCTCGATATTCAGCCGGTTAAGAGCGTTCTCGAGCGTGATTCTTGTCGAGAACACCACGTTGTCGGCGAATTTGAACACCTCGGGAAATGCCGACATTGGGCGGATGTTGGACGCGAATTCGTGCAGGAGGCAGATGGAGGGCACTCCGCGCGCCTTCAGTGCGGGGAGCACACCGCGCGACTCGACGCTGTTGACCAAGGCAAAGGCAATGTCGTGCTGGCTGCAAATCCGGTTCACAATGACCGAGATTTCGTCGATATCCATCACGCGACGATCGGCCTCGTATAGCGCCACGCCGGCTGATTTGAAATCCTCGAGCAGTTCGCCGCCACCTAATATCAAATTGGCGACATTATATTTCTTCGAGAGCTCACGGGCCAAATTCAACGCCAGAACCGGCGCCCCGGTTCGAGTCGCCTCATGGCTGACAATCATGATCGTCTTTTTCGATGCGTCCGCGGGCTTCCCCTGGAACGCTCGAGGTCTTTCAATCAGCTGCTCCACAAATGGCGGGGCTGCGACCTGCACAATCTGTGGGGCGACTAATTGCTGCGCGCCTGCAAGCGATCGTCGCGGGTCGCGCTTGGCGGCGCTGCTGGCCAGGCGCGCAGCGGTCCTTGGGGAAAGCGGGAGGCCCAGCGTCAAGATGCCTGTTATCAGCCGGAATTGGATCTTATCTCCAACTACTTTCAGCAGCTTTCCGCGCGCCCGTGCAAGTTCCAGCTGCAAATCAGCGATCACGTCGTTGAGCGCCTTCCGTTCGTCGCCGGCCGCGTCCAGAGCACGATAAAGCTCCGCTTTCTGAACGATCAGCTCCGACCGATTTGCAATCTCGGCCGACAATTCACCTTGAAGTCTCGCAAACTCGCCTTGGCGCCTTTCCAATGCTCCGTGAAGTCCTTCATTCTGTTTGGTCAGCTGCGAACATTTTTCCTTTATGGTCGACAGCTCATCCTGAAGTCCTGCGAGCCGGTTGCGGCGATCCCATTGGTCACTCAGGTTTTTCCCACAGGACATAAAGATTTGGCGGAAGCTGGTCGCCGCGTCGCGGGAGGTCGACATGGCAAAGAATTCAGTCAGTGCGGGATCGATTTTGGGTCCAAAGGCGATCACGCCGAGGCCGTGTCCATGCGGAAAGTTAAACGAAGGGTAGCGGCTCTCCAATTCCGCCCAGAGCTTCCAGCCGCCAAAATCCCTTTCTCGCACTTCGGTGTCATGGAACATGACGACCGCGCGTTCAGAGAGTTTTGGAATCCAGGATTCGAAATCGGCTTTGACGTCACCGAAAAATCGGATCCCATCGACGTGCAAAAGATCGACGCTTCCATCCGGAATGTGATCGAGCGCCTGGTCGAACTCCATGCGAAGCAGGCTGGAGAAAGCAGAATAGTTCAGTCGATTGTGCTCATCGACCTGTCTAAAAATTTCGTCGGAACAAAATCCTGCATGCTCATCGCACCGCCAGGTGTCAACGGCATAGCAACGCGTCTCCATTCGTTTTTCGACCGCCATTTGGCAGCAAGCAAAATAAAACATGCCATAATCCACGCCAAGCTCAACATAAACCCGCGGCTTAAGCGCATCGACGATCCAGAATGCAAACGGGACATGTTCTGTCCGTGCAGAAGGCGACCAGTATTCTGGAAGCTTAAAGCAGTTCTCGTTAACAAACATCGACATTAGTGGCTTTCCAGTCCATATCTATAGTTATAAATTAATTTGGACACTGCCGGAGCCGCGATTCTCTTCATTGTCCCTGGAGACAAAACGCGCTGCATCGCCCGTCCCGACGATCGCTCGCATCAGTTCGAACGGCGCGCCCCTGGTGTTGCGACAGTTGCGGTTGAGCACAGCGAAATTTGTCGGCGACGCTTCAAAGGCAATCATACGTCCCGACGGCCCCGCCAAATCACTGAAAGCAAGGCTGTGGGCGCCGAAACAGGCGCCGACGTCGAGCACCGTGTCGCCATCTTTGATGAAATACGCCAGAGCGTCGATTTCCAGCTGCGCCCATTCACCGTACGTCGCTATTGATCGCCCTATAATCAGATCCGTGGCGGGCGCGGCGATTAGGCCATAGCGCGATGGTAATGGAATGGTTTCAATATCTTCGGACATGCGACGCCATTCGTTGATTTCTGCGCGGAACTGACTTTTTGACCGACAAGCGGCCGACCTTCGCACTTCTGGCGCGACAAACATGTGGAAGTCAATATCTTAGATTTGCACCGATGTCGTAGTGTCGACCACTCCAGATTCCGTGCTGATTGACAGCCAGGATCGAGGAAGCTCGTAAAATATGAGCCTTTTCGCAAATTCGGAATCCGCAGCTCCACCGTTCCGGTCCGCGCGGCCCCCAGTGTTTGGTTCTGGAGGAGCCGCGAACCGATCCCCCTCCCGGCCGCCCCGATTCGTCGCACGATACTCGGCCGATTTTGGCGAGGTAAAAGTGGCGTTTCTTGTGTTGAATCTCGGTCAACAGCTGCAGCGGCAAGTCGAAAGCCGCCGGCGAGACCAAGTCGCGAAAGGCGCCGCGCGCAGAATGACGGTTGGCAGAGAATGACTGCCAACGGCGCTGTTGCGGACCGCGGCAAGCGTCTCGACGCCGGCGCGGGCCGCGCCCAACCGCCAGGCGTCAATGTCCTCTGCGCTGATGGGACGGCGTGTGGCCAAGGCGAACACTGCATTCACCATCGCGTGGAGGATCAGTTCTCCGCTGATCTGGCTGCGATCGACGGCGGGCGCGTCATTGGGAAGGGGATCTGCACCCCCTAGGTGTGAGCTTGCAAAAGGTTGTCCATCCGGACCGGACCGAGGAAGATGGAGTTGCGAAGCTTCACCTTTTCCCGGAGGCCCGGATGAACATCCATAAGAATGCCCGTTTGACCTCGCACGG
>NZ_JBKQOU010000103.1:0-13050 GCF_052145335.1 Rhodoblastus sp.
CTGCCAACCGCCAAATTGCGTGAGATCGTGGAAGAGGCGCACGAAAACATCTGCCCCTACAGCCACGCGACACGCGGAAATATCGCGTTTCATCTGGACGTGCAGGGGGCGTGAGGGCGCCGGCAATCCCCAAACCCTCATGGTGAGGAGGAGGCGGGCCCGCCCTTGAGACGCCTGCTAAAACAGGCTCCTCAAGGTGATTGTTGCGCCGAAGTTGGCGCCGCGGGCCCGGTGACCCCGTTCACTCCAGCTCAGCCGCCAGCCGCGCTCTCGCGCGCAGCTTTTCGGTCTCGCTCTTGAGCTGACCGCAGGCGGCGAGAATGTCGCGGCCGCGCGGCGTGCGCACCGGGCTGGCGTAGCCGGCGTTGAAGACGATGTCGGAGAATTTCTCGATCGTCTCCCAGTCGGAACATTCATAGGGCGCGCCGGGCCAGGGATTGAAGGGGATCAGGTTGATCTTCGCCGGGACGCCCTTGAGCAAGCGCACCAGTTCGCGCGCCTCGGCGGGCGAATCGTTGACCCCTTTCAGCATGACATATTCAAAGGTGATGCGCCGCGCGTTGGAGGCGCCGGGATAGTCGCGGCAGGCCTGCATCAATTCTTGAATCGGATATTTCTTGTTCAGCGGCACCAGTTTGTTGCGCAATTCGTCGCGCACCGCATGGAGCGAAATCGCCAGCGCCGCGCCCGATTCCAGACCGAGCCGCTCGATTTCCGGCACGACGCCGGAAGTCGAGACGGTGATGCGGCGCTTCGACAGCGACAGCCCGTCGCCATCCGACAGAATCTCGACGGCGTCGCGGACGTTTTCGAAATTATACAGCGGCTCGCCCATGCCCATGAAGACGATATTGGACACCGCGCGCGCGCCCTCGCCCGAGGGAATCAGCCCATTGTCGGGCGGAGTCAGGCCGGGGAAATCGCCCAGCATTTCGCGAGCCACCACCAGTTGGGCGACGATTTCCTGAGTGGTGAGGTTGCGCACCAGCTTTTGCGTGCCGGTGTGGCAGAAGGTGCAGTTGAGCGTGCAGCCGACCTGGCTCGATACGCACAAAGTGCCGCGGTCGCTTTCTGGAATATACACGCATTCGACTTCCGCGCCCTTGTCCAGCGCATCGACCGGCGCCATGCGGATCAGCCACTTGCGCGTGCCATCGACAGACACCTGCTCCTCGACCACCTGCGGCCGCGTCAGCGAATAATTTTCCGCCAATTTCTGCCGCATGACCTTGGAGACATTCAGCATGACGTCGAAATTTTGCGCGCCCTGGAAATAGATCCAGTGCCAGAGCTGCGCGACGCGCATGCGGATTTCCCGCTCCGGCGTGTCGATGGCGCGCAAAGCTTCGGCCAGACCGGCGCGGGTCAGTCCCAGCAGCGACGGTTTTTTGGTGTTCAAATCGATGTTTTCGGCCATGCCCTGCGGCGCGGCCTCGACGGCCAGCGTCATGCGGCGTCCTTCAATGTCAGGAAAAGCGAACGGCATGCCTTATCACAAATCGCCGCGCTGGAAAACCGGAGGCTTTGCCTTGCGCAAGTCGCGGTTTTTAGCCAAACAAGACCATGAACTTCTCGTCCCTGCCGATCAAACGCTTGCTTGCCGCCCTCGTCGTCATCGCCAGCGGCGTGCTGCTGCGGCGCTATGGGCTGGCCCATAGAATCCCGGCTTTCTATGTCCACTATGGCTACTTGGCGCTGTGGGCGGCGATGGTCTATTTTGTCGTCGCGCTGCTGTTGCGCTCGCGCCCGCAACGGCAGATCCTGTTCGTCACCGTTCTGGTCTGCGCTCTGGTCGAGGTGTCGAAACTCAGCCATACGCCGGCGCTCGACGTGCTGCGCCTGACGACGGTCGGCGCCTGGCTTCTCGGGCGGAGTTTCTCGGGCTGGAATTTTCCAGCTTACGCCGTCGGCCTCGCTGTGGCCTTCGGCCTCGACGCGCTGCTGGCCGGTGGAATGTTCCAGAAATCACGCGGCCGGCGGCGCTGATTTCGACTTTTTGTCGCGCCGGGGCGGACGGCGTTTGGCTGAGGGCGCAGGCGCGCTGACCAAACCTTCCTTCAGCGCCGCGCGATATTTTTCGAGCATGATCGCAAAAAAACCGCCGAGCGCCTTTTCGATTTCCGGCTTGCGCTCGATCCGGGCGAGGGTCAGAGCCGCCGCCTCGATGGTCGACAGCGCCTCGCGGCGCGGCTCGCGGCGCAATTTGCCATAGAGCGACGGGTTGTTCGGATTCAGGGCAAGACGCCGCCCCTTGAGCACCCAGGCGTTGCGCCACCACAAGGTCTTGGCCTGCGCCCAGGAGCCATCGAAAATAACCACGCCTTTCAACCCGGCGAGAGCCTTGTCCTGGTCGGGCAGCGGCGCCCCCTTCTTGTCGAGGACCACCACTTCGCGGCCGGGCGGCAGATCGGCGGTGGCGGCGCCGAGATGCAGCACCGCCCATTCGGCCGGATCGGCTTCGCGGCCGAGCGCCTTGGACAGGCTGGGCCAGGACAGGCCGATTTTCATCTCCGAGTTTTTCAGCGCGCGATGGGCGAGCCGCGCCGTGCCAAGCAACCGATCCTGCTCTTGCGGATGCTGCAGGATCAGCAAGGCGGTTCTGGTCTGCAGCGGCTCCACGGAATCGCAGACGCAGAGAAAATCGGGCTTGGCGCAATGGGGACAAAGCGCGGGTTCGGGCGCGGGCGGAGCCGCTTCTATGTCGGACAAGGAGAAATCCTGAAAGAGAACTGGAGCGTCTATATAGCGGTAAAAGGGATAAAAGCCATTTTACGCTTTCTCCAGCCACGCCAGCACATCGGGCCAAACCTTCTTCAGCACCTTCGCGCCCATGAACAGCGACAAATGGCCGCCGGGCGCGGTCTTGCGCCTTTGCGCCGCCCGTGGCGTCCCCGCCAGCCGCCCGCAGGCGAAAGTCTGTTCCGGCGCCGTTACGTCATCGTCGCGCGCGGCGATGAGATAGAGCGGCCGGCGCATTTCGCGCAGGTCGATCCTCTTGCCGAGGGCGCAGAACGCGCCCCGCGCCAATTCGTTGCGCTTGTAAAATTTTTCCACCACTTCGAGGTAATAGGCGCCCGGAAGATCGAGAACATGCGAGCTCCAGGCGCGGAAACAGGCCGCTTTCGCCGAAAATTCCGGCGAGTCGAGCGCAAGATCGCTTTGCAGCCACGCGTGGATACGCTCGGGCGCGTCCATCTCGACGCGCCAGAATTGCACCGCCTGCTCGCCTCGCGCCAACCCGGCGCCGAGGCTGACCAGTTCGTGAAAAGTCTCGATTGGCGTCGAGCGCGCCAGCACGGACAGGGCCGAGTCAGCGGCCTCGATATCGATCGGCGAGGCGGCGAGCACCAGTTTGCCGGCCTTGGCGGGGAAACGCGCGGCATAAAGCAGGCTCAGCCAGCCGCCCTGGCACAGGCCGATGAAATCGGCCTTGCCGCCGATTTCATCGACGATGACGTTCAGGTCGCAGAGATAATCGTCGATGCGCCTTTGGCTTTGCGTCTCTTTCGCCGAAAGCCAATCGACCAGATACAAGGGCGCGGAGCCGGCGCCCAGCGTCGCCATCAGGCTATGGCCCTTGCAGAGATCGGCGACCCGCGCGTCATGCAGGGCGAAAGGCGCGCAGACGATGAGAGGCCGTTGCTCGTTCTGCCCCGGCGCGCAAGGGAATTGACGCAATCGCGCGGCGTCAAGCTCCAGGACGATCTTGTTGGGGGTCGCCCAGACCGGCTCAGGCGCAGGCTCCGGCTCGGCCTCGGGAGTTGAAAACGCCTGCAGCATCTGGCGGGCCATGGAGGCGCCGGCCTTGGCCGCGAAAAAACTCGGCCACAACATCTTCATCCATTCGGCGTCGAAATCGCGTTTTCGCGGCATGAGCCCATTCCGCCATGAGGGAGGCGCCGAAAGTCACTCTATCCCTTCCGTCGCCGTCGCGCACTGATCGAGGCACAATTGTCATAAGGCGCCAGCGAGGAAAGATTGCGGCGACGGCTCGGGAACGGCTAGACTTGCTCCGGGCGAGACTAATTACAAGCGCCGAAAGGGTAGACGCCTTGGTGAATTGGCATTGGCTGCTGAATTGCGGGCTGGCTTGTGCGCTGTCATGCGCCGCGCCCGCGCACGCGCAGTCGCCCAGTCCGGCCGCCGAACAAGCGGAACAGAAAATCGTCATCGGCTATCTGCGGCGCGCCGAAAAACCCACGGCTGTTTCGCGCATTCAATTGCCGGCGGAAAACGACGGCGAGGCCGGGGCCCAGATCGGTGTGGACGACGACGCCGTGACCGGCGAATTTCTCGGCCAGAACTTTTCGCTGGTCGCCAGAAAGTTGAAGCCCGGCGAGGATTCCGCGAAAGCCCTGGCCGAACTGACCCGACAGGGAATCCAGTATATTCTCGCCGACCTGCCGCCCGAGGCTTTGCTCAAGGCCGCCGACAGTCCTGACGCCGCCAGGGCGCTGATCTTCAACATCGGCGCCCCCGACGATTATCTGCGCGAGGAATCGTGCCGCGCCAACGTCGTCCATGTCGCGCCGACGCGCTCCATGCTGGCCGACGCGCTGGCGCAATACCTGATCTGGAAACAATGGCGCAAATGGTTCCTCGTGCGCGGCTCGCATCCGCAGGACATTCTATGGGCCGAGGCGCTGAAGCGCTCCGCCGCGCGTTTCGGCGGCAGAATCGTCGAGGAGCGGGTCTATGAGGATCGCGGCGGCGCGCGGCGCTCCGACAGCGGCGTCACCCTGGTGCAAAAGGAAATGCCCGCCTTCACCCAGAGCGCGCCCGCCCATGACGTGCTGGTGGCGGCGGACGAAAGCGCGGTTTTCGCCGATTACCTGCCCTATCGCACCTGGGACCCGCGCCCCGTCGTCGGTTCCTCCGGCCTCGTCCCGACCTCCTGGGACGCCTCCAACGAGCAGTGGGGGGCCACGCAACTGCAGCAGAGGTTCGAGCGCAAGTTTTTCCGGCCGATGGGCCCGCTCGACATGAACGCCTGGACGGCGGCGCGGATGATCGGCGAGGCCGCCTCGCATGGCGCCGCCGCCGACGCCTCCGCGACAAAAGCCTTCCTGCTGTCGCCCGAATTCGCCCTCGCCGCGTTCAAGGGCCAGAAACTGACCTTGCGCGACTGGAACCTGCAATTGCGCCAGCCCATTTTGCTGTCGGACGGTCGCAATGTCGTCTCCCTCTCGCCGCAGGAGGGATTCATGCATCAGTTTTCCGAGCTGGACACGCTGGGATACGATCGGCCGGAGTCGAAATGCCATTTGAAATGATTTTTCCGCGCAGCGCCGCGTTCGCGCTGGTCTTGGCGGCGCCTTTCGCCGCGTCGGGGTTTTTTGCGCTCTCGGCCGCGCCGGCCTTTTTTGCGCTCTCGGCCGCGCCGGCCTTGGCGGACACGGCTTTCGTCAGCAATGAAAAGGGCAATAGCGTTTCGGTGCTCGACATCGACACGCTGACGGTGAAAAAGACCATTCCCGTTGGCCAGCGCCCGCGCGGCATCATCGCCAGCCCGGACGGCAAGACCATTTATGTCGCGCTCGGCGATGCGGACACGATAGCGATCATCGACCCGCAGAGCCTGATCGTCATCGACGAATTTCCGGCGGGACGCGACCCCGAGCGGCTCGACATCTCGCCCGACGGCAAGACGCTTTACGTCACCAACGAGGACAGCAATTTCCTCAGCTTCATCGATGTCGCCTCGAAAACACCGCTGGGCTCGGTCCGCGTTGGCGTCGAGCCCGAAGGTCTCGCCGTCAGCCCCGACGGCAAGCTCGTCGTCGCCACCACCGAAACCACCAACATGGCGCATTTCGTCGACGCCGACAAACGCAAAGTCCTGGCCAATGTGCTGGTGGACGCGCGGCCGCGTTTCGCCGCCTTCACGCCGGACGGCGCGGAAGTCTGGGTCTCCGCCGAGATCGGCGGCGACGTCGTCATCATCGATTCCGCGGCGCACAAGATCATCGACCGGGTAAAATTTGCCGCGCCGGGCCTGCGCGCTGAAAACATCCAGCCGGTGGGCGTCAATATTTCCCATGACGGCAAGCTCGCCTTCGTTTCGCTCGGCCCGGCCAACCGCATGGCGGCGGTCGATGTGAAGACGCGGGAGGTGCAGAAATACCTGCTGGTCGGCCAGCGCGTCTGGCACGCCGCCTTCACGCCGGACGACAAATTGCTGCTGACCACCAATGGCGTTTCCAACGACGTCTCGGTGATCGACGTCGCCGGGATGAAAGTCGTCAAAAGCGTGCAGGTCGGCGAATCGCCGTGGGATCTCGTCATCATCGGGGGCTCGCCCAAACCATGATTCCCGCGCTCGAAATCAGCCATGTCAGCCATAGCTATGGAGCGCGAAAAGCCCTCGACGACGTGAGTTTTACCGTCGCGCCCGGCGCCTTCTGCGTCTTGCTCGGCCTCAACGGCGCCGGCAAAAGCACCCTGTTCTCGCTGATCACAAGGCTGTTCGCCCTGCGGCAAGGCGCGATCCGCCTGCTCGGCCGCGACCTGTCGCAAAACCCCGGCGCCGCCTTGGCCGAACTTGGCGTGGTTTTCCAGTCGCGCACCCTCGATCTCGACCTGTCGCTGGCGCAGAATTTCTACTACCACGCCGCCCTGCACGGCATCGGCAAGGCCGAGGCGAGCGAGCGCACCAAGCAGCTGCTGGCGGCGGTGGAGCTTGGCGACCGCGCCAGGGAAAAAGTTCGCGATCTTTCCGGCGGCCAGATGCGGCGGGTCGAAATCGCCCGCGCGCTGCTGCACCGCCCTCGCCTGCTGGTGCTGGACGAACCCACCGTCGGCCTCGACATTGGCGCGCGCGCCGGCATCTTGAGGCTGGTGCGCGGGCTGATCGCCAGCGAGGGCATGAGCGTGTTGTGGGCGACCCATCTGACCGACGAGGTCGACTACGGCGACGATCTGGTCGTCCTGCACAAGGGCGTTCTCCGCGCTGCTGGGCCGGTGACGGAGCTTTTGCGCAAGACCGGCGCCGAGGACGTGAAATCGGCTTTCATCGCCTTGATCGAAGAAGCCCCGCCGGAGGTCGTCGCGTGACCGCAACAACCAGTCCCTCCCGGCGCCTGACTCCGGCTTCCTATCTGATCTGCCTGAAGGGCATCGTCTGGCGCGAGAGCCTGCGCTTCCTGCACCAGCGCGAGCGTTTCATCTCGGCCCTGGTGCGTCCTCTGGTCTGGCTGTTCATTTTCGCCGCCGGCTTTCGCCAGGTGCTCGGCATCTCGATCATCCCGCCCTACGACACCTATATACTCTACGACGTCTACATCACCCCCGGCCTGATGGCGATGATCCAGCTTTTCAACGGCATGCAGTCCTCGCTGTCGATGGTCTACGACCGCGAAATGGGCAACATGCGCGTGCTTCTTTTAAGTCCCTTCCCTCGCGCGTTTCTGCTGTTCGGCAAGCTGATCGCCGGGACTTTCGTATCGGTGCTGCAGGTCTACGCCTATCTCGCCATCGCCTGGTGCTGGGATATCCGGCCGCCGCCGCTCGGCTATCTTACGGTGCTGCCGGCGCTGATCCTGGTCGGCCTGATGCTCGGCGCACTGGGCATGCTGCTGTCATCGCTGATCAAGCAATTGGAGAACTTCGCCGGGGTGATGAATTTCGTCATCTTCCCGATGTTCTTCGCCTCCTCGGCGCTTTATCCGCTGTGGAGGGTGAAGGAGGGCAGTCCGGGGCTGTATATCTTCTGCCAGCTGAACCCGTTCACCCACGCCGTGGAATTGATCCGTTTCGCGCTGTACGGACAGGTCAATTGGCTGGCGCTGGCGGTGACGGCAGGCTGCGCGACGGTGTTCATGCTCGCCGCGATCATCGCCTACGATCCCTCTCGGGGGCTGATGTCGCTACGCGGCGCGCCGGGCGCCGGCGCTTGAAGCGCAAATCGGGCGGTCCGTCAACAGTTGATAAGATTACTAGACAATCCAATCCCCTCGCGCGAAAATGATGCGCATGATCGACTGGAATTGCGAGCTATATCTAAAGTTCGAGCGCGAGCGCGCTCAGGCGGCGCGCGACATGCTCGCGCGCATTCCGCCGCTGGCGCCGCGAACGATCGTCGATCTCGGCTGCGGTCCGGGCAATAGCGCGGCGCTGCTGGCGCTCTACTTTCGCGGCGCCGAGATTTTGGGGATCGACACCTCCGAAAACATGCTGACCGCGGCGCGCAAACGCCTGCCTTCCGCGCATTTCATCCAGCAGGATCTGGCCGTATGGGCGCCGGAGGAGCCGGTCGATCTGATTTTCGCCAATGCGGCGCTGCATTTCGCCCAGGATCATGAAAAGCTGCTGGCGAAACTCATGTCCTTTCTCGCGCCGGGCGGGGTTCTGGCCGTGCAAATGCCCAATGTGCTGCAGGACGCGGCCCATGCTTTGATGCGAATGGTCTCGGTGGACGGGCCCTGGGCGGAAAAACTGGCCCCGGTCGCCAAGAGCCGCGCGGTGATCGGCACGCTCGACGATTATTACGCCTGGACTTCGCCTTTCGCCCGCATGGTCGACCTCTGGCAGACCACCTATGTGCACCCGCTCGACGGACCGGATGCGATCGTCGACTGGTTTTCCGGCTCGGCGCTGCTGCCGTTTCTCGAAAAGCTCGATGACGACGAGCGCGCCGCCTTCCTGACCCAATATCGGCGGGAGCTGGAAATGGCCTATACGCCGCAAGCCGACGGCAAAGTGCTGCTGTTTTATCCGCGGCTGTTCTTCGTGGCGCAAAGGTAAGGCTCTTCCGGCTTGGCCTTGTCAAAGCCGTATTTTCACGGCAAAGACGCAGGCATGAGCAACACGTCGCCGCGCCTCATGATCGTCGCCACTCTCCTTTGGGCCGGACTCGGTCCGGCTCTGGCGACGCCGCCAGCCCATCCGCCGCTGCCGCCGGCGCGGCCCGCTTTCCCGGACGACGACCTGACTCTGCGAAACTCCGCCGAAGCGGGGCAGGAAGCGCCCGTTTCGCAAGCGCCGCAAGCCCAGGCGCCTGAGCCGCCGCCCGCCGTCGCGCGCCCCGACGACGACCGCGAAGTCGCCGAGCGCCCGGTTCCCCCCGCCGCCTCCGCACAGGAGACGCCGGAAGAAGAACAGGTTCCCGGCTTCGTGCTGGCGCAAGAGGCCGGACTGGCGGAACTGACGCGCAAATATGCGCGCAGGCACGGCGTGCCTTTATCCCTGCTCCACCGCGTCATCATGCGCGAGAGCCGCTATCATCCCCATCTGGTCAATCGCCGCTATTACGGCCTGATGCAGATCACCCATGCGACGGCGCGCTCGATGGGCTATCACGGCACGCCCAAGGGCCTGCTCGACCCTGAGACCAATCTGGCCTTCGCCGCGCCCTATCTGGCCAACGCCTGGGCTTTGGCGGAGGGCGACCAGGACCGCGCGGTGCAGCTATACGCGTCGGGTTATTATTACACGGCAAAAAACAAAGGCATGCTCGGCCTGATGCGCAACGCCGATTCTCCACCCGCAAAGCCGGAGCCGACTGTCGCCGCCGCCGCCCCTCCGCCGCCGCGACCGAAAAATATTCTGGAGAGCCTTTTCGGCGGCTCAGCCCAATAGGCCGGCCTTCCGGCGAGAAGCATCGCCCACGCCGCGACCGCGCGCTCTGGTCCGCCGCTTTCGCCGCTTGTTGCTGTTTTGCTTGACAAAATGGAACAGTTACGGTTACGTTCCGCTTAAGTTTTCGGGGGTCATTTTTCAGGAATTCCAATATGTTTTTGAAATGCTTGCGCTTTACTCTCGCCGCGGCGGCGATCGCCGCAGCTCCGTCCTTGGCTTTCGCGACGAATCTCGTTTTGGATGGCGATTTCAATAGTCCTGGGAGCAGCAGCTCGTTCACGACTTATTTCAGCGGCCAATCGTTCGGTCCGTGGAATGTCACTGGAACCGGCGCCAGCACCGGCGTCGATCTCATCGGCACGTACTGGCAGGCCCCGACCGTTGGCGGCGGCAGCGTCGATCTGGACGGCAACGCTCCCGGCGGCATCAGCCAGGCGCTGACCCTGAAACAGGGCGACTGGTATAAATTGTCTTTCTATCTCTCGGGAAATCCCGATGGCCAGCCCACCGTTAAAACAGTTGCAGTCGCCGTCGGCAGCGCCGCCGAGACCTTCACCTATACGATTGGCGACAACACCCACTCGAGCATGAATTATATTCTGGAGACCGTGAGCTTCCAAGCCGACGCCACGAATACCCTGTCTTTCAAGAGCCTGGACACCGCCTCGCCATGGGGACCGGTTGTCGGCGGCGTCGCCGTCAGCGCTCCCGAGCTCTCGACCTGGGCGATGATGCTCGCCGGATTCGCCGGTCTCGGCTTCGTTGGCTATCGTCGCAATCGCGCGACCAAGGTCGCCTGAGAGCTCAAAATTCGCATTGAAAGCCGCCCTTGGGGCGGCTTTCGTCGTTTTAACCGAGCGAAAAGCTACCTCTTCCGCCCCTTGTGTCGCCAGCTTGCGCCTTTGGGCCGCGCCTCGCCGCCGCCAAAATTATGCGGTCCCATGTCGGCGTCAACAGGCTTTCGCACCCGCGACGGCAGGTTCGCCGCGTCGCCATATTTCTTCTCGCCGCGAAAACCGCCGCCGCCTGACTCGACATCGCTTTGGCGCGCCAGCGGATCATCGGATAGCGTCAGCTCCACCGACTGCAGGCGCTTGATCTCGTCGCGCAGACGCGCCGCGGTTTCGAAATCGAGATCGACCGCCGCCGCCCGCATCTTCTTTTCCAGATCGGCGATGGTGGCCTGAAAATTATGGCCGATGGCCGGCGCCGACAGACCGGCGTCCACCGTGACATGATCCTGCTCGTAGACCGAACCGAGAATATCCTGGATGCCGCGCTTGATGCTGGCGGGGGTGATGCCGTGTTCCTCGTTCCACGCCACCTGTTTTTCGCGGCGGCGCCGCGTCTCGGCCATGGCGCGCTCCATCGAGCCGGTGATCTTGTCGGCATAGAGGATGACCTTGCCGTCGACATTGCGCGCGGCGCGGCCGATGGTCTGCACAAGCGAGGTTTCGCTGCGCAAAAACCCTTCCTTGTCGGCGTCGAGAATGGCGACCAGCGCGCATTCGGGAATGTCGAGACCTTCGCGCAGAAGGTTGATGCCGACCAGCACGTCGAAAGCGCCGAGGCGCAGGTCGCGGATGATCTCGATGCGCTCGATCGTGTCGATGTCGGAATGCATGTAGCGCACCCGCACGCCATGCTCGTGCAGATATTCGGTGAGGTCTTCCGCCATGCGCTTGGTCAGCACCGTCACCAGCGAGCGGTAGCCTTTCTGCGCCATTTCGCGCGCTTCGCCGAGCAGGTCGTCGACCTGGCTGCGCGCCGGACGCACTTCCACTGGCGGGTCGATCAGGCCGGTGGGGCGAATGACCTGTTCGACGAAAACGCCGCCGGTCTGGTTCATTTCCCAATCGCTCGGCGTCGCCGAAACATGGACCGACTGCGGCCGCATCGCGTCCCATTCCTCGAAGCGCAAAGGGCGGTTGTCGAGACAGGAGGGCAGCCGGAAGCCATATTCGGCAAGCGTCGCCTTGCGGCGAAAGTCGCCGCGATACATGCCGCCGATCTGCGGCACGGTGACATGGCTTTCGTCGGTGAACACCAGCGCGTTGTCGGGCAGATATTCGAACAGCGTCGGCGGCGGCTCGCCGGGGCGCCGTCCCGTGAGGTAGCGCGAGTAATTTTCGATGCCGGCGCAGGAGCCGGTGGCCTGCAGCATTTCGAGATCGAACAAAGTGCGCTGCTCCAGCCTTTGCGCTTCGAGAAAACGCCCCGAAGCGTGCAGCTCTTCCAGCCGCTGGCGCAGTTCCGACTTGATGCTCGAAGTCGCCTGCAACAGGGTCGGGCGCGGCGTGACATAATGCGAATTGGCGTAGATCTTGATCAGTTCGAGATCCTGCGTCTTCTTGCCGGTCAGGGGATCGAATTCGGCGAGCGATTCCACTTCGTCGCCGAAGAAGGAAATGCGCCAGGCGCGGTCCTCATAGTGGGCGGGAAAAACTTCCACCGTATCGCCCCTCACACGAAAGACGCCGCGCGAAAAATCCGGCGTGCGCTTGTATTGCAACTCGACCAGGTCCTTGAGCAATTGCCTCTGGTCGAGCTTTTCGCCGAGCTTTACCGAAAAAGTCATGGCGGTATAGGTTTCCACCGAGCCTATGCCGTAGATGCAGGAGACCGAGGCGACGATGATGACGTCGTCGCGCTCCAGCAGCGCGCGGGTGGCCGAGTGGCGCATCCGGTCGATCTGCTCGTTGATCGAGGATTCCTTCTCGATGAAGGTGTCGGTGCGCGGCACATAGGCTTCGGGCTGGTAGTAATCGTAATAAGAGACGAAATATTCCACCGCGTTATGCGGGAAGAAACTCTTGAACTCGCCATAAAGCTGAGCCGCGAGGGTCTTGTTCGGCGCCAGCACCAGCGCCGGGCGCTGGGTGCGGGAAATGACCTGCGCCATGGTAAAGGTCTTGCCGGAGCCGGTGACGCCGAGCAGCACCTGGTCGCGCTCCCCCGCCTCGATCCCCGCCACCAGTTCTTCGATGGCGTGCGGCTGGTCGCCCTCCGGCTGGTATTCCGACTCGAGTTCGAAGCGGCGGCCGCCTTCCGATTTCTCCGGCCGCTCCGGGCGATGCGGGGTCCACACCTGCGAGGCGTGAAAATTGGGATCGCCCTTTTCCAGCAGCGCCTGCAGGCTTTCCGCCGTGGCCCCGGAGCCGGTGGTGAAATTTTCGCGCTCTGGAACGCGGCGGCGCGTCTTTTCCCGCTGCATCGCCGGCTCCTGGCCGAGCCCGAGACGCGCCGCTTCGTGGTCGTCCAGCTGTTCAGGAAGAAAGGCCGACGCCGCCTCCTCGAAACCCCGGCCGACCAGCGACGGATTGAGCAAGGCGGCCAGATGGTCGCCGAGCGGCAGGACTTCGGGTTTCGAGGCTTTGCCGCTGCGTGAAGAAGGTTTTTTCGCCATGGCGCCAATATGGGTCGGCGGCGCGGGATTGGGAAGGGCAAAGCCAGAACGGGGGTCGCGGCAAAAAA
>NZ_JBKQOU010000104.1:0-3489 GCF_052145335.1 Rhodoblastus sp.
AGCCGCCCCGTCAGAGATCGAGCGTGAGGCATTTGGCCGCGCCGCCAGCTTTCAGAAATTCCGACAGCGGCGTCAGCACGGGGGTCAGGTTGGCTTGGCGCAGACGCCCCTGCAGGGCGTCGGACGCGTCGTTCATGATGACACGACTGTGCAGCGACACGGCGTTGCAGCAGAATTTCACCGCATCGCGCTCATCGACTTCGATGCGGAGGTGTTCGGGAACCAGTTTTTCGATGGTTTCGCGCGACGGCGCGTCGAAGGCGCCCGGGAAATACATGACGAAACCATCCGGCAAGGGGCAAAGGCAGGTGTCGAGATGGTAGAAACGCGGATCCACCAGGGTCAGTTCGACCGCGCGGGTGACCAGAAGGGCCTGCAATAAAGGCGCAAAGTCGCGGTCCGATCTGAACCCGTGTCCGACCCAGTAAAGATCGCGCGCCTGGTCGTACAGGGCGTCGCCGGCGCCTTCGAAAAACGCGCCGGACGGCGGGTCGATGATCTGAAAGCCGTTCTTTTCGAACCATTGGCGATCGACTTTCTCCTCGTCGCGCCGCTCGGGGGAGCGGAAACGGCTGAGCAGAACTTTTCGGCCTTTCACCAGCCCGGCATTGGCGGTGAAGACCAGATCGGGCAGGCCTTCGTGCGCTGGCAGAAGGCTGACAAGGGCATGACGGCCGATGGTTTCCTTGAGCTGCGTCCATTGCCGCAGCGCATTTTCCGCATCGGTGCGGGCAAAATGCCCTTCCATCCAAGGATTGATCACATAGGCGACGCCGAAAAACTCCGGCGGACACATCAGGATCCTTTTTTGCGGGGCATTGAACAAGGGCTGGAAATCCTCGGGGCTGTTCCGGGGAAAATACCGATGCACGCATAACCCTTGTGGTCAAGCTCGGTTCCCGTAGAATTTCAGCGGCGCTCGGCCAGACATTGATGGTCGAGCAGTTCCTCGGCGTGTCCGTCGCCGCCGTTGGCCAGCACGACGAAACCGCGCTCGCCCGACGGCCCCTCGTAGCCGACGACCGCGAGAGATTCCTGGCCCATGCGCTGCTTCGCGCCGGGCGTTTCATCGGCGACCATCTTGAAAATATTGCGATCGAGGTCCTTGATGCCGATCTGCTTGGCGCGATAGCGATCGGCCCAGGGAAGGTCGAGATTGGTCCAGCCGTCGCGGCGCGGCGGATGCGCGCGCAAGGCGCTTTTGAGGCGACCGTCGACGCAATCGACATGGATGTGCATCTGGTCCTGCGTCCGGCTTCCACTGGAATTGATCGCCATGCCGATATCCGTCCAGGACAGGGGTCGCCTTGCCGCTGCTGCAACCTCGTCGCGGTTGCTCCAGGCGTAGGACCAGAAATTGGGGGCGTCGGCGCGCAGCAGCAGCGGGCTTTCGACGCCCGCGATCTTCCGGGTCGGCACAACGATGATCCGCGTGACGTCATAGGGCGCCCGGACGACGGCGAAGCCGCGCTCGCTATCGACTTTCAGGCATGGCGCGGGCAAGCCGAGCAATTTCTGCATCGGCGTGCAAATATCGTGAACGACGCGCCAGAGATCGCCACGATCCGAGGCGCGCGCTTCTCCCGCGCCCGCCAGGCGCAAGCCGGCGAGGACGAGGAGCAGGCAGAAAAAACCGCCGGCGATGCTTAGCCTTGTGCGTGCGTTCATCGACCGCTTATTTGGCGTTTTCACGCGACTTTTGCAACAGGGCGAATGTGGCCCAGCCAGCCAATCGACGGGCGGAGAGCAAACCAGCTTACTAGGCTTCGCAATCATTTTATGCTTTGTCGAAACCCTGCGTTAGATTAGCAAAAACAAATCCAGAACAGAAAATGATCGCGATTATGGAAGCTTCTCCGATTCAGGCTAGCGACGCCATTGGCCGCTCATTTTACTCAAGCAAGGTATTGGAATTTCTAAATTCCGAGGCAGATTTAATTGTCGGGCGCCTTTCGAAGCACCACGTCGCGTTTCACGCTGCAGCCGAGGCTGAGCAGATCCGAGCTTGGGTTCGTGAAATTGAGATATTGCGCCAAACCTTCGAAATGGTTGGCGTTCGATCTCATGAATGGTCCATTTTGCTCGAAACGCCATTACTTCGCCTGGGTAAACGCATGGACGCGGTTGTGCTCATGCCGGGTATAGTCGCTGTTGTCGAGTTCAAGATTGGTGAATCGTCATATAGAACCGCTCATTGTGTGCAAACTGAGCGATACGCTCTTTCGCTTCAAGATTTTCACGAGGCGAGTCAAAGCCGGTTGGTGGTTCCCATTTTGTGCGCTGAAAATGCCGAACCACAATCGCTCGACTTATCGGTCCGAAATGGTTCCGTCGGTCTACAACGGACAAATCGTGACACGCTTGCCGACGCACTAATTGAGCTGGAGAGTCTAATCGACGAAAGGGCTCAAAAACTCGATGCGCTTTCCTTTGATCTATCGCCATACAGGCCGACGCCAACAATTATTGAAGCTGCCCAAGCTCTTTATGCGGGCCACCGCATTGCAGATATTGGCCGAGGCGATGCCGCGGATTCTGAGCATCAAGAGGCCGCACACATCCTTCGTACTATCGTTCGAGAGGCAGAAACGAGCCGTCAAAAAGTTGTTTGCTTCGTCACTGGCGCTCCAGGAGCGGGAAAGACCCTTTTAGGGCTAGACCTAGCGATCAAGAGCCGCTCCAATTCACAATCAGGCGCTCTGCTCTCGGGGAATCGTCCTCTTGTGCACGTGCTTACGGAGGCGCTTGCCGCAGACTGCGCCGCTCGGACAGGCGTCTCGAAAGCCCAAGCAAAATATGAAGCGGACGCCGCAATTCAGAACTTGCTCGGATATTTAAAGGAGCACACGGACGGCGCCACGCCACCTGAAAATGTCATCATTTTCGACGAGGCGCAGCGAGCATGGAACGAAGAAGTTGGGCAAAAGCTGATGGGGCGGCCAACATCGGAACCCGCACTGTTCTTGGACATTCTCGACCGTCTCGATTGGAGTTGTCTCGTTTGCCTCGTCGGTCCGGGCCAAGAAATCAATCGCGGAGAGGGTGGCTTGGCGTTATGGGGAGAAGCTCTCGCTCAATCGGCGGAATCCGGTTCGGCTTGGAAAATTATCGCTGCGCCTCAGGCGATCGATGGCGGTCCATCGGTATCGGGCGCAGGGCTTGCTGATTGTGGAACTCTTGATCGAAGCCAGCTTCATTCCGAGCCTGGTTTGCATCTCGCTAACGGGGTTAGGGCTTATCGGAATCCCTTGCACGGGGACTGGGTCGCTGCGCTATTGGATGGCCAAATCGAAAAGGCGAAGAGTATTTCCGCTCGAATGGCTTCGCCACCGGCTGTTATTACGCGCGACCTGCGAAGCGCCAAGGCTTGGCTAAGTGAATATCGGCGAGGCGGAAGGTCTGTGGGACTTTTGACGAGTTCCGGGGCGGTGCGGCTGGGCTCCTTCATCTCGCGCGCCGCCTTATTGGTGAAGGTCACGGCGAGAATTT
>NZ_JBKQOU010000105.1:0-2904 GCF_052145335.1 Rhodoblastus sp.
CCGACGCTCCGTCAGATCGCAGCCGCCTGATCTACGAAAGTCTTCTGTTTTGTAGTGCCACGCCCCCGCCGCAGCGCGTTTCTGCATGCGCAATCAAAGACTTGGGTCCGCGCACTGACGAAGATCAGTCAAGGTCGCATTGGGCGGGCATCTCGGCCCTCAACGGGGGCGCCCCCTCAGCGGATCCGCTCGCCATCTCGCGGCGGCAAACGCCACGACGCCGGAGGTCTTGGCCCACGCCGCCAACCTCAACACGAAACTCATGATCGCCAGGGCCGCGAATGGAACATAGGCGATCAGATGCCTAAAGCTGCCTGACGGGGAGAATTGCCGGAAGTCCTTCAGAAACGCATACAAGATATAAGTGGTCGCAATCGTCCGGATCGGCGGCAACAAGTTTTGGGGCAACAGCATCCGCACGCGAGCGAACGACAGGAGCGTAAGAATCGCGGCGAACGCGGCCGCGGCGCCGAAAACGACGAATACGCCGATCGCGGGCGCCTTTCCGATCGCGCACAAATAAGCGATCAATCCGAGGTGAACGAGCATCACGGCGGCGAACGCCAAGCCGAAGTCGCGCGCGCGTGTCCTCACGGGCAGGAACGCGGGGCCGAACAACGTTGTCAGCGGGCCGCCGACATAGGCAAGAAAAAAGTACGCAAAGGCGATCCTGCCGGTCGCCCTAAGCGCCAGCGGCACGCCATCGTCCATGCCCGACACGGCCAAAGCGCTCAGGGACGTTGCGAGAGCGATAACAAAGGCTGTCGAGATCCAAACGAATGAACGTTTCTCAGCGTCGGCCAAGGACTTGACCCCCCATCGACGGGAAACCGCAGAGCGCCAAAAACAGCTTGAGAGACGAAGGCGCCGGCCTAACGTCTTTATCTCGTCTGAAGACGAGCATAGCACAGCCAGAGGGATTTCGATTCCGTT
Source organism: Rhodoblastus sp. (assembly GCF_052145335.1). Taxonomy (GTDB): domain Bacteria; phylum Pseudomonadota; class Alphaproteobacteria; order Rhizobiales; family Beijerinckiaceae; genus Rhodoblastus. The sequence continues at coordinate 934 of NZ_JBKQOU010000105.1, forward strand.
ATTTGCGAAGCGACCGTCCGTTCTGCTGCGCTGCGTCAGGCGCTGGAGTTGATCTCGGCTCCGACCGGAGGCGTGCGGCGCCTCGTCGCAGCGCACAAAGGGAACTGCGATCGCAGGCTTTTTCAGACGACCGGCTGGTCGAACTCGGTTTTGGCTAGAGCCGGGGCGGAATCGACGCCGACGAGGTGACGAGTATTGTTGCGCGGGCTTTTCGTAGGCTTCGTTGATCGCTCGCAAGATATCCTAACCAGACAATGCCCGCATTCATGATGAGGATACCGGCGACAACGCCGTAAAGGAATCCGGACATCGCACTCTCCGAGACAAACCACTTGCCATGCGGCGGGATCGGCCCTTGCCACGGGCGAGGCACAGGCTCCCGAGTTCGACCAGATTAAAGTATTTCTTGATCTGCAAAACGCGACCGAGTGTCACACAACCGTAGGGTTGTTGCGTATCAACGGTCCAATGCTGAACCGACTGACATCCGATCGACCAAGAGCCATGGTGACTCTGAATTCATTGTTATCAAAGGGGCCTGAACAGCGGCGCGCCCAGCGCCCTCGATCGCGCCCGCGCGTGGGTCGAAGTTGAGAGGGTGGGGATTGAGCAAGTCGCGTAGCTCCGGCAACCCGGGAGCGTCGCCGCAACTGGGTTGGTCATTTTTCTAGAAACGACTGTAAACTTGTGGCAGAAGGAGCCCGTTCGGCAGCGCGGTGTGGGCGCAAGCCGACGTACACCGTGACTTGTTGCTGGAATCGCTGCCGCCGCCGCGCAGCCCTCATAGTCTCTCCGGCCGGCGCAAGGATCTCGCCGCCGGTCGCGTCAAGTCAGGAAGCGCGTTGATGCCTGAAGCAGCAAAGGCGCGTTGGACTGCCGATTCTAGCGGGATGGAAGAGGGATTTCCAGATGGGCCAACAACTGCAGAACACGCCTCCGGCTCCCAGCCTAAACCCGTCGACCGGGACCCCGGAAGAACGCAATTCCGCTGGCCTTGAAGACTTGTATCGCCGAGCCGCGGTCAATCTCGTTCCATTCCTGCTACTATGTTATATTATGGCGATGGTCGACCGCCTCAATGTCGGCTACGCAAAACTTCAATTCATGGCGGATCTGCATTTCGACGAGTCTGTCTTCGGCGTCTCGGCAGGAATTCTTTACGTCGGCTATATCCTGTTCGAAGTGCCGAGCAATTTGTTGCTCGAACGCGCGGGCTTGAGGATAACGCTCCTGCGCATCATGACGCTGTGGGGCCTGTTCACCATGGCGTTCGCGTTCGCCGCCACCCGTTGGAATTTCTACGGGCTGCGATTCCTGGTCGGCGCAGCCGAGGCGGGCTTCTTTCCCGGCGTGCTGTATTACTTCACCCTCTGGTTTCCGGACGCTTGGCGAGCCCGGATCACCTCGATCTTTGCGCTCGGGGTGCCGGTCTCGGGGATTGTCGCAGCGCCCGTCTCCGGTTGGATCATGATCCACATGGCCGGGGTCTTGGGACTGCGGGGCTGGCAATGGCTGTTCCTGATCGTGGGGGCGCCCGCCATTGTCCTTGGCGTCGTCGCGTATGTCTACCTGCCCGATCGGCCTGCCGACGCGCGCTTCCTGTCCGTTCGGGAAAAGGAGGCTATCGCACGCGAGCGGGCCCGGGACGCCGCGATCGTGCCCGGGGCCGACACGTTCGGACAGGCGCTGCGCAATCCGCGCGCCCTTGTTCTCGGACTCGTTTATTTCGCTTTTTTCTCCATCCAAAGCATTTTTCTGCTGTGGATGCCGACTCTGCTGCGCAATGCGGGGGTCGCCAGTCTCGCAGAGATCGGCTGGCGCACCGCTCTGATTTTCGCCGCAGGCGCTATCGGGATGGCGGCGATGGGATGGAGTTCGGATCATCATCGCGAGCGTCGCTGGCATCTCATTGGATGCGGCGTTGTTGCGAGCCTGGCTCTTTGTCTTCTGCCGCTTGGGGCGCGAAGCCCA
>NZ_JBKQOU010000106.1:0-30306 GCF_052145335.1 Rhodoblastus sp.
GCTCAATCGCTGCTGGCGCGGCGACCGTTTCGTGCGCGCCTTCGCCGACGATGGCGCGGAGTTTCTGCCGATGGGCGCGATGTCCTCCGCCTGGCCGTCGCTGTCGGGCGCCGCGCCGAGCGAAAGGGGGCGCAAGGCGTTGGAGAACGGTTTGCTGGCGCTCGACAAGGGCGACCGCGTGCTGCTGGTGACGCCGCCCTATGACGAAAATTCAAAACCCTTCCCGGGCCGCAGCGCCGATTATCCGCCCGGCGTGCGCGAGAACGGCGGCCAATATACCCACGGCTCGTCCTGGTTCGTCGACGCCTTGGCGAAGCTCGGCGAAAACGCGGCGAGGGAGGGCGACAATGCCCAGGCGCTCAAGGATTTCTCGCGCGCTTTCGAAGTTTGGGTCTCGCTTTCGCCGTTGAGCAAGACCGGGCCGGACAAGATCGATATCTACGGCCTGCCGCCGCACCAGCAGCCGGCGGATATCTACGACGGCCCCGGCCATGCGGGCCGCGGCGGCTGGTCCTGGTACACCGGCGCCGCCGCGCGGATGACCTCCGCCGCCTATGCCCTCCTTGGCGTCAAGCTGGAGGAGGGCGAGCTGAAACTGCGGCCCGACGCTTTTGCGGACAAGGCCGGGCTGCAGTTGAAGAGCGTGACTTTCAAAGGGAAGAAACACGTGGCCAGCGAGACGGCGGCGGAATTGCTTCGGAACTGAACGCTTTGTGGCCGCGCCCGGGCTTCAGCGGGTGCGCGCCGCCAAGGCGTTCCAGGCTGCGAGGGAATCCATGTAGTCCCTCCAGTGCGCGATCTTCCGGTTTTCGATCCTGACGATTGAGCAGAACCGGTTGTCGTATTTTGCGCCCGTCGCGAGGATGGTTCCGTGCACTTCGTATTCGATGACGACGACACGGCTGTCGTCGGCCTTGTGGACCGTCAGCTTGTCGGCGGATTGAAGCGCGATGTTGTCGACATAGCCCCTGAACAGGGCCATCAGGTCGTCCCGCCCCTGGACGACGCGAGGCCAGCCGGGGAAGTCGTAGAGGACCTCGTAGACGACGTCATCGGCGAGGATGTCGAAGAAATGCTCGCCGTCGACGAGGCCGCCCAGCGCGCCCCGAACCAGGGTGAAGTATGGCTCGGCGGGCGCGTAAACCGCAAATTTGGCTTTCGGCATTCCGGACTTTCTTTGCGCTTGGCGTTGTTGCTTACAAAAGGATGGTGGAACCCGCTGGATATTACCCCGTCGGAACGACGCTGCCGAAACTGGCCTGATGGCACAGGATCGATTTTCGTCGCGCCGCCTTTCTGCGGGCGAACCGGTCCGCGGCGCGATTCGTGCCGGGCAGGAAGGTCAGGCCGCCGATGCCCTTCCAATAGGCGTTGAGCGCCAGTTGCTGGTCGAACGCCGGCGAATTGGTCATGACGTTATATTGCTTGCCGTGGTGAATGACGAGCTTGCCGTCCACATATTCGAAAATCGCCGAGTCGCCGCTGGCGTCGGAGATCGACAGGTGCAGCGCCGCGGCGCTGCCGTTCGGCAGGGTTGGGGCGAGAATCGAGAAGGGCCCGGCGCGCAAGGCTTCCACTGCCTCGGCCACCGTCGCGTAATTGTCGAGCGCATATTGCGCCCAGAGCGAGATTGACAGGAAGGGGCCGTTCGCCTTCGGCGTTCCGTAATCGGATTCCGCCAGATAAAGCAAATTGGCGACGAGGCCTTTTTCATTCATGCCGTCGGTGCTGCCGGCTTCGTAGCCGGCGACGATGACGCTGCCATATTTCGAGGTCCAGGCAATGGATTTCGGGCCCGAGGCGCCATCACGCTCCATGCCCGCCGGAAACAGGTAGAGATTGGACTTCATGTCCTCTTGCCAGTCCATGTTGCGGCCGGTGATGACCGTCTTGTCGTCGGCGACATAGAGGGTCCGGGTGCAGGCGAAGGCCGAAGCAATGGATGAGCTGGCCAGCAGCGCGGCGAGCATAATTTTGTTCATCCGTGAAAAGGGCTTCGTCACCGAATTCCTCCAGGGCGTTGCGCCCCTTTATCCGCCAGACGCCCGGCATGAGCAACGGCATCCTTGTCTATGCCTTGATCAATTGCGCCAGTTCGCGGCGCAACTGTTCGGCGCTCAATGGCTTGTGCAGCATTTTGAAGCCGCTGGCCTCGATTTCGGCGATGCACTCGACGGCGGTATCGCCCGTCAGCACCAAGACGGCAATGGGGCGGCCAGCCACCCGCTGGATCTCCCTGGCCGTTTCAATGCCGGTCAGGCCCGCGCCAAGCCGATAGTCGGCGACGATCGCGGCGAAAGACCAAGCCTGCTTCTCAGCAAGTTCAAGTGCGTCCTCGCCGCAAACAGCGGACAAAGTCTCGTAGCCAAATTGCTTCAGCATTGCTTCAAGGCCAATGCGAACGACCGCGTTGTCTTCGACGATCAGGACGCGGCCGCCTGGATCGTCGATTGGAGCGCTTACAGCGACAACGGGAGCGGCATCGTGGACCCGCGGCAGGGACAGCGAGAAGCGGGAGCCGCGGCCAACCCTTGAAGCCACGTCGACCTGCGTCCCCAAAAGGCTGGCGATACGGCTAACGATGGCCAATCCCAACCCCAGGCCCTGGTCAAGGTCGCGGCCCGGATTGCCCAGTTGATGGAATTCCTCGAAAATTTCGGCTTGCTTGTCGGCGGCAATGCCGATGCCGGTGTCGATGACGTCGATTCTGACCAGCTCGCCCCTGCGGCGCATGGCCAACAGGATACCGCCTTCTTCTGTGTAGCGCAGCGCGTTTTCGATCAGATTGCGCAAGGCGCGCTCCAGCAGGGCGGGATCGGTGCGCGCTTGCCAGTCTCTCGTGACCATACGGAATTCAAGGCCCCTGTCTGCCGCTTTCGGCGTATATTCGGCCGCCAGGCGCTCGACGAGCGCGCCGAGGTCGACGCATTCCGCGATCGGCGCCACCACCCCGGCGTCGAGGCGGGAGATGTCGAGGACGCTGGTGAGCAGACCGTGAAGGCCGTCCACCGCCATCCGCATCATTCTCGCGGTTTCCATGGCTTTTGGCCGGCTGGCGACCTGCCGCTCGATGACGGAGAGCAGCAGCACCAGCGATTGCACGGGCTGCCGCAGATCGTGGCTGGCCGCCGCCAGGAATTTGGACTTGGCCTGATTGGCGTGCTCGGCCTCGGACTTGGCGGCGACCAGTTCGCGTTCAATCTCCTTCTGGTCGGAAATATCGCGAAAATAGACCGAAATGCCGCCCTCGCGCGTGGGATAGACGCTGAAATTCGTCCATTGATCGCTTATCGGCGAAATACATTCGAAATTGATAGCCTGTTTCCCCTCCATCACCTGCCGGTAATGGGCCTGCACCGGCGTCTCGCGGAGCTTGGGGAAGACATCGAAAATGCATCGCCCGAGCACGTCCTCGTGGTTTTTCTTGAGCAGCCTTTCGGCTTGCGCGTTGAAATAGGCAAAGCGCCATTGCGCATCGAGGGCGTAAAAACCATCGCCGATGCTGGCGAGAATTTCATCCGCCTTCTCCTTGGCCGCGGCGAGCGCATTTCTGGTCTCGACCTGCGACGTGATATCGAGACTGGTGACAAAGGCTCTAACCGGTCGGCCATCGCCGCCGGATTCTGTCTTGGCGACGCTCTCCATCCAGCGCACGACGCCGTCGTCGCCGATCAGGCGGTATTCGACCCGGTCCATCGCGACGCCAGCCAGCAATTGTCTGTAGGCTTGCATCAGGCGCGGATGATCGGCGAGGGCGGCATGGGCCATCAAACTCGAAAACCCGGTTCCAATGGCGCCGCCGGTGGCCGGGATGCGCGGCTTGTAGCCCGTCACGCGCGCGAAGTTTTCGGCCAGCATGACCTGATCGTTGATGAGATCGAAGTCGGCATAGGTGAGGCCGGCGGCGTCGGCCGCATGACGCAGGCGGCTCTGGCTGATCCGCAACACAGCTTCGCTTTCGCGCAGCGCCAGCTCCGAATGTTTGCGATCCGTGATGTCCTCGGAACTTACAAGAATTCCGCCAATGCCGCCCTGGCCATCGCGCCAAGGCCGAGCCTCCCATTTGATCCACTTGAACGAACCGTCCGCTTGTCTGATCGGCTCGCCGTCCGAGCACTCGACAGCGCCGGCGAGGCAACGTTTGTGCGCGGCCTTCCAGGCGTCCGGAATATCCGGATAAAGCTCGTAATAGCTGCTGCCGATGGGCGTTTGCGTGAGACCGAAAGGCTCCAATGAGCGCTTGCTGGCCGCCAGATAGCGCATATGGCGGTCGAACACGGCGATGGAAACGGGGGCGTGCTCGATGAACAGGTTCAACCGATGCTCGCTGTCGCGCCGCCGCTCGTCAGCCAGTTTACGCAACGCCACTTCGGCGCTGAGCATAAGACTGGGGACGACCGCCCCGATCGCGAACATCGCCACCAACAGGAAGGAAGCGTTGACGGCGGGATGCGCCAAGGGTCCGGTCGCCGTCGCCGCGCCCCAGATTGCGAAACAAGCCAACACCAATCCCGCGGTCGCGGTGTCGCGTGGTCCCCGGCGCAACGCCGCCCACAGCAGCGGAACGATCGCAAGAAAACCCATCGGAGCCTGGTCGCCGACCGCGCCGACCGGACTGAAGGCGACGAGACCGACCGCCGCCGAGGCTGCAATCAGCGCCGCGGTCTTGGCGAATTCCCTGGAGCCGAAATTTCCGGGGCCAGGCGTCATCCAAAGCACGATGACAGGCGCCAGCAGGAGGGCGCTCGCGAAATCGCCGATCCACCAGGTCAGCCAGACCGAATGGAATTGGCCGGGCGGGACATACCCGCCAAGCCGCAGCGCCGAAACGCCAATCGTGGCGCTGATCAGCGTCGCCGGTCCTATGCTGACAAGAGCGAATTTCGCCACATCCACGGGGGCGCCAAACGGATTCGCGCCGCCGCAGCATTTCCTGATCAGAGTGGCGCCAACCAGGGCCTCAAGCGTATTGCCCGTGGCGATGGCCATTGAGGTTGTCAGGGAGCCAGCCGTGGTGGCGTTGGCGGCCAGCGCCGCTACGAACACCGCCGGCCAGACGCGATATCCCCGCAACAGCATCATGGCGAGGGCAAAGCCGGTCGGCGGCCAAATCGGGCTGGCGCTTGGATTCAGCGAAGCCAATGCAAGGCCGAGTTTCGCGAGTGCGAAGTAAACAACCGCGACGCCGACGAGCTCGGCGGCATGGCGTTTCGCACCAAAGCGAACCGGTCCCGAATTGGCCAAATTCGAAGGCGTCATACCACGCTTACCGTAAGCTGGACGGCCGCGCTCCACGTTTCAGCCGATGGAAGCGCCGAAGATGTTGCTCTTAGCACCCCTGCGTTATTTAACCAATGACAAGCGACAGTTTCAGAAATGAATTCATCACCTTCGCGAAAACATTGGGCAGCGCGACAGTTGTTTACCGGGGAGGGTGGGGTTCGGGTCAATCCAGCGTCTGCCGGAAGCGAGCCACCGCGACCGTCATCGCAACCAGCGTGAAGGCGGCCAGCGCGCCGGTGTCGGCGGCGAGATCGGCAAAGCCGGCGCCTTTCAGCATTACGCCGCGCACGATGCGCAGATAATGGGTGAGCGGCAGGATCGAGCCGACGTCCTGCGCCCATGGGGGCATGCCGCGAAACGGGAACATGAAGCCCGACAGCAGGATGCTCGGCAGGAAGAAGAAGAAGCTCATCTGCATCGCCTGCAACTGGTTCTTGGCGATGGTCGAAAACGTATAGCCGACCGAAAGATTGGCGACGATGAACAGCATGGTCAGGACGACGAACGTGCCGAGATTGCCGACCACCGGAACATTGAAGATGAAACGCGCGGCGCCGGCGATCAGCGTCATCTGGAAAAAGCCCACCGCCGCATAGGGCAGGATCTTGCCCAGCATGATCTCGACCGGATTGATCGGCATGGCGAGCAGGCTCTCCATCGTGCCGCGCTCGATCTCGCGCGTCACCGAAAGAGCGGTGAAAATCAGCATGGTCAAAGTCAGGATGGTGCCGACGAGTCCCGGCACGATGTTCAGCCGCGTCTCGCCGGCCGGATTGTAGCGCTTCTGCAGCCGCACCTCGTATGGCGCGGGCCTGGACTCCAGTTTGGCGAGCGGGCCGGTCAGTTCGCGGGTGAAAACCTGCGCCGCCATGCCGTTCAAGGCCATCTGGGCGCCGTTGACGGCGGTCGGGTCGGCGGCGTCGGCGATGACCAGCACGGCGGGATTTTCCCCGCGCGCCAGACGGCGGGCGAAATCCTGCGGAATCTCGATGACGAAATTGACGGCGCCGGACAGCATCTTCGGGTCGATCTCTTCCGGCCCGGATAGAGTGTAGCGCAGGTCGAAATAATCGGTGGCCCGCAAGGCGGTGATGAACAGGCGCGAATAAGCGCTGTGGTCGTTGTCGAGCACGGCGGTCGGCAGGTGCTTGGGATCGGAGTTGATCGCGAAGCCGAACAGGATGAGCTGCATCACCGGGATCATGATCATGGTGGCGAAGGTCAACCGGTCGCGCCGGAGCTGAATCAATTCCTTGATGAAGACGGCGGAGAGCCGCCGCATCGAGGCGCGAAAGCGCGACAACAGGCTGGCCCGGGCGCTCATTGATAATTGTCCTGCGCGCGCGTCATCAGATCGATGAACACGTCTTCGAGACTGGGCTCGTCGCGTGTCCAGACGCGTCCCTCCGCCTGAAAATCCGTGGCGACGCGGTCGAGCGCCGCGCCATCGCGGCCGGCGACATGCAGGCTCGCGCCAAAGGGCGCGACCATTTCGACGCCCGGCGCCGCTTTCAGCTTCTCCGCCAGATCGCCGAGATCGTCGCCGGTGACCGTATAGGTCGAGAGTTTCGCGCCGGCGACGATTTCCTTCACCGTTCCCTGCACCAGCAGATGGCCGTAGGCGATATAGGCGATCTCGTGACAGCGCTCGGCTTCGTCCATGTAATGGGTCGAGACCAGAACCGTCAGCCCGTCGCGGGCCAGACCGTGAATCTCGTCCCAGAAATCGCGCCGCGCCTTGGGATCGACGCCGGCCGTGGGCTCGTCGAGCAACAGGAGTTCGGGCTTGGGCATGATGCAGGCGCCGAGCGCCAGCCTTTGTTTCCAGCCGCCGGACAATTCCCCGGCGAGCTGGTCCTTCCGTCCGCCGAGGCCCAGTTTTTCGATGGTTTCGCTGGCGCTCGAGGCGGGATCGGGCAGGCCGAACACACGGCCGATGAATTCGAGATTTTCCCGGATGGTCAGGTCGGAATAGAGCGAGAATCGTTGCGTCATATAGCCGGTGCGGCGCTTGATTTCGGTCTGCTCGGTCAGGATGTCGTAGCCGAGGCACAGGCCGGTCCCGGAATCCGGCGTCAATAGCCCGCAGAGCATGCGGATGGTGGTGGTCTTGCCGCTGCCGTTGGGGCCGAGAAAGCCGTGGATGCGGCCGCGCCGCACCTGCATCGACAGGTTCTCGACCACAACCTTGCCATCGAAACTTTTCGACAGGTTGCGCACGTCGATGACAATGTCGGATTGGCCATTGGGCGCCGCGCTCATGGCGCTTTTCCCGATTCAGCGAGGCGGGCGGAGATCGGCAGGCCGAGCGGCAAGCTCAAGTTGTCGCCGTCCGGACGCGCATCGATGCGGAACACCAGCTTGCCGCGCTCTTGCAGGGAAAAGATCACCGGCGGGGTGAATTCGGCCTGTTGCGAAATATAGATCACGCGGGTTTCGAGGCCGGCGGGACAGTTGTCGCAGGAAACGGCGACTTTCGCGCCGAGCGAAAATCTCGCCAGCTGTGTTTCTGGAACGTAGAAACGGATTTTCCTGTTTTCCGGCGGCAGCAGGGCGAGCACCGGCTGGCCGGCGGCGACGACCTCGCCGGGCCAGAAAAAAACGTCCTGGATGATCCCGTCCTCGGGCGCATGGACGCTCTGGCGGCCGATGCGCGTTTCGATCTGCTGCAATTGCGCCTGGTCTTCGGAAATCGCGGCTTCGGCGGCGGCGATCTCATGCGTGCGCGAGGGCAGAAGCGCCGCGTCGATCTGGCGCTGCGCCTCGGCGACGGCGGCCTTGTCGCGATCGAGGGCGAATTTCGCCTGGTCGCGCGCCGCCACCGTGGTCGCGCCCTTGGGCAGCAGGTAAACCTGTCGGTCGTATTCGGTCTGCGACAGAACCAGCGAGGCGTCGGCGCGGGCGAGGGTCGCCTTGAGCACGGCGATCTGTTCGGGCCGGTTCAGCGCAGCCTTGAGGTTTTCCAGATTCGCCTGCGCCTGTTCGACTCGCGCCACCGCTTCGGCGCGCTGCTCGTCGAGCACCGGCGTCGCCATGGTGAACAGCAGCGCGCCCTTTTTGACCTGTGAGCCCGGCTGGACTTCGAGTTGCGCCAGCCTTTCGCCTTCGATCGGCCCGATCTGCGACAGATCGCCTTCGACGTAGCCTTCAAAGATATCGGGCGACTTGCCGGGGGCGAAAATTTTCGAGGCGGCCCAGCCGAGCACGATCAGCGCGGCCGCTATGGCGACGAAGCGAAGTCGTTTGTTCATGCGGGAGTCCTCGTTATGGCGCGCAGCAGCAGATCGAAATGCGCCTCGAGCATGGCGCGCGCGTCGAGCGTTTCGATGCGGCTGAAAACGACCGCCCAGATCACTGCGACCAGGGCCGGGGCCATGGCGAGTTGCGGAAAGCGCGCCAGTTCGTCGGATTTGAATTCGCCGCTGTCGATTCCCTTGGCGACGATCGCGCGCATCAGCCTCATGCCGCGCGAAATGATCTCGCTGTGGTAGAAATCGGCGATGGCCGGAAAGCGCGCGCCTTCCGAGAGCACCAGATGCAGCACGCGACGACGGTCGCCATCCTCGATCGCATTGGCGATGACCCGGCCCATCATGCGCAGCATTTCACTGGCGGAGGCGGGCGAGACCGCGACGGCCTGTTCGAAATTCGCCAGCACCACGCCGATGGTCGATTTGACGATGGCTTCGAACAGATCTTCCTTGGATTTGAAATAGAGATAGATCGTGCCCTTGGCGACGCCCGCCGCCTGGGCGACATCGTCGAGCCGCGCCGCGGCAAATCCTTTGGCGGCGAAAACATCCAGCGCCGCGGCGCGGATGGTTCGCATCCGCTCCTCGCGCTCGGCCTCGGTGCGCGCCTGCTTGCGCATGGATTGTCCTTCGATTTATCTCGCAATCATAATATGACTGACTATACAGTCATATATATCGCCGACAAGCGCAATGCGGCATTGATCGGCGTCAAGGATTGGACGCGGGCCGGGATTAAGCTGATAATAGGCAGCGCGATAAAAGCGCAGAAACTTGGAGGCGACGATGTTGGCATCCGAAATCATGACCAGGGAGGTCAAGACCATCGGCCCCGAGGCGACTATCGACGAAGCCATCGCGATGCTGTTATCGACGCGTGTTTCCGGCATGCCGGTGGTCGACGCCGGGGGCCGGTTGGTCGGCGTGGTCAGCGAAGGCGATTTTCTCCATCGCGCCGAGATCGGCGCCGCCAGGCGCAAGCCGCGCTGGATCGAATTTCTGCTCGGTCCCGGCGATATCGCTGAATCCTACGTGCTCAGCCACGGCCGCAAAGTGTGTGAAGTGATGACGCGCGATGTCGCGACGGTCGAGGAATCGGCGCCGCTGACCGAGATCGTCGAAATCATGGAGAAGCGCCGGGTCAAGCGCCTGCCGGTGGTCAGCGGCGAACATCTGGTCGGCATCATCACCCGCGCCGACCTGTTGCGCGCCTTGTCCGCGGCCTTCGCCGCCAAGCCGGCGCCGACCCCGGCCGAATGCACCGACAAGGCGATCCTCGACAGGCTGATGGCGGAATTGAAGGCGCAGGGTTTTGCTTCGCCGCGCACGCTCGATGTCGCGGTGGATCATGGCGTGGTGACCCTGAAGGGCGAGATTTTCGACGAGAGGCAGCGTCAGGCTTTGGTCGTCGCCGCCGAAAATATCGGCGGCGTCACCAAGGTCGTCGACCAACTGGTGTGGATCGAGCCTTTCTCCGGCATGACCATCGGCAAGATCGAATAGAGGCGCCTACAGCCTACAGTCGAACATGGCGGGCGAGGCTTGCCGCCCGCCGCGCCGTGTCGCGGTCGATCGGCCCTTCGATTGATTTGAGATAGGCCAATGTTTCCTGCAGCAGCGGCGAGTTTTTCGGCGCGAAATCGGCATCCGCGGCGGCCAGCGCGCCGTCCAGGCTACGGCGATCTTCGGGCGACGCGCCGAGGTCCGCGGCGAGGAACAGAGCGAGCGCCGCCTTGAGGCCCACCGGGGCGCCCGCCGCCGGCCGCAGGAAGCGGAAAAGGTTGCGCAGCCGCTTTTGCAGGCGCGGCGACCCGCCGGCCAAAGGCGCCAGAGCGTCGACGATCCGCGTTTCCGACGACGACAACGGCGTATCGAGCGGCGTCAGGGCGAGCGGCCTTTCGCCGCTTTTTCCGGCGTCGAGCCGCAAGGGCAATTGGATGCGCCGGACGAGGCTGGCCCCCCGCGACGGGCCGAAGGTCTCCGGGTCCAGCGCGTAAACCGTGACAAAACCCGGCCGCGCCAGCAGATCGTGCAGACGGTCGAACAAGGAGGCGGGCTCATTGGCCGCCTCGAAACCGTCGACCGTGACGATCAAGCGGTCGGGCGCCTCGATGGACTTGGGCGCGTCGGGATTGGTTCTGGCGATCAGGCCGGACAGGCACTCGACGAAGCCGCGGGAAAATTCGCGCTTTTGCGTGGCGGCGTCGGTTTCGAGAAACAACGGGGGATGTCGCGAGGCGCCGGCGGCGGCGGCGCGCCGTTCGGCCTCGGCCGCCTGTTTGGCGAAGGCCGCGGTCTCGGCTCCGATCAGGTCGACGCTGCGCGCCTGATGCGCCAGCATATGGTCGAGTTCGTGGCGTTTAGACGCCACATCCTCGTCGAGCAGGCCGGCGCCGTGGAACAAGGGCTGCATGAAACTGAAGGCCCGCCACAGGTTCAGGCCGAGCAGCGCCAGACCGAGCAGGGCGAAAAGCTGGCCCGCCGTCGGCAGCCAGTCGAGATGGCCGCCGACGTATTCGCCCGCCTGCGCGCCTGGCGAACCGGCATAGGAAAAAGCGCCGAGCCAGAGTTTTTTATTGGCCGTGAGCCAGCCGGCGCCCCAGTTCAGGGCGAAACAGAGGGCGGCGTAAACCAGCAGCGAGACCTGGCCGCGAAAAGCGTAAACGGCGCGCGAGCAGGCGATCAATCGCGCGGAAAGGCCGCCGGTCTCGGCGAGGTCGCGGACGAGATCCTTGAAATTGGCGAGAGAATCGCCCGAAAAGCCGAAACGTCGCAGGCGCGGCTCGAAGGCGCCGCGCAGCCGCCGGACGTAGGAATCGACGCGCGAACCGGGCGTGTCGTAGAGCAGGGTTTCGGTCAAGGCGGCGCGGCGCGCTTCGGTCTGCGCCAGATTCTGCCGCTCCTGCATCAGCTTGCGGCGCAAGGCGTCGAGTTTTTCGTGCGCGGCGCGCGCATAGGCGCCCGCGTCGGCGCCCATATGAGCGCCTTCCTGCGCCGCCTCATTGGCGAGAGCCGGATAGCGCGTCGACAAAGCGCGATAGAGCGCCGCGGCGAGGGCGCGTTCGGGCTCAGCGGCCAGATCGCCGGCCCGCAGCGCCACGACCGGCGCGCCGGACGAGCCGAGATTTTCAGTCAGCCAGCGCAAGGCGCTGGTCTTGCCGCCGCCCGCCGGGGCGATCAGGCCTGCGGCGAAAGGCGTCGGCGTATCGCGGCGGCGCAGCAGATCGGCGAGCCGGCCCAGCAGCGCCTGGGTTTGCGCGGGCAAAGAGAAACGCGCCGGCGCCATCGGGGCGTCGTCCTCGAAGGGCGGCGGGGCCGCGGCGACGGGAGGCGCTGTGACGGTGACCGGAGGCGCCACAGCGGGGGCAAGACCGGCCGCGGGCGCTTGTTCGGGGGTGCGGAAAAAATTCGCCGGCAATTGCGGCTCCGCCCTTTGCGGCGCGGCGGCGGCAAAAAAATCGGGGTTGCGATTCTCGGGATCGACGTTGGACAAATCATGCACTCCCAATAGTTGCGCGCGGCTTCATTTTAGCTTCAATAGCGCAATGGCGGATCAGGAATAGGGCTAAAAGCGGTTTTTTTGAGTGGCCGAACTATCTTCGCGCCGCTGGACCGGCGCAAGTCCTCCCGCTAAAACCATGCCCGACCCAATTGGCGGCTTGCCGGACGGCAAGCGCCCAAGTTTTCATCGCCTTTCGCCCAAGGTCTCCCGCCTTCGGCGAAAAGCCCCAATCGGAAAGCAATCACGCCCATGGCGCCGCAGTTCGTCTACCATATGCAGGGTCTCACCAAAACCTGGCCCGGCGGCAAGAAGGTTTTGGACAATGTCCATCTGGCCTTCTATCCCGACGCCAAAATCGGCGTGCTTGGCGTCAACGGCGCCGGCAAGTCGACGCTTCTGCGCATCATGGCCGGGATCGACAAGGAATTTTCCGGCGAAGGCTTCGTCGCCGAAGGGGCGCGCGTCGGCTATCTGCCGCAGGAGCCCAAACTCGACGAATCGCTCGACGTGCGCGGCAATTGCATGCTCGGCGTGGCGGACAAGAAGGCCGTTCTCGACCGTTACAACGAACTGGCGATGAATTATTCCGACGAGACCGCCGACGAGATGACCGAACTGCAGGACGAGATCGAGGCCAAGGGCCTGTGGGATCTCGACAGCCAGGTCGAGCAGGCGATGGACGCGCTCGGCTGTCCGCCCGACGGCTGGGCGGTCGAAAAACTGTCCGGCGGCGAGCGCCGCCGCGTCGCCTTGTGCAAGCTGCTGCTGGAACAGCCGGAACTGCTGCTGCTCGACGAGCCGACCAACCATCTCGACGCCGAGACGGTGAACTGGCTCGAAGGCCATTTGCGCGCCTATCCCGGCGCCATCTTGATCGTCACCCATGACCGTTATTTCCTCGACAATGTCACCAGCTGGATTCTCGAACTCGATCGCGGCCGCGGCATCCCCTACGAGGGCAATTATTCGAGCTGGCTCAAGCAGAAGCAGAAGCGGCTCGCCCAGGAGGGCCGCGAAGACGAGGCTCGCCAGCGCGCCATCGAGGCGGAAAGCGAATGGATCGCCGCCAGCCCGAAGGCGCGCCAGGCCAAGTCCAAGGCGCGTATCCAGCGCTACGACGATCTGGTCGCCAGGCAGAACGACAAGGGCCCGACGACCGCGCAGATCGTCATTCCGGTGGCCGAGCGTCTGGGCCAGAACGTCATCGAGTTCAGCCATCTGTCGAAGGGTTTCGGCGACAAGCTGTTGATCGACGATCTGAGCTTCAAGCTGCCGCCCGGCGGCATCGTCGGCGTCATCGGCCCGAACGGCGCCGGCAAGACCACGCTGTTCCGCATGATCACCGGTCAGGACAAGCCGGATTCCGGCGAGATCAAGATCGGCGAAAGCGTGCAGCTCGGCTATGTCGACCAGTCGCGCGACTCGCTCGACGGCAAGAAGAACGTCTGGGAGGAAATCTCCGGCGGCAATGACATCATCTATCTCGGCAAGCGCGAGATCAATTCGCGCGGCTATTGCTCGACGTTCAATTTCAAGGGCTCCGACCAGCAGAAAAAAGTCGAAATGCTGTCGGGCGGCGAGCGCAACCGCGTGCATCTGGCGAAAATGCTGAAAAAAGGCGCCAATGTCCTGCTGCTGGATGAGCCGACCAACGATCTCGACGTCGACACCCTTCGCGCACTGGAAGAAGCCCTGGCGGATTACGCCGGCTGCGCGGTCATCATCTCGCATGACCGCTTCTTCCTCGACCGCGTCGCCACCCACATGCTGGCTTTCGAAGGCGACAGCCATGTCGAATGGTTTGAAGGCAATTTCGCCGAATACGAGGAAGACAAGAAGCGCCGGCTTGGCGCGGACAGCATCATCCCCCACCGGATGAAGTACAAGAAGTTTTCGCGCTGAGTTTTCCGTGAGATTGGTAATGTCGGGAGCCTGGCCGGGAGGCCCGGCTTTTATGCATATTGATCCGACGCAAACGTCATTGCGAGCCATATGGCGCGCTTCGCGCGCCCGCTAAATCCGAAGCTCGGCGTTTCGCGCCAAGCTATGGCGAAGAGACGCGACGGCAGAACTGATTGTCAAAGGTTGATCGATAAGCGGAAGATCATACCAGGATACGCGAGGTCCGGTCTCTCCATTCGTTGGCGAAGCGCCGCAATTCGACAGCGGGCGACCGGGTCAGTTGAGAATTGACAGCGCCTGGTCGAGATCGGCGACAAGGTCTTCGGCGTTCTCGATCCCCACCGACAAGCGAATGAGGGCGGGAGTAATGCCTAGCCTCAACTTTTCTTCTGCCGCCAGGTCGGAATGGGTCATTGTCGCCGGGTGGCTGGCCAAGGACTCCGTGCCGCCCAGCGAAACAGCAAGCTTGATGATCTTGAGGCGATCGAGCACGGCGAAGGCTTCGGTTTCACCGCCTGTGACCTCGAAGCCGAAAGTCGATCCGGCGCCTTTGCACTGGCGCTCAAACACCTCACGGTCCGGGTGATCCGCCGGCAGCAGGCCCAGGTACCAGACCGATTTGACCTGCTGGCGCCGGCTGAGAAACGCGGCGACCTGCCGGGCGTTGTCGGCTGCCGCGCTCATGCGCAGCTTCAGCGTCTCTAGCGAACGCATCAGCAGCCAGCCGGTTTCCGGGTCGCACATCGTTCCCAGGATGGTGCGCATGCCGCGGACGGGATCGAGTTTTTTCCGTGATCCCGAGCAGCACCCGGCGATCAGATCCGAATGGCCGCCGACATATTTGGTCAAAGAGGTGACGACCAGATCGGCGCCAAGATCGAGGGGCGTTTGAAACAGGGGGCCCAGCATCGTATTGTCGACGATGACGATGGGCTGGCGCGCGGTCTCGCCGATGGCGTCGGCAATGCGGCGAGCCGCCGCCACGTCGACCAGGCCATTGGTCGGATTGGCCGGGGTCTCGACATAAATGGCGCTGACGGCGCCGCGAGCCCGCGCGCTTTCCGCCGCCGCGGCCAGCGCCGCGGCGCCGCCTTCCGCAGGAAAGCCCACGGGCGTGACGCCGAATTGCGGCAGGATCTTGTTGAGCAGGAAATCTGCGCCGCCATAGACCGGATCCGAATGCAGGAGCACATCGCCCGGCCTGACATAGGCCCACAAGGTTGTGGAAATGGCCGCCATCCCCGAGGCGAAGGCCAGGCTCCCTTCCGCCGCGTCCCAGATGGCGAGGCGGTCTTCCAGCATTTCGAGATCAGGATTGTTGATGCGACTGTAGATCAGGCCCGGCTCCTCATAGGGCCGCTGCTGCCGCAGGCCGTAGGCCAACTCGAAGAATTCCTTGCCGTCCTGCGCCGAACGAAAGACGAAGGTCGAGGTGCGGAAAACCGGCGGCTTCAGCGATTGCTCGGACATGCTCGGGTCGTAGCCATACCCCATCATCAATGTCTCGGGGCTCAAGGGCCGGTCACCTAGCATGCGGCTCCGCCACTTCTTGTCCGTCATAGACAATTCTCCTGCTTTGCAAATGAAGGCCACAATTAAATCATCGCGGATTCACAACGAGATTAGGAGTCGATGTTCGCAACCTGACTCTGACCCGAGAAATCGTCGGTGACCACCACAGGCCGTCCGCTCCCGATTAGGAGCCTGACGCCTGCGGGGAATAGCTTCGTAAATTTTGCGCGTAACACGAGACATTTTTCTGCAGCTGGTTTTTTTGTCGGGTTGCAGATTCTAAGTTTGAGCGCCGCTTCTCCAGGCGATCCGCCTCCGATAACTGCCGTTCGCTCTACAGTCGCCTCGGACAGCCTCCAGCGAGATCTACATGTCCCATGACCCCAACGAGCCGAATCCCGTCACCGCAATAAGGCGTCAGGCGTGTGATTATGACCGCTAGCTTGGCATCCGCCGAAAAATCACGCTCAGATTATTCGCCGGCATTTCGACCACTTGCGGCTCGCCAAATCCCGCCCTCGCGGCGCAGGCGGCGACGGTTTCGAGGTCGCGCACGCCCCAGCCTGGGTTCTGCGCGCGCAGGCTTTCGTCGAAGGCGGAATTGCTCGGAGCGGTGTGGGCGCCGTTGCGCCGGTAAGGTCCATAAAGATAGAGCGGGGCGCCTTCCGGCAAGAGGGTGCGAGCGCCGGCGAACAGGCCTTCGGTCGCGGCCCAGGGCGAAATATGGATCATGTTGATGCAGATGATGGCGTCGGCCTTGGCAACGGGCCAGGGCGCCGTTGCGGCGTCGAGCGCCAGCGGCGCCAGGATGTTTCTCGCGCCGGGAGCGGCGATCCAGGCGGCGATGCTGGCGCGGGCCTCGGCGCCGGGGTCGGAAGGCTGGAATGTCAGTTTCGGCAAATGCGTCGCAAAATGCACGACATGCTCGCCCGACCCGCTGGCGATCTCCAGAACCAGTCCCTCCCTTGGCAGAACCTGGCGCAAGACGTCGAGGATCGGACCGCGATTGCGGGCGGCGGCGGGGGCGAAGAGGCGTGGGTCGATCATCGGCCTGGATTATGGCCGAAACCCCGCCGGAACAGAACCGGTTTCCGCGCGCGTCGGCGCTATTTTGCGCGGAGCAATCGGGCCGTTTGGGGCGTAAAAGTCCAGAACCTTTGTTCGCCGGCAAAAGTCACGCGCGCCTGGCCGGAAAGATGCAGCGCCGTCGCATGGGCGAAATCAGGGAACAGCAGCGCCGCCGCGGGATCGTGCAGCAGATTGCCAAATGTGTTGAAATAATTATTGCCGGGATAATCGGGAACGATCAGAGCCCTGTCAGGGGTCATGGTCACAAAACCGGGCGGACCGCCGCGATGCGAGATATCGACGCCGTCCGGTCCGCGCGTGGCGATGAAAAACACATTGGCTCGGGAGATCATAGCCTTGGCGTCATCGTCGATTTCGCGCAGGGGGGTCCAGCTTCCGGGGCCAGCCGACGGAAAATTCTCCTGGGGAGAAATATATTTGGGGCAATTGCCGAAAGCCTCCGCGACGACAAGCGAAATTTTTCCCGGTTCGGCGCGCAGGATGCGGCCATTGGCGCGGTTGCGGCGTCTCGCGGCAAAGTCGATTCCGATCAGGCCGAAAGGTGCGCCCTCGCGAAAATTTTCGCGCAAAGGGTCGCCAGCTGGAAAATCCGCCGCCATCTCCAGCAGGTCTGGCGCCGGGCAGGCGATAAAACCGGGGGCGCCGTGGAGGATCGATGCGGCGGGCGCGCACTGCGCATCGACTCCGGCGACGAAAACCAGCGGCAAGGCGGCAAAGAACTCCCGCAATCGCGCGCTCATGGCCGTCCGGATCACAGCCGGAATTTCCGGCTTGTCGGCCAGACGCCGAGCCAGGATCTCCCCTTGGCGCCAGCTGCGGCGCGGATCAGGAAGGGTTTCGGACATGACGGCGCTCACGCTGCGAGGAGGCCGGCCCGGGTCGCCGGCATGGGGGAGAAATGGCGCAAAGCTTCGACGCGTTGCAGCCAGGCGCGGATATGGGCGTGGGGCGCCAGCGACACGCCGCCTTCCGGCGCATGGGCGGTATAGGAGTAGAGCGCGACATCGGCGACGGTCGGCTTTGCTCCGAGCAGGAAGGTTTTGCCCGCCAATTGCGCGTCGAGGACGTCGAAAAGTTTTTTCGCAATGCTTTTGGCGCGCTCATGATCGAGCGCGGCGCCGAAAACCGTGACCAGACGCGCGGAGCAGGGGCCGTTGAATAGGGGGCCCTGCGCAACCGACAGCCAGCGCTGCGCCTGCGCGGCGCCGATGGGGTCCTGCGGCAGCCAGGCGCCGGACGGATCGTATTTCTTCGCGAGATAGACCAGGATGGCGTTGGAATCGGCGATAACGACGCCGTCGTCGTCGATTACCGGAACGAGCCCGAAGGGGTTGAGTTTGAGAAAGGCCTCGCCCGCCTGCTCGCCGCCGGCCAGATCGACCTGCCGGAAGTCGAAGGGCAGCTGCAAAAGGCGCAGCATCAGTTCGGCGCGATGGGAATGGCCAGATTTGGGGAAGCCGTAAAGGGTGATCGGCTTTTGCGGGTTCATGATTTTCCTCCATGCGCTATGGACGTTGTGGTCCGGCACGAAGAAATTAGCCCTTTTAAAAAATGATTTAATAGGCAAAAATCTCAACGTACTTTTGCGAAAAGTGAAACAATCCGCTTGGATCGCCTCGATTCCATCGCCATTTTCGTCGCCGTGGCCGAGCGCGGAGGCTTCGTCGCCGCCGCGCGGAAACTGGGGCGCTCGCCTGCGGCCGTCAGCCGGGCGGTGGCGGCGCTGGAAGATCTGCTGGGACAGCGTCTGTTCAACCGCACCACCCGCGCGCTGTCGCTCACCGAAGCAGGCGAGCGCCTGCTGGAGCGTGGCCGCCGCGTGCTCGCCGAGTTCGAGGACATGGCGGACGCCGTGCGAGGCGAGGCCGCGCCGAAGGGCTTGCTGACGATCACCGCGCCGGTGATGTTCGGCCGGCTGCATGTCATGCCGATCGTCCGCGCCTTTTTGCTCGAAAATCCCGGCCTCGACGTCAATCTGCTGCTGTTCGACCGCATCGTGCCGCTGGTCGATGAGGGCGTCGATGTCGGCCTGCGTATCGGCGAACTGCCGGATTCCTCGCTGATCGCCTTGCGCGTCGGCGCGGTGCGCCGTGTGCTGGTGGCCTCGAAGGATTATCTCTCAGCGCAAGGCGAGCCGCAAACTCCGGAGGATCTCGCTGAGCACGCCTTCATCTCGACCTTTGGCGTCATGCCCCAGGCGAGCCATTGGACGCTCGGGCCGGGGGAGGAAAAGACCATTCGCTTCCGGCCGAGGCTGACGGTCAATTCGGTCGATGCGGCGCTGGACGCGGCCATTTCCGGTCTCGGGATCGCGCGGCTGTTTTCCTATCAGGTCGAGGAGGCGGTCGCCCAGGGTCGCCTGATCCGCATTTTGCGCGAATTCGAACCGCCCGCCGCGCCGATCCATCTGGTGCGTCCCGCCGGCCGGCATCCGCCGCAGAAAGTCTCGCTGTTCATCAAGAAAGCGGCTGCCGTCCTGCGGGGAAAATTTGGCGCGGAGTGATTTTCGCGGCTGGCGCTCGACTCGCGCTTGGGTTGCAGAGAAAAGCGAAGGCGGCGCAGGTGGAAAAAGGTGAAAAAAACGTTCAGAATAGTGGTTTATTTGAACGAAATCGCATTCATTTCCGCTCATTTTCGTTCATTTCACGCTGTTTTCGTCCGCTCAACCGACAGGTTGTGCTTTGCGGCAGCGCGGCGTGGAGCTTTCCGGCCCTCGCGCGGACCGCAGGCAGGCGCCTCAAAAAACCAATCATTTCAATGAGAGCGGCGCAAAGCGGTCCTCCCGAGCCCTCAAGTGTTTCACGTGGAACATAACAAGAACATTTGTCGTCCGGAAAAATGGCGCTCTTTCCACTTTTTCACTTTTCACTTATAGCTTTTCATGCCCCTTCTGCCTCTGCGGTTGGTTGGGCTTATCATTTTTTCGGCGCATTTTTGGAGCATGGACCAAGCGGCTCGCAAAAGGCATAGCAGAAGCTCGCCATTTCGGCTCACGCTCCGGTTCACGATCCCGCATGAAAAAGTCGTTTCGTCACGCCCTGGTGGCTTCCGTCGCCCTGTTGCTGATCTTTCCGGCGATCGTTCCCGGCGAGACCCACACCCGTGGCCTGCACATCGCCGCGGACGCCTCCTGCGACGTCGCCGACGCCTTGCCGCTGCGGATTGCGGCCTTGCCGCATTTTTCCAGGGCGATCGAGAATGGGCGGCGACTGCGCATCGTCGCCATCGGCTCATCGTCGACCGAGGGCGTTGGCGCCAGCTCGCCCGCCGCCAATTATCCCTCGCAATTGCACGCTTTGTTGCAACTAGCCTTGCCCGGCGAGCGGTTCGAAGTCATCAATCTCGGCGTCGGCGGCGAGACCGCGAACAAGACCGTCGAGCGCCTGCGCCGCGACATTCCGCCGCTTTCGCCGGATCTCGTGGTCTGGCAGGTGGGCACCAACGATGCTCTGACCGGCGCAGTCATCGCCGATTACCAGACCACCGTGCGCGCTGCGCTGCAATTCCTCAAGGCCGGCCAATACGACACTTTGCTGATCGGGCCGCAATGGACGCGCAAACTGGCGGGCAATCAGGCCTATGTCGCGGTGCGCGACGCCACGGCGCAGGTCGCGCGGGTCGAAGGCGTCACTCTGGTGTCGCGCTATGACGCCATGCGCAAACTGTCCGAGGCGACCGGCCGCGAGGATTTTACCGGCCCCGATCATCTCCACATGAACGATCGCGGCTATCGTTGCCTGGCTGAACAGGTCGCTGTCACCCTCGCTCACGCGGTCGACAGCGGGGCTTCCGGGCGGATCTGATCCCCTGGCTTATTGAAATCAGCCCCGGACCGATCTTCTTTCGCGCTCGCGGCGGCGATCCTGCGCCGGCTGATAGGCAATGCGGGCGTGGTAGGTGCAATAGGGACCGCCGACGCCGGCCTGCATTTTGGCTCCGCAATAGCGGAATTCCGCGCTGGTCGGGTCGCCGAGCGGCCAGCGGCACATGGATTCGCGCAATTCCATGATGCTCACGCGCTGGGAGATCGGAACGACCACATCCTCGCTCGCCGAGCGCGGCGCCGGAGCGGGGCGGACTTCCGCCGCCAGCGCCAGGTTGCCATGGCTGACGGGGGCGACAGGACCGCCGGTCTCATCCTCAGGACGCGCCTTGGCGCGGACGCGCGCCGGGGCGGGCGAAGGCGATTTGACGCGGCCGGAAAGGCCAAGCCGATGCACTTTGCCGATGACCGCATTGCGGGTGATGCCATGAGCCAGCTCGCTGGCGATCTGGCTTGCGCTCAATCCTTCGAGCCACATCTTTTTCAAGTGCTCGACGCGTTCATCGGTCCAGGACATGGGCTCGATCTCCAATTTTTATGCTTCCGCGTCGTCATTTCGAGGCGGAGGCCCCCCCTGAAAGAGCGCTTGACTGGCGCCCGGCTTTGCGCTTCGGCTTTTCCCCACGCAGTTGCTCGGCGGCGCGATCATGGTTCCGGGCTTTTCGAGAATTCGGCTTCTTTGGGAACAGTTTTCCTTTCGATCGCAATGGATTGCGACCGCCAGCAAAACCCTCCGACAGAAACGAGGACCGACGAAAGCCGGCGCCAAATTAACGCGCGCCACACGAGATGTCGTAGTCGACAAAGAGAAGAATACACTAGACGTTGAATCGGGCGCAACCGTCCCGCGCGCTCCCCAAAGGTTTTCAACAGGCCTTTGCGTTCAGCCCCATTTGCGCGGCCCGGCGGTTCCGCGTTCTCGCTTGGAAAGCATCGCGCGCCGCTATTCCATACAAAAGCGGTAGGCCGGGCCATTCCGAAATTGACCTTGCCGTCTGGATTTCCTAAATTAGCGGCCTGCCGACGCCGTCCCCGCTGGACGGCGCTTTGTTTTTCGGGTTCGGCGCGGACGGCCAGCGAATGTTTTCGGCGCCGGCGCCTGATTGGAGTTCACACGTGACTTCGGCGATTCTTCCGACTTATGCGCGCTATCCGTTGGCTTTCGAACACGGCGAGGGCGCCTGGCTGACCTCGACGACGGGCGAAAAATATCTTGATTTCGGGTCCAGCATCGCCGTGACGAGTTTAGGCCATACCCATCCCCATCTGGTGCAGGCGCTGACGCAGCAGGCGCAGAAGCTCTGGATAACGTCCAACCTGTTCGAGATCCCGGAGGCGGAGACGCTGGCGCGGCGCCTTGCCGACGCGACCTTCGCGGATCTGGTGTTCTTCAGCAATTCCGGCGCGGAATCCGTCGAGCTGGCGATCAAGATGGCGCGCAAGTGGAATACTGCCAACGGCCAGCCGGAGCGTTTCCGCATGATCACTTTCCAGGGCGCTTTCCACGGGCGTACCCTGGCGACGCTGGCGGCGGCCGGCAACCCGAAATATCTCGACGGCTTCGGTCCCGCCGTCGAAGGTTTCGACCAGGTTCCCTTTGGCGATCTGGCGGCGGTCAAGGCCGCGATCGGTCCGCAGACCGGCGCCATTCTGGTTGAGCCAATCCAGGGCGAAGGCGGAGTGCGCGCCGGCGCCCGCGAATTCATCCGTGGCTTGCGGGAAATCTGCGACGAGAGCAAGCTGCTGCTCTGTTTCGACGAAGTGCAATGCGGCATGGGGCGTACAGGCAAGCTCTATGCGTATGACTATTATGGCGTCGCGCCCGACATTCTCGCCTCGGCCAAGGGCATTGGCGGCGGCTTTCCGCTCGGCGCGGTGCTCGCGACCGCCGAGGCGGCGAAAGGCATGGGCGTCGGCAGCCACGGCACTACTTATGGCGGCAATCCGCTCGCCATGGCCTGCGGCAACGCCGTGCTCGACGTCCTGCTGGCGCCGGGCTTTCTCGAAGAGGTTTCCCGCAAAGGGCTGCTGTTGCGCCAATGTCTCGCCGGCCTGGCGGCGAGCCACCCCGAGGTCATCGAAGAAATTCGCGGCGAGGGATTGATCCAGGGCATTCGCGTGCGCGTCCCCAACGGCGATTTCGCCGCAGCGGCGCGTGCGGAAAAACTCATCGTCATTCCGGCGGGCGAAAATGTCCTGCGCATCCTGCCGCCGCTGATCGTCAGCGACGAGGAAATCCGCGAAGGCGTGAGCCGACTCGAAGCCGCCTGCCGTCATTTTGAAATGGCTGCGGCGTCGCAATTAAAAGAGCATGGAGCCGGCGGATGAACGCGCCGAAAGTCGACGCTTCGCGTCGATGTTTTCTGGAGATCGAAGACTTTTCCCTGCATGAACTGCGCGCCATGCTCGAACTGGCCGGCGCGATCAAGAGCCGGCGCCGCAAGGGCCGTCCGGCGCAGGAAAAGCCACTGCTCGGCCGAACGTTAGCGATGATTTTCGACAAGCCCTCGACCCGCACCCGCGTCTCGTTTGACGTTGGGATGCGCGAGCTTGGCGGCGAGACCTTGATGCTGACCGGCGCCGAAATGCAACTCGGACGCGGCGAGACTATTGCTGATACGGCGCGCGTGCTGTCGCGTTTCGTCGATATCATCATGATCCGCATCCTCAGCCATGAACATCTGATGGACATGGCCGCCTACGCCACCGTTCCCGTGATCAACGGCCTGACCAAGCGCACACACCCCTGCCAGGTCATGGCCGACTTGATGACTTTCGAGGAACATCGCGGCTCCATCGCAGGCGCGCGCATCGCCTGGGTCGGTGACGCCTGCAATGTGCTCACCAGCTGGATTCAAGCGGCGGTGAAATTCGGCTTCACTCTAGACATTGCTTCGCCGGAAGAATTGGGGCCGCGCAGCGAATTGATCGCCCAGGCACGCGCCCAGGGCGGCGTAGTCAATGTCATGCGCGATCCGCAGGAGGCCGTACGTGGCGCTGACTGCGTATTGACCGACTGTTGGGTGTCGATGGGCGACAAGGACGAAAAATTGCGTCACGCCTTGCTCGCGCCCTACCAGGTGAATAGCAAATTGATGCGGCTCGCCGCGAAGAACGCCGTGTTCATGCATTGCCTGCCGGCCCATCGCGGCGAGGAGGTCACGGATGCGGTGATGGACGGCCCACAGTCGCTGGTGTTCGACGAAGCGGAAAACCGCCTTCACGCCCATAAGGGCATTCTGGCCTGGTGCATGGAGGTCCAGTCATGAATTCTGGCGCCGGAGGTTTTCATGCGGAAGCCCTGGGCGCCGAGCAGGAGAGGGATGATTGCGTCCTGCCTTTCGCCGTCGAGCCCCTCGATTTGCGCGGACGGCTGGCCCGTCTCGGCCCAGCGCTCGACGCCATTTTGACCCGTCACGCCTATCCGGAGCCGGTGGCCCTGCTGCTTGGCGAGGCGGCGGTGCTGACGGTGCTGCTCGGCACGGCGCTGAAATTCGAGGGCCGTTTCCAGTTGCAGACCCGCACCGACGGCATTGTCGACATGATGGTGGTGGATTTCGACGCGCCCGACCGGCTCCGCGCCTTCGCCCGTTTTAACGCCGCCCGTCTGGAGGAACTCGGCCATGCCGGAGTCACGGCGCTTTTGGGGCGCGGCCATCTGGCCTTCACGATTGAACAGGGCGCCGAAGTCGCGCGCTATCAAGGTGTCGCGTCGATCGAGGGCGGTTCGCTCGAACAGGCGGCGCATGTCTATTTCCAGCAATCCGAACAGATTCCGACCTATATCAGACTGGCGGCCGGCCAGGTCGTGACGCCCGGGGGCGCTCGCTGGCGCGCCGGCGGCCTGCTGGCGCAATTCCTGCCCCATTCGCCGGAGCGCCGGCGCATGGCCGATTTGCACCCCGGGGACGCTCCTGAAGGCCATGTTCACGAGGAGCGGCCGGAGGAAGATAGCTGGATCGAGGCCAAGGTTCTCGCCGCCACGGTCGAGGATCACGAACTACTCGACCCTGGCCTGATGCCCGAGGATCTGGCCTACCGGCTGTTTCACGAGCGCGGCGTCAAGGCTTTTCCTGTCCAGCGCTTGCGCGAATCCTGCCGCTGCTCCGACGAGCGGATCGAAACCATGCTGAGGAGCTTTTCGCAAAACGAACGCGATGACATGGTGGGAGACGACGGCATGATCGGCGTGACCTGCGAGTTCTGCTCCACGTTGCGCCGCTATGATCCCAGCGTCTTCGGCGGATGATTCGACCCGCAACCATTGCGCCGGTCGCGCGTTAGCTTCACGGGCATTTCCATTGGGCCGTAGCGGCGCTGGAACGCGGAAAATACCTCGTCTTGAACGGCTGTTTCGTTATAGGCTCAAGCTCGAGGTCGCCTCGGCCATGCGGCCACCGCGTGCGGATTTGGCGGCAAGCGTATTCGGAGGATAAAAAATGTTGCGCAAATTGGCCTTGGCTGTGACCGTCGCCTCGCTCGCCGCTCTTCCGACTTCAACGTTTGCCGCGCACGGTGGCGGCCATGGCGGCGGCCACGGCGGGGGCGGCGGTTTCCATGCCGGCGGCTATCACGGCGGGGGCTATCACGGCGGGGGCTACCATGGCGTTTATCGCGGTGGCGGTTATCGCGGCGGCTATGGCGCTTATGGCGGCGGCTATCGCGGCGGCGGCCGTTACTGGCATGGCCGCTACTGGGGCTATGGCGTCGGGCCCTGCTGGACCTGGAATCCTTTCTTCGGGGGCTGGGTCTGGGCCTGCTACTGAGCCAGGACAGGGAGCGGGGGCGCGCCCCCGTTCTGGCCGCAAGTGCCGAAGTTCATCCGCGGTATTCCGCCCAGCACATCGGCGTCTCGAAGACTTTGACGGCTTCGAGCTGCGGCAGGCCCGATTTGACACGTTGGTATATCCAGATGGCGATATTTTCCGCCGTCGGGTTTTCCAGCCCATCGATTTCGTTCAGCAAGTGATGGTCAAGTCGCTCCAAAAGCGGCTGGAAGGCTTTCTCCACGTCGAAAAAATCGACGACGAAGCCGGAAAAAGCGTCCACCTCGTCCGCAAGCCGCAGTTCGACGCGATAGGAATGGCCATGCAGCCGCCGGCAGCGATGGGTTTCCGGAACATGCGGCAGATGGTGGGCGGCCTCGAAAGTGAAGGCCTGGGTGATGGTCATGGACATGGGGCGGTATTAAAGCGTTTTCGAGCGAAGTGGAACCCGGTTCGCGTAAAGAACTGAATGCCCGCGAGGGCATTATTCGAAGGCGATGTCGCGCCGACGCCCCATCAGATGTTCGCCCCCGTCGATCGGCAGCATCTGCCCGGGCAGATCGGGATGCGCCAGAAAGAAAGCCATCAGCGCACATATGTCTTCTGGTGGGGTGGCGCGGCCGGTCGGAATTTTTCCCATATCGGCAATGAATCTTTGTTCCGTCTGCGGCCCTGACGGAAACATCAGACCTGGCAGCAGGCCAAACACCCGCATATCGATACGATCAGCCCCCTGCCAGAGCGCTGTTATCGTCATCAACGCGTTTTTTCCGACGGTGTAGGAATAATAATCGGCGTTCAGGCAGAGCAGTTTCTGGTCGAGAATATTGAACACGGTGACCACGCCTTGCGGTTGTTTCGCCGCCGCCGCCGCCTCCAAAATCATGAAAGGCGCAAGGGCGTGGACGGCGAGGCTGGCAGCCAGTTTGTCGGCGTCCGCGCGGCCGGGAAAGTCGTGCTCGAACACCGAGGCGTTGTTGACAATGACATCGGGAGCGCCGCAACGCGCGGTCAGTTCGGTGCAGAAGGCGGCAATCGTCGCCCTTTCGTTGAAATCGCCGACGATGATTTCCGCTTTGGCGCCGGTCTCGGCAAGCTTTTGCGCCAATTCGTCCGCAGCTTCGCGCGCGCGGTGAACATGCAGAAACACGCGATAATTTTCCCGTGCGAAAAACCACGCCAGCGGGGCGCCGAGCCGGCTGGTCGCGCCGGTGATCAGCGCCGTCTTCACCGCCCCTCGCTCCAGCGCGCGCGGGTGCGAAACACGTCGATGCCGGCGCCGCGGCTTTCATTGTAGATGTCGGGCTTGCGGATCGAAAGGCTGCAGGCGGTCACGCGCAGGTCCTGGAAACAGCTGTCGATAATGAGATCGGCGATCGTTTCGAGCAGATCGATATGGCCGTCGCTTTCCAGATCGAGGATGCGCTGGCGCACCACGTCGTAATCGATTATCGGCGTGTCGGCGGCGCGCGGCGTCAGCAGTGGCGCGTAAAGCCGAACCGAGACCATCAGGCGGGTCGGACGTTCGGGATGGCGCTCCCAGGGATGCAGGCCGCAGGAAATATTGACGCAGACCTCGTCGAGCGACACGACGATATGATCCTCCGGCGAAAAAAATGGCTTCATGAGTCCGTCCTTGCGCGACTCTTTTACGGCTGCGCTCAATTCCATGCAATGCGACGTGAACCCGTCTTATTTGATCTCGTCGCACGATGGAGTGGGAATTGCGATGCCCGGTGTTTTGCCCTCCCTGCCCTGAGCCTTGCCTTGGGGCGCGACACGGCCGCGCCGATCACGCTCGCTAGCATGGCGCCTATTCGAGGTTGCGCCAATCGCCGTTGGCTGCGGCTGGGAATGCAAAAGAAAGACCGCTGGAGCGAGATCCGGCGGTCTTTCGATGCGTCGAGGCTGGCGTAATTTACTTGCTGATCTTGCCGCCGCTGGTATCGAACTGCGCGATGTAAGCGATGACATTGTCGATGTCGCTCTGGCTGGTCAGTCCCTTGAAGGTCATGTAGGTCGCCGGCACATCGTGCTGCGGCTGCCTGAGATAGGATTCGAGGGTCGGGACGTCCCAGATCTTGCCGGAATGCTTGTTGGCTTCCGAATAATTATAGCCAGGGAAGGTGCCGGCCGGCCGGCCGATGAGACCGTTCAGGGAGGGGCCATAGAAATTCGTCGCGCCAGGGCCAATGTGATGACACTGTTTGCACTGGTTGAAGACGACTTCGCCGGCCGCGACATCGGCCGCCAGCGCGGTTGACGCGAGGCCCGCAAAAAGGGCGGCGGAAAGAATAAGTACCTTGGCTTGCATAACCTCTTGCTCCGGCTGACTTATGGGAGATTTCCTGCGCGCGGCGCGCTGCGGGGCGCCCATACGCCCGGATTATCCGGCAACCATGGGCGACATGATTTGATACAGCTCAATTAAATCATTTCGGCCGCCTCAGGTCGCCCGTTATAAAGTCCTATTTTCAAGCGAGCAGGAATGACAGCAGCGAGCGCAATTCGGCGGGACGAACCGGCTTTTTCAGCATTTCGAGCTTGTGGCGCCGCGCCTCTTCCTCCGCCTTCGGGGAATGATCGGCGGTGATGATCAGCGCTGGTAGATCGGGGCCGAAAGCCTTGCGAACGGCGTTAATTGCCTCTGGTCCGCGTTCGCCATTATTGAGATGGAGGTCGGCGATGATGATCTGCGGCGGGTTGGCCAAAGCGCGCACCTTGTCGATCGCTTCCGCGCCGGAGGGCGCGGCCGCCACGTCGCAGCCCCAACGCTCGAGCAGCAGGACCATCGCCTCACTGACGGCGGGTTCGTTCTCGATCAACAGGATTTTCGCGCCAGCGATGAGGTTCTGGTAGGGGCGCAAAGGCGGGCTGGTGAGGGGGGGCGGTGGAATTTCTTCGGTCAGCGGCAGCAGCACGGAAAAGGTCGAGCCGCGTCCAATATTGGAGGCTAGGCTGACGGGATGGTTGAGCGCCTGCGAGAAACGGCGGACGATAGCGAGGCCGAGGCCGAAGCCCGTCTGCCCCGGCGTGTCATCGTGCTCGCGCTGGAACTCCTGGAAGATCGCCTCTCGCCGGTCCTCGGGAATGCCCGGTCCGGTGTCGCAGACCTGCACCAGCAAATGGTCGCCGCGTCGCCGCGCGCCGACCAGCACGCCTCCGCGGGACGTATAGCGCAAGGCGTTGGCGAGCAGGTTTTGCAGGATGCGGCGCAGCATCAGCGGATCGGAAGAGACTGTGCGGCGCGAGCCGACGATCCGCAACTTCAGGCCGCGCTTCTTGGCGAAATAGGCCAGGTCGCGCGTCAGCGGCTCCAATACGTCACCCAGTTCGAAGGCGCGTATGTCCGGCTTCATCACGCCGGCGTCGAGTTTCGACAGATCGAGCAGGGTTCGGATCAGGTCTTCCAGCGTCACCAGGCAGCGGTCGACCTGATCGATCAAATCGCCGCCGTCCGGTTCGACCTGCAATTCGCCGAGCGCCGAAAGGGCGAGCCTCGCCGCATTGAGCGGTTGCAGCAGGTCGTGGCCGACCGAGGTGACGAAAGTGGTTTTCAGCGAACTCGCCGCCTCGGCCTGCCTCTTGGCCTTTTCGATCGAGCGCATCGCCTGCTGCAATTCCTGGGTGCGGCGGCGGACCTGATGATCGAGGGCGATGGCCGTCTCGAACAGCGAAAAAGCGTTGAACTGGCTGTCCACGGAGCGTTCAACGCGCGACATCAGCGCGCGGTTGATCTTTTCCAATTTGATGATCCGACGTTTCAGATCGTCGATATTTTCGGCTGTCTCGATGGTCATGCCGTTTCTTGAGCCTCGGCGCGGCGGTAGCCCAGCGCAATGCCGGTAAAAGTCTGGTTGACATGCATAGAGCGATATTGCTCGCCATAGGTGTTGAAGCCGATGACGCGGCGGCGGCGATAGAGTTCGGACAGGCGATGGGCGATCTGCTGGCGTTCGGCTGCGAGACGTCGCAGCACGCAATCGAAGCCGATATAGAGCGAGACCGCGCCAAGCTCCGCCTCCAGCCGCTCGAAAGTCGCCAATGTGCTTTCATAGGCGTCGAGCGTTTTGGCGACGGTCAGCACCAGGCCCTCGTCAATGGCGCAGAAAAAGCTGAGGGAGCCGTCGGAATTCACCTTCTGGATCGAGCGGGCGTAATATTGGCCGCCGACGCCGACCAGCACCGGATGCGAGGCGAAGGAGGTGGAATCGAGCTTGCTCTCGACCAGCCCGACCTGATGCGCATATTCCGTCGCCGCCGGTTCGGCGTTGAGTTCGCGCACGATGCGCAACTCGATATCGGCGTCAGTGACCACCATTTTCGCCGACGACGGTTCGAAATAATCGCATTTGAACGGGGCGAAGGGTAGATCGGTGTGAAACAGCAAAAGCAATGCGGCGTCGCGGAAAACTTCGCCGTCGCGGATCATCCATGTTTTTTCGAAGCTCATGCCGTCGCCAGCCGAGCCGCCAACCACCGGAATGTCATCGAGCGCCGAATAAAGCGCCGAGATCACCGCTTCCTCGCGCCGGCACATGCCGTCGATCAGCAGCAGGCCGAAACAATGGTCCGGCTCGATATAAGGGCCTGCGGCCAGCAAAGCGGCACGCGCCTCGGCGATGGAGGCGCGGCCCTCCTCGACGCCGAAATGTGACAGTTCCTCCATCATATGCGCGACTAGAGTGAAATGCCGGCGCAAGAAGCCGATGGCGACGATAGAATGGGAGGCCCAACCGGCCGGCGTCAGTTCGCCAGCGGTGGTGCAGCCAAAAATCGGTGACCCCGGCAAGGTTGAGCGGATTTCAGCGGAGAAACGCGCGGCGTCGAAGCTTGAGCAGACGAAACAAACCAGGCCGGCCAAAGCCTCTTCCGACTTCTCGCCTGACGCCGCCAACTGGCCTTTGATTGCGGCCGCAATTTCGCTTGCCGCCGCTTCCGCGCTCGACGCGCTGGTCGAAGCGATGACGACGCCATCGGCTCGCCTTTCGCCCATCTGCAATGGCCTGTTTCCTCTTCCCGTTTTCGCGCGGTTTCCGCGCGCTTTTGGTCCTGCCCCGCCGCTCTTGTCGACGAGCCGCATCGTCCCGACGGGCAATTGGGCCAAAGTACTATAGGCGATGTTTTCCCGCTGACACAACCTGTTTCGGGGAGAGTGAAATGCCAGGGAAAAGCGTG
>NZ_JBKQOU010000107.1:0-4264 GCF_052145335.1 Rhodoblastus sp.
ATCACCGGGCCGACATGGGTGTCGATCGCACGCGGATCGCCGACCCGCAACTCACGCGCCGCCCCGGTCAGCATTTCCAGAGCGGGAACGAAAATCTCCTCCTGCAGACAAAGCAGCCGCAAGGCCGAACAACGCTGTCCCGCGGAGCGGAAGGCCGAGGCCAGCACATCGTCGACGACCTGCTCGATCAGCGCCGTGGAATCGACGATCATCGCGTTGATCCCGCCGGTCTCGGCGATGAAGGGGACGATGGGGCCGCGGGAAGCCGCCAGCACTTTCTGGATGGCGTGAGCGGTGGCGACCGAACCGGTAAAGACCACGCCCGCCGTTGCGGGATCGGCGACCAGCGCCGCGCCGACAGCGCCGTCGCCGGGAACGAATTGCAGGACGCCTTTCGGGCAGCCGGCCGCGAACAGCAGATCGACGGCCTCATGGGCGACCAGCGGGGTCTGCGGCGCGGGCTTGGCGACGACGCTGTTGCCGGCGACCAGAGCCGCTGCGACCTGTCCGATAAAAATCGCCAGCGGAAAGTTCCACGGGGAAATGCAGACGAAGACGCCGCGTCCGTGAAGCCGCAAAAGATTTTCTTCGCCGGTGACGCCCGGCAGGGCAGTTTCCTTGCACAGGACCAGCGCCTGCACCGCATAATAGCGGCACAGGTCCGCCGCTTCGCGGACTTCCGCCAGCGCGTCGTCGAGCGTCTTTCCCGCCTCGCTCTGCAACAGTCGGATCAGCCGGCCGCGCCGCGTCTCAAGCGCGTCCGCCGCGCGGAGAAGCACTTGCGCGCGCTGCTCTACCGGCGTCCGGCTCCAGGCTGGAAAGGCGGCTTTCGCGGCCGCCATCGCGGCGCGCGCCGTCGCGGCGTCGGCTTCGCAAACCTCGCCCGCCGCCAAGCCGTCGATTGGCGACGGGATTTCGCGCGGCGGCAGGCCGGGGCCCGACGTCGGCAGGGCCAGAAACGCCGTCCCGGCGCGCGGCGCGATCTCTTCCAGCAAACCAGCCAGAGCCTTGCGGTCGCCAAATTCCACGCCAGCGGAATTTTTCCTTTCCGGCGCGAAAATTTCGCCCGGCAGGCGAAGATGAGCGTGCCGCACGCTGGGCGCCCCCGTGAGCGCCTCGACCGGATCGGCGAGCAGCGTTTGCGCCGCAATGGTGGGATCGGCGGCGCGGGCGACGAAGGAGGAATTGGCGCCGTTCTCGATCAGGCGGCGCACCAGATAAGCCAGCAGGTCGCGATGCGGACCGACAGGCGCGTAGATGCGGCAGCCGACCCCGGACCGTTCGAGGAGCGCCTCGTGCAAAGCTTCGCCCATGCCGTGGAGCCGCTGGAATTCGTATTTTCGCCCGCCCGCAAGCGCGACAAGGGTCGCTGCGGTCAAGGCGTTATGGGTGGCGAACTGCGGATAAAGGTTTTTATCCGCCAGAAGTCTTTCGGCGCAGGCCAGATAATGGAGATCGGTCATCGCCTTGCGGGTGAAGACCGGATAATCGGCCAGGCCGCGTTCCTGCGCGCGCTTGATCTCGCTGTCCCAATAGGCGCCCTTGACCAGCCGCACCATGAATTTGCGACTATTTGCGCCGGCAAGCGCCGCGACATGGTCGATCACCGCCAGGGCGCGCTTCTGGTAGGCCTGCACCGCCAGCCCGAAACCGTCCCAGCCGCCGAGAGAAGGATCGGCGGCGACGCGTCCAAAAAGTTCGAGCGACAGCTCCAGCCGGTCCGCTTCCTCGGCGTCGACGGTGAGGCCGAGGTCGTGGGCTTTGGCGAGCCGCGCCAGTTCGAGCAGTCGCGGCGCCAATTCGGTTCGCACCCGCTCGGCGGAAATCGCCTCGTATCGCGGGTGCAGCGCCGAGAGCTTGACCGAAATCCCTGGCCTTTCCGCCGGCCCTTCGCCCTGCGCCACCGCGCCGATGGCGCCAATCGCCTCGGCGTAGGAATCGAAATGCCGCTGTGCGTCGGCGCCGGTTCGCGCCGCCTCGCCAAGCATGTCGAAGGAATGGCTTATGCGCCGGTCTGAATTTCTGCGCGCTCGGGCCAGCGCCGCCTGGATGGTCTCGCCGAACACGAAATGGCCGCCGAGCAGTTTCATCGCCTGCCGCGCGGCGGCCCGCAGGGTGGGCGCGCCGAGGCGCCGCGCCAGATCGGCGCCGACGCCCTGCGCCGAAAATTCCGGCCCGATCAGCCGCGCCGAAAACCCCAGCGCGAAGGCGCAGGCCTGGACCAGCGGCGCGTCGGACGCGGTGTGATGATGGACGAAATCGCCGGCGGATAATTTATCGGCCAGCAGCAGATCGGCGGTCGGATTGTCCGGCGCCCGGACCAGCGATTCCGCCAGCGCCATCACCGCCAGCCCTTCGCGCGACGACAGCTTGAATTCCTGCAGAAAATCCTCGACGCCGCCGATCCCTCCACGATGCGCGCGGATGATTTCGATCAGCTCGCCAGCGAGCGCCCGAGCCGCCTGCCGCGTCACTGCGGGAGGCGCCCGCCGCAGCAGGCTTTCGGCGATTTCCTCGTCGGGCGGCGCGTAGGGAGCGGAAAATTCTCGGATCATGGGTAGAGGCCGCGTTCCTCATGCGCCGTCAGGATACGCTCGCAACCGACGACGAAGGCCGCCGTGCGCAGGGAAATCCGGCGCTTCTGGGAAACCTCCCAGATCTGGTCGAGCGCGTCGAGCACAATCTTGTCGAGGCGCTGGTTGATCTGCTCCTCGGTCCAGTAAAAGCTGGCGAAGTCCTGCACCCATTCGAAATAGCTGACCGTGACGCCGCCGGCGTTGCAGATCACGTCCGGCAGCACGACGACGCCGCGCGATTCGAGAACATCGTCGGCCTGCGGCAGGGTCGGGCCATTGGCGCCTTCGAGCACCAGGCGGGCCTTCAATCTGTTTGCGCGGAAAACGTCGATCTGGCCTTCGAGCGCCGCCGGTATCAGCACGTCGCAGCCCACGTCCCAGAACTCTTCGCGGGCCATGCTTTCGCCCCCCGAGAAATCGGCGACGCCATGATGGCCCGCGACATGCGCCGCCAGCTCGGAAATTTTCAAGCCTTGCGCGTTGAAAACCGCGCCGCGGGAATCCTGCACGGCGACGATTTTCGCGCCCGCCTGGGCGAAGAGTTCGGCCACCGTCGAGCCGACATTGCCGAAACCCTGAACGGCGATGCGCGCGCCCGCCACCGGCATGTTCAGCCGCCGCATCGCGGCGCATCCCATGACGAAGACGCCGCGCCCGGTGGCTTTCACCCTCCCCAGCGAACCGCCGAGATGGATCGGCTTGCCGGTGACCACGCCGGGGCTGGAGCTGCCGACGTTCATCGAATAGGTGTCCATCATCCAGGCCATGACCTGCGCATCGGTATTGACGTCGGGCGCCGGAATATCCTGCAACGGCCCGATGATGACGCCGATCTCGCTGGTATAGCGCCGGGTGGCGCGTTCCAGTTCCTTCAGCGAAAGCTTGCGCGGATCGAGCCTGATGCCGCCCTTGGCGCCGCCATAGGGCAGATTGACGGCGGCGTTCTTGACCGTCATCCAAGCCGCCAGCGCCATGACCTCTTCCAGCGTCACGTCGGGATGATAACGCACACCTCCCTTGCCGGGACCGCGCGAAAGGCTGTGCTGCACGCGATAGCCCTCGAAATGGGCGAATTCGCCATTGTCCAGTTCGATCGGCACGTCGACGATCAGCGTCCTTTTCGGCCGCCGCAAGGTTTCGGCCCAGCGCTCCAGATGGCCGAGAAAGGGCGTGACCCGATCCACCTGGGCCAGAAACGTTCCCCAAGCGGAACTTTCGGTCGGCTGGACATAGGACAGGTTGCTGGCGACCAGCGCGCCCCCGCTGACGGAAGGTTCCACGTTTCTCTCCCCTGAATGTTTTTTCCTGGGACCGGAGAGTAACGCCCGGCGGCAAAAAAAGACCGACCCGCTCAAGCTTTTTTCTTCGGCGGGCGGCCGGGGCCGCTTTTATATTCCGTGCCCCGTAAAAGCGCGCTAACCTGACAGGGGCCGCTCCCCTGGCCCCGATCGGAACGATTCCATGAGCCCTATGGAAGACCTGCTATCAAGGCAGAAAACGGCTTTCCTGCGCGACATGAACCCCAATTTCGCCAGCCGCCGCGACCGCCTGGACCGACTCGAGGCGATGATCGTCCGGCATGAGACCGACATCGCCGCAGCCATTTCCAGGGATTTCGGCAATCGCAGCGTCCACGAGACGCAATTGCTCGAATTCATCCCCGTGCTGGGCGCCCTGCGCCATGCGCG
>NZ_JBKQOU010000108.1:0-5069 GCF_052145335.1 Rhodoblastus sp.
CAAGGTTCCCAGTTTGAAGACGCCTTCGATTGAGCATGCGTACGAGCGACCGGACTTCCCGCATGTTTCACTGGGCGCCCCAATGAAGAAGTTCGAACGGAATTTTTCAATATCTTCGGTAGCGGCCTTTTTGAACTGCTGGCCAATATCGCCGTCCGCCTGGCCGCCGATGTAGTCACGGAGCTGCTTCTCGAAGACTTGATAGTAAGCGTCAATACGGGCCGATTTCTGATTGGGCCCAGACCCCTGTCCGGCGACGGCTATTTCGCCACGACTGAGCATTTCCTCTCGTTGGACGCGCTGCCGTTCGGTTTCTGCGATATTGGCGGCCAACAACCCGGTTGCCGCGGTCTCCAGTTTCAGCAGGTCTTGTTCTGAAAATTTCAGGTTTGCGCGCTGCGTCTCGATCTGTTGGCGAAGCGCGCTCGCCTTGGAGAAGGAAAACTTGTTCGACGGATCGAGCAGAGCTGAAAGCTTCTTCAGTGCGCCTTCGGCGATCATGTCTTTTCGCCGCTCGGCAACAATCGCTAGTCGGGCTGCCTTTGCGCGTGGCGTCTCCAGTTGCGCCTTTCCGACAATCTGACCTGAAACCAATGCGGTGACCAATTGATCGATGTCGAGAGGACTCGTTGGCGCCGTCTCCAGAACATAGAACTCGTCACAGCGGCTTTGAGCCCCATCGATTGAACAGGAGATATTCTTCATCAGGTTCTGTGAGGAGAACGGATGACATGTCGACATGACCGGCACGGCCTGCGAATCAGCCGGCGCCACCCGCTCGGAAACCAAAGTCTCGATGCTCTGTCCGCCGTTCTTGAGGAAACGGTCGACGCATGTGTGCACGTAGGTGTCGAGGGAAGCCCATGCCTTGCGAGCGGCATCGATCTGCTGACATTGCGATATGAGAGGTAAAACCTGAGAATCTGAGGGGCCTATGCTCATGTCGGCGAGCATTGATGCGGATTGATTGTTCGTCTGGAGCAGACGACCCACGCATGTGTTCATGGAGGGATCGAGAGAAGCCCACGCCTTGTGCGCCGCATCGATCTGCTGACATTGCGATATGAGCGGTGAAACCTGCGAGTCCGACGGGGCGACGGCCAATTCGGCGAGCGCCGATATAGATTGATTGTTCGCCTGGAGAAGACGACCCACACAGCTTTTCGTGTGGGCGTCCATCGCCCTCCATGCGCGAGCGACACTTGCGATTTGCTGGCATTTTGAAATGTAAGGCTGGAGCTGGGGGTTGTTCGCCATCACCCCGTTAGCCACGAGATTTTGAATGGATTGACCTTCTGGGCGGAGTTGATCGTCCACGCATGATCGAATTGCGGCGTAAGGCTTCCAGGATTCTTGGGCCATTCCAATTTGAATCATTCCGCCGAGCAATTCGCCGAACCCCTGAGCGTTTGCCACGCCTACTGTGGCCCAGAAAATTGCTTGAAATAAAATAATAAAAAGGCCGGTTCGAAACCAGCGATAAGGCCTATCCAGCATAATTACAGCCCCCTGTCGGGGCGCATAGTTGCTCAGTTCAAGCCAGCGCGCAACTGATCAGGCAGCGACCAAATGTAACTAAGGTTAAGATGAGACATCACGTAACTGCCGCCGAGCGAACGCTAATCGAAAGCGACCTCGTGGCGGAACAACCGTCATTTTTGATTTGTTGCCAACGGAATTTCAGTCCGAATTTCCGGGTGGGGTGCCGAAGGCGCATTGATGCCGATCCGTTCGGTTGAACCCCGCTGACATAATTCTACGGCCTATGCGTCGAAACCGTCAGCGAGCTTCCGAACACGAGGTTCCATATTGCTCGTTATGCGATGAGGTGTGACCTGCTCGATCCAGGCCGTTGCCGCGCTTGAGTCTCGTCCATGCGGTGAGTTCCAAACGATGCAATCGGTGGCGCGGATGAGGTCCTTAACCGGCGATTGCAGCCGGTCACGACCGGCGTTGGCAAAGGCAGGATCGGGCCCAACTGCAGACATTGGTAGCGATCACCATGTCCCCTTCGCGATTTTCGTGCTATGATAATCTTGTTTTGCTGGCGCACTCCCTTGTTAAAATTATCCAAGGGCAATCGCCTCCAGAACATGTTGGACGCCTGACGCTCGCGAATTTGGCGGGGTAGGTTTGTGGCGCCATTGTTGGCGGTTTCGCGGTCGGCCGCCCCCCTAGTCGTCGTCAAAAATGGACATGAGCCATGGATGACAAAAGCGGCCATTCCCATTCCGAACTTTCCGACGTCGCCCTTCGCGTGCGGGCGCTCGAAACCCTCCTGGTCGACAAAGGCTACGTCGATCCGGCGGCGCTCGACGCGATTGTGGAAAGCTACGAGACTAGGATCGGTCCGCGCAATGGCGCGCGCGTCGTGGCGAGGGCGTGGACGGACCCGAAATTCCGCGAACGGCTGCTGGCGAACGCGACCAGCGCCATTGCCGAATTCGGCTTCGGCGGACGGCAAGGCGAGCACATGGCGGCTCTCGAGAACACGCGCAGACGGCACAATCTCGTCGTCTGCACCTTGTGCTCCTGTTATCCTTGGCCGGTCCTGGGCCTGCCGCCGGTCTGGTACAAGTCGCCCGCCTATCGCTCCCGCGCCGTCTTGGACCCGCGCGCGGTCCTCGCCGAATTCGGTCTAAATCTCGCCGCCGATACGGAAATCCGGGTCTGGGATTCGACGGCCGAATTGCGATACATCGTCGTGCCCATGCGGCCGGAATACACAGATGGTTTTGATGAGGAGCAGCTCGCCGCGCTCGTGACGCGCGACAGCATGATTGGCGTCGGGCTGGCGCTGTCGCCAACAAATGGGAGCCCGAAATCATGAATGGCGTGCATGACCTTGGCGGCATGATGGGCTTTGGTCCGATCGCGCCGGAACAAAATGAGCCGGTGTTCCATTGCGATTGGGAACGGCGCGCCTTGGCCCTGACTTTGGCTGCGGCCGCGTGCGGGGAGTGGAACCTGGATATGGTCCGCTACGCCCGCGAAAGCCTGCCGCCCGCCGAGTATCTAACCAAGAGCTATTATGACATCTGGATCACGGCGCTGGAGCATTTGCTGTTGAAGGCCGGCTTGATCGCGGCCGAAGAACTGCAACAAGGCACGGTTTTAGTCCCGGCGCGCGCCGTCAAAGGGAAATTGGCGCCTGCCGATGTCGAAGCCGTGCTTCGCAAAGGCACGCCTTACGATCGACCCGCGTCAGCCGAGGCCCTCTACCGCGAAGGGGAGAAGGTGCGCACGAAAGTCATGCATCCTCCGACGCACACGCGACTGCCGCGTTATGCGCGCGGCAAAGTCGGTGTGGTCGAAACCGTGCGCGGCTGTTTCGCCTTTCCCGATTCCAAGGCTCGTGGCGTGGGCGACGACCCGCACTGGTGCTATACGGTGCGCTTCACCGGCCGCGAATTATGGGGCGCGGAGGCGGACCCAAATCTGAACGTGTCGATCGATGCCTGGGAGCCCTATCTTGAATGGGCCTGAAGCGCCGCCCTTCGATGAGCCTTGGCAGGCGCAGGTCTTCGCCATGGCCGTCGCGCTCAATGAGCGGGGCCTGTTCAGCTGGAGCGAATGGACGCAGGCGCTCGGCGCTGAAATTGCAGCCGGGTCGCAAGAGGCGGGTAACGCCATCTATTTCGAGAACTGGCTGCGGGCGCTCGAAAAGCTCCTTGCCGCCAAGGGCGTGGCGAGCGAGGCCGATATCGTGAACCTTGCAAACGCCTGGCGCGCCGCCGCGCTGGCGACGCCGCACGGCCATCCCATCTTGCTCGGAGCCGATCGCTCAAGCGGCGACTGAACCAATGCAAAGGCGGAATCCGTCAAGACTGGCGTCCGCCATGATGAGACTATCGAGGAGACACCATGAATGACGTGATCGACCCGTTCGTTGAGGTTTCGGGCCATTAGCTTCTGCGTTACGAAATTGTGATTTCAAGCGGTTCTAAGCTTCCGCGCGATTCTATTCTTGCCACATTTTAGAAAAACGCCGTTTCGCCCAGGCTAAGTGACTGTTCTGAATAAACTGAAATGCTAACTTAGCTAATTTCGCGGAGATCAGAAGCTGGCGGCACCCTTGCACTACGGAAGATATTCTTGCTGAGCGGTGTCAAAATTTATGTCAATATGCATTTTGATGGTGGGGTTGGATCATGGCCAGAAGCAGCGCCTCCAAAGCCAAACAAATCACCGCGCAAGAGGCTGCGTCCCTTGTGCGATCCGGCATGTGGATTGATTACGGGGCCATGCTTAGCCAGCCTGACGCCTTTGACGCCGCCCTGGCGATGCACCGGGACGAACTCCAAGGCGTGAAGATTCGCTCGTGCATGTCGATGAGTCGGAGAGCGGTTCTGGAGGCCGATCCCGATGGCGAGCACTTTTGTTGGATCAGCCTGCATTTCTCAGGGTATGACCGCAAGAAGCATGATGCCGGCATCGCCCATTACATGCCGGTCCATCTTGGCGAAATTCCTGATTATTATCGCAGATTCATAGATCCAGTAGATATCGTCATTCTAAAGACCTGCCCAATGGACGAAAATGGATATTTTAATTTTAGTGTCTGCAATCTTTGGCATCAGTCGATCATCGACCGCGCCCGGCTGGTGATAGTGGAACAGTGCGCGGGTCTTCCATATGTGATGGGCGAACAGTCGGGCGTGCATGTCAGCGAGGTGGATTACGTTATTCCGGGCGACGATTCATCTGCCCTCGAGGTCGCGCTTCTTCATCGACTGGTTGACGAACACGTACTTGGACGCGTCGAACTCGTCGCCCAGCGCCTCCGCGAGCGCGCGCTCGATGCGGTCGTTGTAGATGATCCGTCCGATCGTCGTGAGCACGTGACCGCCCTCGCGCCCGTAGGGACGGAACTCGGCGATGTCGTGCAGCTTGACCACGTTGCCCTCGTAGGAGAGCTCCGCCTCCTGCGCCGTGCGGAACACGTGCGGGCGCGGCTCATACGTGGCGCGATCGATCTTCGAGAGCTCCTCCGCTTCCGGCCCGTAGGTCAGGTAGTAGGCGCCGAGGATCATGTCCTGCGTCGGCGTCGCCAGCGGCGCGCCGTGCGC
>NZ_JBKQOU010000109.1:0-14529 GCF_052145335.1 Rhodoblastus sp.
TCGTGGTTGCCCCAGCCTTTGCCCTGCACGAGGTAGGTAACGAGGAATCCCAGTGAGCCGGCGATAAGCGTAAATGCGCGCGGCGTTAAGCAGAGGCCTCGTCCGACATAGGCGGTTATGGCGAGCAGCCCTACATTCAAGGTAAACCAGAGTTCTCCCAGCAATTCCTGCAACGATACTCTCAGCGGCACATAGGCGTCGATCGTTACTTGCAGCGTGTCGACAAATGCCGGGAAAAGATAAAAAATAACCGCGACATAAGCCAAAACCGTTACGGTCGCCGCCAGGTTCTCGATAGCCAAGGCAAGCCTGAATGAACGCCGCGCGATCAGGCATCCCGCCAGCGGAAAGGCGAAAGCAAGGGCAAAATGCGGCTTGATGCAAACGACGAAGCCCGCGAGAACGCCTGCCCCCAGCGCGGACCGCCAATCGGGCCGGGCGCCGGAGAATCGCGCCGCGTAGACCGCAAGAACAGGCAGGCTCCAGATGACCGCAAGGTGCTCGCGTTGGGCGAACACGAAGCCGGGCATGACCAGCAGGATGAAGCTCGCCGCCACGGCCGCGAAACCCGACTCGGCTTGCGCCACGATGCCGGCTTCGCGTAGAACCCGCCAGGCCAGCCAGGCGCAAACCATCGCATTGAGAAAGACAAACACCACGGCGATCGCTTCGGTTGGCGCGCCGATCGCCTGCGCGAACATCGCCGCTGGCATGTAGATCAGGAACGAGGCTGGCGGATTGGTCTCGATGATGTCGACATAAGGCCGCGCGCCGGCCAGTACATGCTCGGCAACGGTGAACAGCCACGAATTATCGGTATTCTGATGGCCGACGGCCTGTTGGATAATCGCGAAGACCAAAAGGGCCGTAGCCGTCCATCGATTCGACAGCACTCTGGCGAATTTGATGTTAAATTCGCCGAAGCTGATCGGAAAACGATTCAAGGCGAAGACGCCGAAGTGTTTTGTCTGAGCGGCCATGCAACATCCCCCGTCGATGGTTATCCCTTCGCCCTTAAGCTTCCGTTGCCATATTGCGCGACAAAGCCT
Source organism: Rhodoblastus sp. (assembly GCF_052145335.1). GTDB lineage: Bacteria > Pseudomonadota > Alphaproteobacteria > Rhizobiales > Beijerinckiaceae > Rhodoblastus. The sequence continues at coordinate 1,050 of NZ_JBKQOU010000109.1, forward strand.
CTACCCGCTTTGAGAGATCGTCGACCAGCGCTTCGGCCATGACCCGCCAGCTGTAACTGCGGGCGGCATAGGCAGCCATTCCATCGATGTCCACGGGATTTCTCAAGATTTTATCAATGGCATTGCCGCAACGGGCGGCGGAGCCATCCCGGTCGGAGAGGTCAATTTCAACTCCCTGCAGCCATCGAGAGGCGGAGGGGTCGGCCAGGGCGCTGGCCGCACCGCAGATGACGGGCAAGCCACACGCCATGGCTTCCTGGATAACGAGCGGGTAACCTTCTCCGACACTCGGCAACAAAAGGAAGTCCGACGCGCGATAAAGGTCGGCAAGGGTTGCCTGGGACTGGAAGCCAAGCACATGGATATTGGGCAGGCCCCACTTTCCAGGGCGAACAGGTCCGTTTCCGACCAACGCGAAATGCAGATCCGGCCGGCGGTGCGCTAACGCCGCCAAGATTGAAAGACCTTTCTTTTCGACGAAGCGTCCAACGAAAATCGCAACACTGCGGTCCACTGGAATGCCGTAATCGCGCCGGACGCGACTGCGCGACTTTTCCAGGCGTGGATGAAACAGCGCGCCATCGATTCCGTTTTGCAACAATCTGTAGGGGCGCCAAGCAGGCTCGCCAATCAAATCTCGACGAACCACATCGCTAATGAACACAAGAATATCCGCCGCTCCCAGCATCGGACGCGTAACGATAAAGTTTGCTAAGCGCATTACGCTTCGCATCGCATAGCTGGCGAACGAGATTTGCGAAATGTGCTGGATAAGTAAGAGCGGCTTACGATTAAGCTTTGCCAAAACAGCAGCAAAAATAGAAGTAATATATAGTGAGTCATGAATAATCACTGCGTCGCTAACGCGCACGGCCCGCCAAAGCGCTAGAATGCCGCGCGGGCTAGGAATAGGCATCGGCAGCCCTGTAAATTTCTCGATAGGATTATAGCAACGAAGTGGCGCCGCCGCGATCCGAGCACCGGGCGGGGAATCGAAATCACTCGCGGCCCAAAGGGGATCGTGACCACAATTTGCGAACTCTCGATTGAGCTGCGCCGCGACGCGCTCAATGCCGCCTCCGTGGTTTTCGTAGAAATGAGTGACAGTAAGAATCCGCAATTGAAGCCTTTCGTTGTACCGCCTCAATACGGGTTGTCGTTTCGTGCGATTGTCATGACGGATCGGTCGGACGCACGGTCCAATTCCACGCCGCCCCGACAGAGCGCAGGATCGCCCAGTGAGTCGCTAGATAATTCCACAAGAACAGAAACAACGTCGCCAGCGGGGTGGCGACGTAGATCGGCAGATGCGCCACATCGCAAGACAAGAACAGGCTGCCGATCCACAGTGGATAATTTATCAAAATCGCGACGCTATAGCGGAGAAACGCGCCAAGCCTTGGCTTCGCTTCGAAAGTGATCAGGCAATGCAAGGCAAAACCGATCGCCAGCATCGGAATGGACACGACAAACAGGCCGCGCAAATAGTCGAGCCCGGCGAAGACGATTCCGATGAGCAGCAGATTATTCACGACGGCGCAAGTCGCCCCCACGGCGAGATAGCGCAAACTCGACGGCGTCCCGCGCAACCGGTCCAGCAAGGGTTGCGCGGAATTCACAATTTTCTGCCGGTGACTAGAAGGCAGGAAGCCGTGTCGGACTCGATCCAATGGTCCTGGTGGGCGTCGACCGGAGCGCCCAAGTCGACCAGGCTTGACAGGGCGTTGGCGAAGACCTGCGGTGTCCGGGCGCGGTTCTGGAGTGCGCGCAGGCCGAGCGAGCGCTGAATTTCAATCGGCCTTTGTTTCTGGCCAAAGACAGAATAGAATAAACCTCCGGTCATGCGCGACAGGGTCTCCCAACGACGAGTCTGGGGCTTGTCGAAATAGCCGAGACAAGCGTCGATCCGCATGCCATGCGCCTCGGCCAGGGCCTTCCATTGATCTCCCGACAGGTAATTGAAATGGGCGATGCGCCGGTCCAAAGTCTCCAAGTATTGCGCCCGGCTGACCGAAGGCAAAATTGGTCCCGACAGATTGTCGCGAAATGGCGGGGCCGGCACGGTGAACAGGAATTTGCCGCCGGGGCGCAAAACGCGCGCAGCCTCGGCTATGGTGGGCGAGAGATGGGGAATATGTTCAAGAACGGAATTGGATAGCACGAAATCGAAGGACGCGTCGGCTTCGGGAATGCTGTCGCCGGGCGCGACGTGCAAGCGCTGGTAAAAGGAAAATTTGCGCGCGGCTTCGACTTCGAAAGGGTCTGGATCGATCCCGACCAATTGGCGCGGGCCTGTCGCCGACAGGAGAATATCGGTCAAGATGCCGTCGCCACAACCCAGGTCGAGCCCGAGACCTTCGGGAAGGCCGTGTGACGCAATAGCGCCGATTTCGATGGCGCGCCAATATGCCGTTGCGGGTTGAGCGGGATAGGCGGCGACGAAAGTCTTGAGGAGCTCAGCGTTGGTCATTGGGTCCCCCGGGTCGCGGAAAAAGTCGGGCGGCGCAGGCTTCGATGATCGCGTGCTGCAGCTTGAGCCCGTCCAGCGCGCTGGTCGGTCCGATCGGCTCCAGCGCCCCGGCGTCGCCGCCAATGGCGGCGGCGAGTCGCGCAAAAACCTCGTCATTGCCATAGAAGAGCCTGCCCTGAAGATGCGGAATCCCGCTCGTGACATGTTGCAGCCAGTGCTGGAAGGTGGCGACGAGACTGGTCCTGAGCACGTGCGACGTATCGTGCGCGCCATCATTGGGGAGCGACAGATAGATGTCCCGGAAAACATCGACAATTCCGAGCCGCTTTTCCCCGAAAACCACCAGATACCATTCACTGACGGGACTTTCGAAATTGCAGCTCAGGTGAATGGGGTAGCCCTTCGCCGATTCGAACCAAGCGTCGACGCGGGCCGGGGTCGCCAGACCGCATTGGCTCTTGGCGCTCATTGCCTGTGACAGCCGCAAGGGTCCCGCCACGGCGCGCATCAGATAAAGCAGATGCGGGCTCTCGTCGTAAAACAGGCCGAGCGGCAAGTCTTCATACCATTCCGGCAGGCGCCGGCCTGGATTGCCATATTGCACGGCGTCAATGCCGCGCACAGCGCCGAGCGCGCCGCTCGCGATTTCCGCGAGCAGTTTCTTTGTCGACCGGGCAAACTGAAAATTATGGACGATGGCAAGTCGCCGATCGCCGGCCTGCGCCGTGGCGATCAGTTCCTCGCCCTCGGGGATCGTCATGGTGAAAGGCTTTTCGGTCAGCACGTGCTTCCCGAGATCGAGCCCCTCCTTCACCAGTCGGTAATGCGCCATGGGCGCCGTGGCCACAGTCAGGGCGTCGATTTCGTCGACCCACGCGACGTCCTTGAGCGCGCCAGCCTGGGCGAAGCGCCGCAGACCTAGTTTTTGGGCTATGCTCTCGGCGCGCCCGGGCTTGCGATCGATCACCCCGACGACTTCAAAGGCGGCGTTGCTGAGAAGAACAGGCAAATGACGATGCTGGGCGACCCAGCCGCAGCCGACGACGGCGATCTTAATGGCTGGCGGCACGGGCGATTTCCCTTTGCGACTTCGCGGCGTCGGCTGCCGCCTCGGAGGCGGATGCAGTTACGGCCGTGGGCTTGGGCCCGACCTGTATGGGCTCAAACTTCAGGAACTCCACCTCGTGGCCGTTGACGATGGCCAGCAAAAACCCGCCGAGCGCGTTCTGGGCGCCGATCGTAATCAGGGTCGTGCCGATAACCGCCGGCAGCACGCTGTTGATCGCGCCGAAATTCTTCGTCGACCAATAGCCAACGACCGACAAGAGGATCGCCAAGCCGGCCGCAACGATCAAGCCGCCCGCGACAAGCATGGTTTCCAGCGATAGCCAGCGTTTGAAATGCCATTCCCAGCGCGAGGCGAGGCGATAGCCCTGGTTGCGGCCGTGAATATGGGTGACCATGGCCATCAAAACCGCAATGTGGGACAAACCAAAGAGGGCGCCCGCGAGCACAACCCAATAATTGCCGAATTGGGAGGCGCGCCAATCGCCGGCTAACGCCGCCCAGGCGGCGACGGCCCATATCGAGAGCGACGCTGTCGCGGCGACGCCCGCTGGAACCAGAAACGCCCACAGCGGGCTCAGCATGAATAGATAGCGCAAATGGCGCCAGCCGTCCCGCCAGGGGCGCAGGTGAGGCGGACGACCGCGGAGATCAGGCGCCAGCTTGGCGGGAGTCTCGGCGATCCGCTGTTTCTTGAGCGCGGCCTTGATGATCATCTCGCTGGCGAATTCCATTCCCGACCCATTCAGATCGAGCCGCTCGAAACATTTCTTGGTCAGCGCGCGCAACCCACAATGCGCGTCGCTCACGCCGGCGCCAAAGAATATATTCAGGACGCCCGTCAGCAGCGGATTGCCGATATAGCGGTTTTTCCAAGGCATCGCGCCTCGGGCGATGCCCGCCTTGAAGCGCGAGCCCAGGCAAAGATCAGCGCCATCGACAAGCTTTTCCACCATGGCGACGGCGTCGCGAAAATCGTAGGAACCGTCGGCGTCGCCCATGACCAGGTAGCGACCTTTGGCTGAACGCATGCCATGGATGAGGGCCGCCCCATATCCGCGCGTTGCGCAATCGACGACGCCGACGCCGAGCGAACGCGCGATCCCCTGGCTGCCGTCGTCGCTCCCGTTGTCAGAAATGATGATTTCGCCGAAAAATCCCATCCGATCGTGCATTTCCGCCAAAGCTTCGCGCGCGTTGGCGATACAATGGGGCAAGCTTTGCGCCTCATTGAGGCAAGGCATGACTATGGATACGTCGATCGCCGACGGGTTTGTGTCATTCTCGGTCGCCAGACTCGCCATTCCGCCAAGCTCTCTTTGCTGCAGATCGGCCGCGCAAGAGGGGCGGGCGAAGCGCGACTTCGACGCTAAAACATGATGCTTAATTTTTTCCTCGACAAAATAATGGATACTTTCGTTCCGATCCGCCGCGGGCTCCCCAACCAACGTTTACCGCAATTGACAGACCCTGAAAATTCGTGACAGAAAATAAAAGATTTCAGAGCAAGTCAAATTCGCGCCTGAAGGCCTTTGCGTAAACTGGTTAGCATCACGAGCCCACATAAATGCTTGGCGCATAATGCATATATTAACGCGGCGCCGATTCGACAAAGCAGTTAGCGAGACAGGCATGAATGATATTAAAGGGCTATCCCACGCGGGTCCCCATCAAATATTAAAGAAATACAATAATTGTAGAATGTATATTCTAATTATATTGATTTTGTCCATGCTGATAATGCCAATAAATATGTCCTATGACAGGCAGAATTTATTAGCATTTATACTATTTATAAGACAAGATATATTTATAATATTTGGTATCATTTTCGTTGCGGCGCTATCAAAGCCAAGTATTGACAACGTAAGCAAAGACGAAAAATGGAGCGATTATCTCTCGAGACCGCCCATTTTGATATTGTTTGCATTTGTTTTAATCGCTCTCTGCCGTGCAGGCCATCACCTGGTCTTCTTTGACCGTGATTTGAGCGGGGATGAGCAGATGGCGAATTTCGATGCGCAAATTTTCGCGCATGGCCGGCTTTTCGAGGCCATACCGCCATTCTGGCGGCCCTTTACCCGCGCGCTCAATGACAAGATGTTCATCCTTCCGATCGGCGACCACGAAGCATGGGTTTCAAGCTATCTCCCGATCAATGCGGCAATGCGAGCCGCGGTCGGAATGCTTGTCGACCGCTCGTTCACGGGTCCGCTGCTGGTGGGCGTCGGCTTTCTCGCCCTCTGGAGAGTGTGCGAGCGGTTATTGCCCGATTCGCCCTCGGCGCGCGCGGTGGCGCTTTTGCTTTACGCTGGCTCGTCGCAAATCATTGTCACCGGAATGACTTCATTCGCGATGTCGGGTCACCTCGCGCTCAATCTTCTTTGGCTCGCATTATTTCTCGAAAATCGGCGCGCGACCCACATTGGCGCGGCAATCGTCGGCTTCCTCGCAACCGGACTTCATCAGCCGCTGGCTCACCCGCTGTTCGTTTTGCCCTTCATGGGTCTTATCGCCGCTCAGCGGCGCTGGCGGCTGCTCGCCTTCTATGGGATGTCCTATGCGCTGATATCAGCCTTTTGGCTCGCTTGGCCGGTCTGGATCAGCGCGCACGGCGTCGGAGCGATTCCGTCCCACAGCGGGCCGGATGTGAATTTCATCGACCGCCTGCTCAATGTCGTCGGAGCGCCGAACCTGAGGGGATTGACGTTGATGGCTGCGAACCTCTTGCGCTTCGCCGCCTGGCAGCACCTTTTGCTCCTGCCTCTGCTTGCGTTTGGCATATCGGTCACCTGGCGCCGCGATCCACTGGCTCGCGCGCTTGCGTTTGGACTTCTCTTGCCCATCCCCGTGATGTTCATTCTCCTCCCTTACCAAGGCAACGGATGGGGATATCGCTATCTGCACGGCGTCATCGGCAACGCATGCCTGCTGGGCGGATATGGCTGGCGGGCTCTCGAAGCGGCGGGTCTTTCGCTTCGCAGCGCATTTCGCCAGACCAGCCTGGCGACCTTCCTGCTGATCATCCCTGCGCACGCTTATATGGCGCGCCAATGGGCGGCGCCATTTGCCCAGGTCGCCAGGTCGATCGCGTCGAGCAAGGCCGCTATTGTCATCGTCGGCGACGATACAACCTCCTTCGGCATGGATTTATTGACGAACCGGCCGGATCTGTCCAACCGTCCGATCAGGTTGGCGGCAAGCCAGCTTGTCCCTTCAGATATGCGGGCTTTATGCGGTTTTGGCAGCGTTTCCTTCTTCAACACCGCTCAAACGGGGCGGATCAATGAGTTCATCTTCGGCCGAGCGGGACCTGCGTCTGCTCGCCTCGTCGCGCTGGAGGACGAAGCTCGGCGTCTTGACTGCGTTGTCGTTCCCGCTCCAGAGGACGCGGTCGGGAACTGACCGGGCACGCCCAGCCTCATCATCGCAAGGCTCCGCGATTTTCCATTTCGAGATGAGTCGATCTCGTCTTTCGAGACCAGAGACGTCAAATTGTAGCTTCCGGGCGCTCGGCTTTCCCGCATAATTCAAGTTATTCATGCTCGAAACGCCGTGTTAACGGAGGAATGCTCTAGTCTGACCGAGCGAGCGCGCGGATATTATATTATGATCAGAGCATAAGATGCACGATAAGGCTCTCCGAATCCTGAAGAATTGTGTTGTAATTTCCTTCTTCGCCTCGCTTCTAGCGGGGGTGTTCGTCCCGGTCTACACCGATGAAGTTGGCTGGCGCTTCCAAGAGCGCGCGGGGTTTGACGGCGTCGACAAGATGTTCAACGACCTGTGCGGCGCCAATACGCTTGCCGCGCCACCTTTTTTCATGCTGCCAGCCCGGTATTTCTCGGCCTTTTTCAACGCCATGTTTGCCGATCCATTCTACGTCCGGCTTTCGGGCGTTGGTTACGCGCTGTTGTGGGCCGTGTTGCTATTGCGCCTGATCGGCAGGATCGCAAATGATGACCGGGAACGCAGCGTTCTCACCATTATCGCATTCGGCCTGATGGGACTCGGAGTCCTCCCGCTCCTTTTGGTCTGGAGCCGTCCAGAGCAACCCATAATCCTGGCGACGACGGCGGCGATAAGCGTGGCCTGGCTGGACTGGAGAAAGCCCGCCGGCCCTACCCCTGCGGCCGCTACCTGGTGGCGATCGATCGCCATCCTTTTTCTCGGCATCGTCGCAATCAGCTATCATATGAAGGGATTGGTGCTCATTCCGCTTTTCCTGGTTTGCCTTGTATTCTCGAGCCAAGGGAAAAATTCATACATCCCACGGATAGCATCAGGCGCTCTTCTCTTGGTTGCTACGGTTTTCGCCGCACATTATTGGGTAGATCGCTTCCAATGCCCAGGAGATCCCATCCTGGCGGCCCAACTTCGAAGAGCGAACCTTGGCTTTGCCCTGACGGGAGGCGACTGGCGAACGGCGTTACCTATTCTTATAGGAAATGTGAAGCTGATTTACTATTTCGCGCTGGCTATGCCAACCATCAAACCGATGTCGGCTTGGCTCGCGCCCGATCAATTAAGTTTGGCGACCACCAGGGCCTGGCTTGTGCTCGTGGTTTCAAGCTGGTTTGTGGCCCTGGCGGTGAGCCTATCTTACCTGGCCTTCGCCATGGCCAAAAGCTTTCTCTCGCGCAGGCTCGATCGGAAGGCCACGATGTCGGTAGTCCTTTTCGGCTCCGCCATTGTTTGGATCGTCCCCCAGCTTGTTCGCAATGCATATGAGGCGAGCTTTGTCCTGCCCTTGATGATGCTGGCCTATCTATTCGCCTTCTCGGCCTCGACTGAAAGACTTCGGCGCAGTGAGCTACTCGCCATCCTGGCCGTTTTGCTCGGAGCGATCTCGATCGGCAGCGAAATTCTCGTCGCGTTGACCTATGGCCCCTCGCTCGCACAAGCCTTTCAGCAAAAGGGCTACATCAAGGAACAACCCTATTCGCTGACCCTTTTGGGTTACGCAGAGCTTAAGCCGGACATCATCGGCGCAGCGAGCAAGTGCGGCATTACCGGGAAGCCACGCCCTTCCGGTTTGCTGGTTGATGACCTCACCTATTTCGCATTCATGCAGAGCTATCGACCGCAGCATCGACTGGGCGTGCTCTCTGCCTGGAATGGCTCGATCGCGGATCCGGTCGCCTATTTGCGCGCCCGTGGGTCTGACGGAATCATCGTCGGGTGCCGTTATTTGAACGACGACTTGCGTCGGCGGTCCCAGCGCCAAGGTGAATTCTGTTGTCTGGGGCCGCCAGATTGGTAGAGGGCCAATCATCCGGCCAAGTAGACCGAAGTCTGGAACCCAAATTTCTTGGAAGCGTTTTGTAAAGATCGTTTTCACAGCCCATTAGGCGCCGAATTCGGGAGCGCAAAACATGGAACGCAGAATTGCCGGAATGATTGGCGCCGCCAGTTTGGCGGCGGTCGGAGCTACACAAGTCGCCGCCGCGCCTGCTTTGGAGCGCACGCTGCGCGCCGAGAGTTTCGCTGAACTGCTGCAGCCGATTCCCAATGCGTCCTCCCTGTTGATGGCTGCAGAGGCCGCCGCAACTTCAAATCCGGCGACTTCGTCGGGAGCGGGAGAGATGATGGCCTATTATTATCATCATCACCATCACCATCACCACCACCATTGGTGGCGTCACCGCCATCACCACCATCATCATCATCATCACCACCATTATTATTGATGCGACCGGCGGCGGGGCGTCGCCCGCGCCGCGGTCATTTCAGCGGCTCCTTGTTCTTGTCCTGCGCTTTTGCGGCCCGCAGCATGAAACGATAGGAGCCGTCGAAAACGGTCGCGGTGCGCGACAGCCATCGTGATCCTTCCGACAAGCGGTCGCGGCTGGCGTGGAGGCGTCTCGCTTGCATCTCGCGTTCGGCCGCCTCTTGCGGACCCATTTCGACGATATCGAACGGCGCTTCCTCCGGGATGACGATGACCTGCGCGAAAGGCTCCCCGGGGCGGAAAACATGCCGGCGGCCCTCCTCCGGCGATTTGAACACCATGAAAAACATCATTGGCCACCAGTGGCGGATGAGGGCCGGCACCGCGATCGGGCAAGTTCCCGTCCGATCCGTAAAAAAACGCGGATGCGGCTCGGTGCGAAGGGCCAAACCCGGTTCTACCTTCAAATCCAGCAGGATCTGATAGGTGTAATAATTATTGCCGAAATTACGGAATGGCGGCCATTGCAGACCCTCTTCCGGGCAGGAACCGAAATCACCTTCCAGGCGCAATTCCCCGTTGCTGGCGCTGACAATCAGTTCGTTGTCATAGGGATAGAACAATTCGATGCCGTATTGGGCGCTTTCTGAAAACGGAGTGCAATGCCAGGCGTATTCCTGCGAACCATCGGCGCGCGGCTCTCGTTCTCCTGCCCATCCTGGAATTTCCAACCTGGTGCGGCGCGGCGCAAGGCGATGTTCACGAGTGCGGAATTTCACTTCGTTCATCGTACCGCCCCTGACCTTGATCCACTTGCCATGCTCGTTCCCGGATCTGATTTTCGGCTGTTAAACCGCGAGAACTTAGCCGCCCACCCATCTGGAAAACGCCAAGGTAAACCGCGCGTTCCTTAAGCCAAGCGAGATCCTGACGAATCTTCGATCATTGGCATGCGACGCTCCCGACGCGCGAGTGGCGAGAACAGCGCTCGCGGCCTTTGGTTCGGTCTGCGCCCGCCGAGATCGACGCGATGCAAAATCAAGTTGACAACGAGTCCTTGGTCGGCGCAGCTTCCCGCGACTTTTCACCCCGACGTTTCTGGAACTCGGAGCAGCCTTCCTCCAATGGACGCCGCCTCAAAAAAGCCTGACGGAGCCCGTGCAGGGCTCCCGATTTTGGTCAAGGCGCAGTGGCGTGAGCGCTTAGCTCTTTCTCATGCCGCGGAAGTTGCGCTTGTCTGGGGTTCCGCAGCTTTCGCATCTCTTGTTTATCTCTTTAGAAAAGGGCAGGATATTAATTGGGATCAGCTTAATTATCACATATATTCCGTATATAGCCTGATAAACAACAGGGCCGAGTTGGACATCATTCCCAGTCAACTGCAGACTTGGACCAACCCTTTTGGCAATTTGTTGCCCTATTTCCTGATAAGGAATATGTCACCAACGATAGCGTCGGCCATACTGGCGGTAACGGCGGCTTTGGCGGTGCCGCTTGTTTATTTCCTCACCAAAAACATTCTGAACCGAATTGAGTCGCTGTCAAATTTGTCTTGCGTAATCATTTCTTCCGGGGCGGCAATAGGCGCTTTTTTCGCCCCGACTTTTCTTTCTGAGGTTGGAACGAGTTTAAATGATTACATTGGCAATATATTTCTACTATTAGCGCTTTTAGCAGTGGTGAAACGCCGTTTTGATGGCCCTTCTTATCTTCTGGCAGGAGCCCTGATTGGTATCGCTGTCGATATCAAATTAACGAACGCATTTTTTATCGCTGGCTGGATTGTCGCTACAATCGCAATAGAGAAAAAACAATTCATAGTTCCACTATTTTGTTCTGGGATTGGAAGCCTGGCGTCCTATATCCCCATAGGCGGGGCTTGGAATATTTACGTTTATGACCTTTTCAAAAATCCGGTGTTCCCACTATACAATAACATATTCAAATCAGACAGCTATTCTCACTTAGCGATGCTAGACACTCGGTTCAAGCCCCAATCCTTTGCTTCTGCACTGGAGTATTTTCCAAGATGGGCGTTGGGGGATCCCGCAACAGCCGAGGTGTTTTTTAGAGATACGCGTTTTCTCATCGCGCTCGTTGTCCTGGTGCTTGCGTCCGCTCGCGTGGTGGAGGCATTTTTCATGCCTGAGGAAGACCGCCGCCGTCAGGTGTTCGAGTTAAAACCAAGTCTTTTCGTTCTTTTTTTCACGATTGGCTCATTCGTTGCCTGGCTGACGCTATTCGGCATAGAGCGTTATGCGATTCTACTCGAACAACTGGCGCCGCTGACTATTCTGATCCTGCTCTCGCTGTTGTGCGAGTCCCGTCGAACCTTCATGCTGGCGGCGACCACAACCATCGTTGCAATTCTGGCGACGACGCATGCCGCCAACTGGGGGCGCGTCTCGTTCGGCAAGGACTGGTATGCTGTCAAAATGCCTGAGCAATTGCAGGGAAATGACATCATGTTCGTGATGCTGTCGATCGAGCCGACCTCTTATATCATTCCCTCCTTTCCCAAATCGGACGCCTTCATTCGAATCGAGGGGAATATGCCGCTCACGCCAAAGGATGGCCTGGGTCAGGAGGCGGTACGGAGATTCCATTCTCATCAGGGCGAACTCCGGACGCTCGCTCCTGCAATCTATGATTTGAAACAGGCGGAAAATAGCCTCTCGAGCTTCGGTCTGGAGGCAAGATCAGACAACTGCCTGGATATCGAAACCAAGGCCGGCAACTTGCGATCCTGTCCCTTGATGAGGCGAGCGCCGTGAAATGAGTTCACTCGGCACGAGCGGGAATTATCGAATGAACGAAAGCATGACGACACTCGAAATGGCGGATCCAAGCATTGCGTCGTGCCGTATCGCTGTCCTGATCCCCTGTTACAATGAGGAAGCTACGGTTGGCGCCACTGTCGCCGCTTTTCGCAACGCTCTGCCAACTGCGACCACATATGTTTATGACAATAATTCGTCGGATCGCACCATCGAGGTCGCGCGCACGGCAGGCGCGGTCGTTCGGCAGGAATACCGGCAGGGCAAGGGCCAGGTCGTGCGGAGGATGTTTGCTGACATCGACGCGGATATTTACGTGTTGGTCGACGGCGACGCCACTTACGACGCTGGCGCGGCGAAGGGGATGATCGATCGCGCCCTTCGCGAAAGGCTCGATTTCGTCAATGGGGCGCGGATGTCCGAGGCCGTGGCGGCATATCGACGCGGGCACAGGCTCGGCAATTATGTCTTGAGCAACCTGGTGCAATACATATTCGGCCGACAATTCACCGATATGCTTTCGGGTTACAAAATCTTCTCGCGCCGTTTCGTCAAATCATTCCCGGCCATGTCGCGCGGGTTCGAGATCGAAACGGAATTGACCGTTCATGCGCTGGAATTGCGGATGCCCTGTGGCGAAGAGGAAACAGCCTACGGGGAAAGACCAACGGGTTCGACCAGCAAGCTCAACACCTATCGCGATGGGGCGCGAATTCTAATGCTTATCGCGGCTCTGGTGAAGAACGAGCGCCCTTTGCCCTTTTTTGGCTTGTTGGGCATTGGCATCATCCTCGTCGCCGTCATAATGGCCATTCCTTTGGCCGAGACCTATCTTGAAACAGGGCTGGTGCCTCGCTTTCCGACCGCGTTCCTTGATGTGGGTCTTGCCATCATTGGGGTCTTGAGCCTCTTTGTCGGACTGATCCTCGATATGGTGACGACCATGCGGCACGAAATGAAGCGTCTTGCCTATCTAGCCATCCCTCCAATCGGCTCCGGGCACGAATAGGAGCGGGGTATTGAAGCCAGGTTTTCGCAGTTTGCCGAAATGGGCCCTCGAACTGACGCGGTTCGGCGTCGTCGGCGTTGTCGGGTTCATCGCCAATGCTGCAAGCCTGGTGATCCTCGCCCGGTTCGCCAATCTCTATATCAGCGGATTGTTCGCCTGGGTTATCGCAGCCACGGTCACGTGGTACCTGAACCGCATCTGGACCTTTTCCGGTCGTGACCATGGCGGATTGTTCAGGCAATGGCTTCATTTCCTTGGCGCAAATTCCTTCGGCGCAGCGCTCTATTATGCGACTTACGCAACCGCGATCAGCCTTTTTCCTTTTGTCACTTCCCATCCGGTTCTGGCCGTCGCCGCAGGATCCGTCGTCGGTTTGGTCGCGAATTTTACCTTGTCGCGGCGTTTGGTCTTTCGCTGACAGGAAATACAAAGAAGAGCAGCAGCAGCCTGAGCTAGAGCCTTTTCCGATCCGATTGAATCGGATCGGG
>NZ_JBKQOU010000110.1:0-14727 GCF_052145335.1 Rhodoblastus sp.
GCGCGCCTTGGCGATGGATTCGGTCGAAAAGGCTAAATCCGGGCATCCCGGAATGCCCATGGGCATGGCCGATGTCGCCGCGGTGCTCTTCAGCAAATTCATGAAGATCGACCCGGCCGATCCGGCCTGGCCGGACCGCGACCGCTTCGTGCTTTCCGCCGGGCATGGCTCCAGGCAGGGCTTCGCCACGGCGGTGGGCATGGCTCTCGCCGAGCGGATGCTGCACGCCCGCTACGGCGCGGATCTCGTCGATCATTTTACATACGTTATCGCCGGCGACGGCTGCCTCGCCGAAGGCATCAGCCATGAGGCTCTTGATCTCGCAGGACATTTGCAACTCTGCCGGCTGATTGTTCTTTGGGACGACAACCAGATCACCATTGACGGGGCCACGGATCTCTCGACTTCCATCGACCAGTTGGCCCGGTTCAAGGCGGCTGGCTGGCATGTCGAGCAGATCAACGGCCATGACGAGGACGAAATTACTGCGGCTATAATCCGGGCGCGAATGCAAGCCGGCCGCCCCACCTTGATCGCCTGCCGCACGACGATCGGCTTTGGAGCGCCCAATCGCGGCGGCACGTCCAAGGCCCATGGCGAGACCCTGGGCGCGGAAGAAATCGCCCTTACCCGCCAGGCTTTGAACTGGCCTCACCCCCCGTTTGTCGTGCCGGATCCCATTCTCCACAGTTGGCGCGCCATTGCGCGGCGCGGCGCGGAAGTTAACGCCCAGTGGAAAAAGCGGCTTGCGGTCGAGCCGAATGATGAAGAGTTCAAGGAGCGCATGGCGCGGTCGGGAGCCTTCAAAGCCATTGAGGCCCTGGACGGCTTTAAAGCGGAAATGATCGCCACTTCGTCCCGCCGATCTGGCGGAAACCATCGAATGCTGGCAGGCGGCGGCAAAGTCGACGCGCCGTCGATCCTTGCGCTGTCGCGACAAGCCTTGCCCACGTTGCGCCTGGAGAAGGGAGCCGAAAACCTTTCCGCGCGGGGCGCTTATCTCATGCGCGACGTCGAGGAAGGCGACCGGGACGTGACCTTGCTGGCCAGCGGATCGGAAGTCGAACTCGCAGCTATCCGCTCCGCTGCCGAAGCCGCCAGCCCGTCGCAGGCGGCTTGATGCCCACAGGAGGTGGATTTGATCAAGACGTTGATTTTCGATGTCGATGGCACTTTGGCTGAAACAGAGGAATATCACCGCCGAGCCTTCAACGTGGCCTTTGAGGAGTTCGGCCTCGATTGGGTCTGGGACGACGCCCTCTACCGCGATCTGCTTAAAGTCACCGGCGGCAAGGAGCGCATTGCGCATTACATCTTCCGCACCGGAGCGATGAAAGACAGCATGGACCCCGATGGGCGATCGCTCGCCTTCCTTCTGCATCAAAAAAAGACTGCGATCTATACCGAGATGGTGCGCACGGGCGCCGTTCCGCTACGGGCTGGCATCGGCGATTTTCTATGCGCCGCGGCCGAAAATGGCATCGGTCTCGCGATAGCGACGACAACCAGCTTGCCCAATATCGAAGCTTTGCTCGGCGCGACCCTGGGATCGCAATGGAGGCGTATGTTTCCTGTGGTCGCTGCCGGAGACATGGTCGTCAACAAAAAGCCCGCCCCCGATATTTATCAGCTCGCGGTCAATTTGTTGGACCAAAATGCCGAGGATTGCATTGCCATTGAGGATTCACGTAACGGCGTGCAGTCGGCCTTGGCGGCGGGGCTAAGGGTTGTCGCCGTGCGCAGCGACTTCGCCAGAGACGATGATTTGCAAGGCTCGATCCGCCAGCTCCCCGATTGCACATGGCTTTCGTTGGAATTGCTGCGAGAAATCGCGTGAACCGGTCGCGGTAAGGGCGCTGGTTTCCCCACGCCCACCGGGTCGCCGGTAGAAAATCGGCGAATTGATCACGCGGCGCGGCCTTTTTGCCCTTTTTCCACCATATGAAAATCTTTTTCACGAGCCGGAAGTTTCTGCCGTAGATTTATCGAGAATCGGCATCGAGGCAAGCGGTCGTCGGCGCGCTCGACCCTCGGTTCAGCTACTCGTCGAAACAGCGCCAATTTTCCGGGGCCAATCATGTCAGACCGCTTTCGTCAGGGACGCATCGAAGTCGCCACCGTCTTGCAGCAATTCATTGATGGCGAAGTTCTTCCCGGCCTCGGCATGGAGCCGGAGGCGTTCTGGGTGGGTTTCGAGAAATTTCTGGTCGATCTCGCCCCGCGCAATCGGCAATTGCTCGCCCGGCGCGACGCCTTGCAGGCGCAGATCGACGATTGGCATCGGCAGCGGCGCGGAAAAAACTTCGACGCTGCCGCCTACAGGGCTTTCCTGTCCGAGATCGGCTATCTCGCGCCGAAAGGCGAAGATTTTGCCGTCGGTACGGAAAATGTCGATGTGGAAATCTCGGCCCAGGCGGGGCCGCAGCTCGTGGTGCCGATCACCAATGCGCGTTATGCGCTGAACGCCGCCAACGCCCGGTGGGGTTCGCTTTATGACGCGCTCTACGGCGCCGACGCCTTGGCGCCGCCGACCCCGGCCGCCCGAGGCTATGACCCGGAGCGCGGCGGGAAAGTCATTGCATGGGGACGCGATTTCCTCGACCGCATCGCGCCGCTCGAAGGCGGCGCCTCGCACAAGAATGTGACGCTTTATGCCATCGAAGACGGCGCCTTGCGCGCGAAACTGGCGGAGGGCGGAGCGACCGGCCTGGCCGAGCCCAAAAACCTGGCGGGTTTCGTTGGCGACGCCTCGTCGCCAAAAGTGGTCCTGCTCGTCCATCACGGGCTGCACGTCGAAATCCATATCGATCGCGCTCACCTCATCGGCAAGACCGATCCGGCGGGCGTTGCCGACATCGTGCTGGAGTCGGCGCTGAGCGCCATTCAGGATTGCGAGGATTCGGTCGCCGCCGTGGACGCCGAAGACAAGGTTTTGGTCTATCGCAACTGGCTCGGGCTGATGCGCGGTGAGTTGGAGGCGAGTTTTGCTAAAGGTGGAAAATCCGTCGTTCGGCGCATGGCGCCGGACCGCAGCTACGCCACGCCCGGCGGCGGGTCCTTGACCCTGCATGGTCGCGCGCTGCTGCTGCTGCGCAATGTCGGGCATTTGATGACCAGCGATGCGGTGCTGATCGACGGCGAGGAAGCGCCGGAAGGCCTGCTCGACGCCATGATCAGCGCGCTGATCGCTCTCTACGATCTGAAAGGCTTGGGCGCCCTGCGCAACAGCCGCACGGGATCGGTCTATATCGTCAATCCGAAGATGCACGGGCCCGAGGAAGTCGCCTTCGCCGATGAAATCTTTTCCCGCGTCGAGGACTTTCTCAGGCTCAGGCGCAACACCATCAAGATGGGCATCATGGACGAGGAGCGGCGCACCACGGTCAATCTGGCCGAATGCATCCGCGCCGCCAGGGATCGCGTGTTCTTCATCAATACCGGCTTTCTCGACCGCACCGGCGACGAAATCCATACTTCGATGGAGGCCGGGCCGATGGTGCGCAAGAACGACATGAAAAACGCGAGGTGGATCGCCGCCTATGAGGACAATAATGTCGATGTCGGCCTTCGCGCGAAATTGCCGGGACGGGCGCAGATCGGCAAGGGCATGTGGGCCATGCCCGACCTGATGGCGGAAATGCTGAGGCTGAAGATCGGCCATCCACGCGCCGGAGCGAGCACCGCCTGGGTGCCCTCGCCCACCGCCGCCACGCTTCACGCCACCCATTATCACGATGTAGATGTGGTGAAGCGTCAGGCCGAACTAGCGTCGCGCGTCCCCGCGAAACTGGACGATATATTGACCCTTCCGCTCGCCGACCGTCCCAATTGGTCGCCGGAGGAAATAGCCGAGGAGCTCGACAATAATTGTCAGGGAATTCTCGGCTATGTCGTGCGCTGGATCGATCAGGGCGTCGGCTGTTCCAAAGTGCCCGACATTCACGGAGTAGGCCTTATGGAGGACCGCGCCACCTTGCGCATCTCCAGCCAGCATATCGCCAATTGGCTGCGCCACGGCGTGTGCCAGGGCGAGCAGGTTCTGGAGACGCTCAAGCGCATGGCTGCGGTGGTCGACGCGCAAAACGCCGACGATCCCGTTTATCGCCCTATGGCGCCCAATTTCGATTCCAGCGTGGCTTTCCAGGCCGCTTGCGACCTGGTGTTCAAGGGGGCCGAGCAGCCCAACGGCTATACCGAACCGGTGCTGCATGCGCGCCGACGCGAGGCCAAGGCGAGGGCTTGAGCTTCTATTGCACCTGCAGCCCGGCGGCTGCTGCGCCGGCCAGCGCGCAAGTCTCGTCATTATCCGAAGTGTCGCCGGTGATTCCGACGGCGCCGATCGGCCGGCCGGCTCCATCGACCAGAATGATTCCACCCGCGGCTGGAATGAGACCCTGCTCGGCGATCGGACCCAGAGAGGCGACGAAAGTCGGCCGCTCGACCGCCATCTCGCCGATCTTGCGCGACGACACGCCGAGCGCCAGCGCGCCATTGGCCTTGCCGATGGCGATCTGCGGCCGCAGATTCGAGGCGCCCTCCTGCCTTTGCAAGGCGATCAGGCAGCCGCCGGGGTCGAGCACGGCGACTGTCAGGGGTTTCAGACCAAGCGCCTGGCCCTTGGCGAAAGCCGCCGCGATAAGGGCGTTGGCCTGTTCGAGACTGATTCGACTCATGCGACTCTCCATCGAAATTGAAAACTGCGCCCCGGCGCCGAGAAGCTAAAGCGGCCTTTCTAAAAGGCAAAGGCGATTTTTAAGAGCAAAGCGCGCAACTCTTTCGGCACGGCCGCATTATTGCTTAGATTGAGGAAAGATGCGCTGAACCGCCGGGAAACCCTCTCGCTTCGGCGACTGCGCGGCTGCTGCTGCTCGCTAGCTTTCGTCCTAAATACGTTCGGCGAAAACCTCATGGAGTATGTCAAGGAAATCCGCGCGCCAGTGACGCGTTGCGGACTGCCCCATTTCAGAGCTTGACCCCGAAGTGTGGTCGGAGGATCCTCAGGGCGTCGGAATGGTTTCCCATTGCGGCTCCAGAACGGCGACTGGCGCTTTGATCTGCATCATGGCGGCGGACGACGTCAGATGGGCTTTTATTTTTGCAATCTCGATCACCATATTTTTTGGCAGGCCGACCGCATGGCAGGCATGAAGACTAAACCCGTTCGCGTTGACCAGCCCCGAGCAGAGATCGCCTTCGCGCTCGGACGCACGTCTTTGGGGTCGGTCTTGGTCGCGCGTCAGAAAAGCCTCGAGTCCAGAGGAGTCTGCGCCATTCTGCTCGGCGACGATCCTCAAAGGGTGATCCGCGAATTGCAGGCGCAGTTCGCCGGAGCCAAACTGATCGAGGATGATTCCGGCTTGGACCAGCTGGTCGCCGCGGCGTCCAAGGCGGTCGAGAATCCATGTCGTCCGCTCGATCTTCCGCTTGACATCAGGGGCACGAATTTTCAGCAAAAAGTTTGGGCGGCTTTGCGGGAGATTCCGCCAGGGACGACGACGAGCTATGCCGAGGTGGCGCAGCGCATCGGCGCGCCCAAATCGCTGCGCGCGGTGGCCGGCGCCTGTGCCGCCAATGTTCTGGCTGTCGCCATTCCCTGTCATCGTGTATTGCGCGCCAACGGCTCCCTGTCGGGGTATCGCTGGGGCATGGAGCGCAAGCGGGCTCTGCTCGAGCGCGAGAAACAGCTTTGAGCCAGCCAAGGTCAAGGTTGCGACATCCGAAATCCTCATTTGAATTGCGCTGGATCAAAGGCTTCAGGCGCCAGAAATCTTAACAAGATAACGTGACATCGCGTCGCGGAGGGCCCTTGCACCCGGGCGTTTCCTCCCTGAGACTTGGACCGCTCCATTCGGGCGGTCTTTTTTTGGCGCGGGCCTGTTCAGGAGAAGCGGGCGCCCCGCCGCGCCCGCGCGAGAGCGGCGCTCAAATGCTCCGCCAGCAGCGTTTTTTCTCCCCGGCCCAGGCAGGCGGCGACTTCAACTTGGCTCCCCCTCGTGGAGAGGTCCAGCCGCTCGACGCCGAAGTCGGCATGGCGTTCGATCGTCAGACGCACCCAGAGCGGATTGAACCGCCATTCCCGTCGCCGCCCGGCCGCGTTTACGCGCGCGTAGAGCAACTCGACCGTGCTTAGCGAAAGCTCCTCAAAGGCCTTGGCGTCGCGGGCGCTGCGGGCGAAGGCGAACGCTAGCCCGATCCAGGCGAGGATGAGGAAAATCGCCACTGGCCACGCGCCAGCAAGGCCGAACACCCCCCCGATCGCGCTCTGCAGCAAAGCCAGCAACGCCAGCGCCGTACGGCGTCCCCGCCGCGACAGCGAGCGATGCGGCCGCAGTCGCGCGGTAAAGAAGGTCGCCTCCGTTGTGGTGTCCGGCATGAAAAGGAGCTCGGATCCCGGCACACGCATTTCGGGAAAGCCTCGTTGCGCCTGCATATCTGCTTGTATCGCCGGACCGGACCCGTTTTACTATTGCGATGACTGAATCCAGCCGCCAACCTGTCGCGAAACGCGTCCCGAAACCTTTGGCGAAGCCCGCCAAGGGCGCGACGAAAAAGGATAAACCGCCGACGCGAAAAAAAGTCGCCGCCGAGCAGGAGCGCGTGCGCGCTATTTTTGCGCGTTTCGCCGCCTTGAACCCCCATCCCGAGGGGGAGTTGGAATATGTCAATCCTTTCACGCTGCTGGTCGCGGTCGTGCTCTCGGCGCAGGCGACCGATATCGGCGTCAATCGGGCCACCAGAGGATTGTTCGCCTGCGCTTCGACGCCCCAGGCGATGGTGGCGCTCGGCGAAGAGGGCGTGCGCGAAAAAATCAAGACCATCGGTCTGTTCCGCGCCAAGGCGAAAAATGTCGTGGCCCTGTCGCGCAAATTGATTGACGAATTCGGTGGAGAGGTCCCCCACGCGCGCGAAGCGCTGGAGAGCCTTCCAGGTGTTGGGCGCAAGACCGCCAATGTCGTCCTCAATACCGCATTTGGCGAGAAGACCATCGCGGTCGACACCCATTTGTTTCGCGTCTCCAACCGCATTCCGCTGGCGCGTGGGACAACGCCGGAAGCTGTCGAGCGCGGCCTGCTGGCGATCGTGCCCGACGAATATCTGCTGCATGCGCATCATTGGCTGATCCTGCATGGGCGCTACATCTGCAAGGCGCGCAAGCCGCTGTGTTTCGCCTGTCCTATCGCAGACCTCTGCCAGTTCCCTGACAAGATCGCTTGTGCCTGAAGCCGCCTGAGCGTGGCGATCTGTCACTTGATTTTTTCGTCTCCCGGTCATATTGACCCCTCGAAACGCCGCAGCTTGCCGCAGCTTAAGGCGCGCCGGCGGTGCGAAGGGACAAGCCCATGTTGGGCCCAGTCGACCTGGACGGTTGGCTTCGACGAGGACGAATTATCGGCAATTCTCCCTGAAAGGCCCGAGATCGAAATTTTACGCGCTGACCCCGGCATCCATTCGCTGTGCGGCTGGAGCGCCGCCGATTTCGCGCTGGCGCGCCGTTTTTCTGCGGAGAGGCGCTTGAAGCCGTGGAAATCCAGCGTCTGGCGCAATGGCTGGGCGGCTAAGGCCGTGCGCCGCGCAAGGCTTTTTTAACCTCGCTACTAAAAATGCTCTCTTGTTCGCCGTCTTGCGCGCTTCTATAGGTTCGCTTCCCGGCGCGCTTCAACAGCCGGTCGAACAGAACAGGCATGCCGCAGCTTTATCACCATCCGCTCTGTCCGCATTCGCGCTTCGTCCGGCTTGCCTTGGGCGAATACGGCGTCGAGGCGGAACTGATCGAAGAGCGCGTGCACGAGCGGCGGCGCGAGTTCCTGCTGCTCGATCCCTCCGGCCAGACGCCAGTTTTGGTCGAGGATGACGGCCTCGTCATTCCGGGCGCCGGCGCCATCGCCGAATGGCTGGACGAGACGCTGGGCGACCGCCTCGGCGACCACAGGCTGCTGCCGCCCTCGCCGATGGCGCGGGTCGAGGTCCGCCGGCTGACGAACTGGTTCAACGAGAAATTCTTTGCCGAAGTCTCGAACTGGCTGGTGACGGAAAAGGTCTACAAGCGCTTCACCGCCACGGAAATCGGCGGCGGCGCCCCAGACATGGACGCCGTGCGCGCGGCGCGCGCCAATCTGCGCTATCATCTGCGTTATGTCTCCTATCTGGCGACGACGCGCAACTGGCTGGCTGGCGATCGCATGACCTACGCCGATCTCGCCGCGGCCGCGCATCTCTCCAGCGTCGATTTTCTGGGCGATGCGCCCTGGGACGAAGAAGAGCCGGCCAAGCAATGGTATCAGCGCCTGAAAAGCCGTCCGAGTTTCCGGCCGCTGTTGGCGGACCGGGCGCCCGGCGTCATGATGAATCCGCTCTACGCGGAAGTGGATTTCTAAAGCCCCGATCCGGTTCAATCGGATCGGAAAAGACACTGGCCCTTTTGCGGGCCGAGGCGCGGCGACTGGGCTTCGACGCCTGCCGCATCGCCCGGCCCGACGCCATTGGGCAGGCGGGGGAGCATCTCGCGGCCTTTCTCGCGGAAAAACGTCACGGCGATATGGGCTGGCTGCTCGACCGCGCCGACTGGCGCAGCGATCCGCGAAAATTATGGCCGCAGGCGCGTTCGATCATCCTGCTCGGCATGAATTATGGCCCGCAGGGTGATTCGCTGGCTACGCTGGCGAACAAAAGCGCTGGAAACATCTCGGTTTACGCCCGCCATCGCGATTATCACGATGTCATCAAGGGCAAGCTCAAGCAACTGGCTGGCTTCCTGTTGAAACAAGCGAAACAGGCCGGCGAGGTGAAAGTTTTTGTCGATACGGCGCCAGTGATGGAAAAACCGCTCGCCGCCGCCGCCGGGCTGGGCTGGCAGGGCAAGCACACCAATCTGGTTTCGCGGGACTTCGGCTCCTGGTTGTTCCTGGGAAGCATTTTCACCACGCTGGAGTTGAGGCCCGACGCGCCGGAAAACGATCATTGCGGCGCCTGCCGCGCCTGTCTCGACGCCTGCCCGACGGGAGCGCTGGACGCTCCCTACCGGATCGACGCGCGCGCCTGCATTTCCTATCTGACGATCGAGGCAGCAGGGCAGATTCCGCAAAAATTCCGGGAAAAAATTGGTAATCGCATTTTCGGCTGCGACGATTGCCTCGCGGTCTGCCCGTGGAACAAATTCGCCCAAAATGCGCGGGAGGCGAAATTTTTTGCGAGGGCGGATCTGGTCGCGCCGCCGCTGGCGGAGCTGGCGGCGATGGAGGAGCCCGAGTTTCGCGCAAAATTCGCCGGCGGCCCGGTCAAGCGCATCGGTCACTCTCGTTTCCTGCGTAATGTGCTGGTCGCCATCGGGAATTCTGGCGATATTTCTCTGGCGCCTTTGGCGGAAAGGCGGCTCGATCACGCTTCCGCCCTTGTGCGCGGCATGGCGGTCTGGGCGCTTTCGCGCCTGCTGTCGCGGCAGGAGCTTATGGGCTTTGCCGGCCGGCGCGATGAGGAATTCGACCCACAAGTCCGCGTGGAATGGGACCTGGCTACCGATGGGGAGAGGGCGAGGTGAATCTGGTCATTATCGGTTTGGGCTTTACCGCTACTTACTACGCCGCCCATCACGCGCGTGCTTTCACCCGGGTGACCGGCACCCGGCGCGCGCCGAAGACTGAGCGCCTTGGCCGGGTCGAACTGCTGCCTTTCGACGGCGCGGCGGAAACGTGCGATCCGCGCCTGCTCGCCGCGCTCGCGGCAGCCGATGCTTTGCTGGTCAGCGCCGGGCCCGACGCGCAGGGCGATCCGGTCTTGCGGTTGTTGGCGGAAAAAATCGCCGCCTCGCCCCGGCTCCGGAAAATCGTCTATCTCTCGACCATAGGAGTCTATGGAGATCATGGAGGCGATTGGATCGATGAGACCGCCGCCGCCGAACCAGCCAATCGACGCAGCCAGCAGCGCCTCGCCGCCGAAGCGGGCTGGACCGAACTGGCGAAATTGAGCCCCAAGGATGTCTATATCCTGCGTCTCTCGGGCATTTACGGGCCGGGCCGCAATGTGCTGGAGAAATTGCGCGAGGGGACGGCGAAAAGACTGGTGAAGCAGGGCCAAGTGTTCAACCGTATCCATGTCGAGGACATCTCGCGCGCCATCGACGCCTGCCTGACCACCCAGGCGCCGGGCGGAGTCTATAATATCACCGCCGCCGAGCCGGCGCCGCCGCAGGATGTCGTGCTTTACGCCGCGCAAAAACTGGGGGTCGAGCCGCCGCCGGAGCAGGATTTCGACGCCGCGCCGCTGACGCCGATGGCGCGCAGCTTTTACAGCGAGAACAAGCGCGTCTCGAACCGGCGCATGAAGGATCTGCTCGCTCTCGATCTGGCTTTCCCGACTTTTCGCGAGGGCATAGCGGGGTTGCTCGCGGAGGGCGAGGGCGCAACGCATTAGCTTTTTACCGAACCGGCGCGGATCGCGGCGCCGCCTTCAGGCGCCGGGGTTGATCGGCGAAGGCCTAAATCACTTGATTGGAACGTTTGTGGGATCATCCGCGATAAATATGTTAAGCCAAGTTGAAAATCGTCTACAGTCACGGATCCCGTCTCGGGCGTCCATACTAGCCATGCGTGCGAGCCGCCATGTCGCCGTCAATCCAGCGGTAAATCTCGTCAATTGATCAGTATTGGGGTTTTTCCGTTATGGGGTGCATAATAACATGCGAGTATGAAACAGTATAATGAGCACACAGGGTACGGTTTACATTATCGATGACGACCCCATTGTCTGCAATGCAATCCGACTGTTGCTGGAGGCAGAGGGGTTCGGCGCCAAGGCCTATGTCTCCGCGCGGGATTTTCTCAACGCTATAGGACCGCATGAAACGGGATGCGTCGTCACCGATGTGCGGATGCCGGGGATGAGCGGCGTCGAACTCCTGACCCACATCGCGGCGCGAGGCCTGAATTTGCCGGTTATCGTCATGACCGGCCAAGCCGATGTCGCGCTTGCCGTACATGCAATGAAACAAGGCGCCGTCGATTTCATGGAGAAGCCTTTCAGCGACGCTGCTCTGCTGGATGCTGTCCGCAAGGCGCTGGATCACAATTCTCGCCGGCAGGAACAGGATTCGACAGCGCCCGAGATTCGGTCGCGACTGGCGGCCTTGAGCACCCGCGAACGAGAGGTTCTGGACAGGCTGATCGCCGGCAAGTCGAATAAATGCATCGCCTATGAGTTGGGCATCAGCTATCGGACGGTCGAGGTCCATCGCGCCAATCTCATGAAGAAAACCAGAGCCGGCAGCCTGCCTGAGCTGGTGCGCATGTCGATCGTCGCAGCGAATTCTCCGTCGTGAATGGCTTTCTCGTCTCCCGTCGGTTTCGGTGGGCGGCATCGTCGGTCATGCGGGGTGGCAATCGGGTCCGGTCGGCGCTTTGCGGCGTGGATCCATAACTCCGGCGTCCCGACAGCCTGCGGTGGCCAGGGAGAGGCGTCATTCGCCACGTTGGATTCAGCTCTTTTCGAGGTCATCGGGTAGGAACGCGCAGTCGCCGCGCCGACAAGGATGAGCACCTCGCCCGAGCCATTGCTGACGATGATGCGCCCGCCGGCCATGTCTTTTTGACACGCCACTCGGCGATCGCCGACCACACAGCCCGCAAATCCAGAAGATCAGCCGAACGCACGTCCAAGATCGTCTCGTCGCCCTTCAGCAGCGTGAAGAAATAGTTCTCCATATAATTTCCGATGCTCGCATCATAATGTTAAAAGCTTCCGTTACTCGGCGGCGTGAAGCATTTTGCCGACTGACGGTATTTTCAGTGGGGCTTTGCTTCGCTCCGCGCCGACCATGATCGACTTGACGGTGTCCCGGGAAAGCTCATTGAAAAGTTCGGCGAATTTTTTCGACTGGGTCAGCGTCGCCTCGCAAGCCGCCTGAGCATGACGCGTTTGTAGCAGGATCATCGCGCTGACCGTCCGGGCGCTTGCGAGATTGTTCAGCAAATTGGCATTGGCTTGCATGGAGCTTGCAGAAAAATCCTGGGCTTCGGCGAGGATCGCGCCGAAGTTTTTGGCGACCAGGCTCGTAAAATCCGCCCAAATATCAAAATGGCTTTTATGCATTGGCTTGAGATCGATAACCTGGCCCATGATTTCCCCCGAGGGTCCAAACCGCGCCAAAGAGGACACCTTGAACGTAATGCGCGCAGTTTTAATACCAGCGGCGCCCTCCTGCGATAAGATCGCAATTTCCCTTACGGGGTTCCCCTTACTCAATCTTGAGCATACGTTCCCCGGCCTCCTACCTTAAAAACGGCGGGTTTTGCGTTCACGTCCATGTTGCGCCAGTGCCGAACATGCGCGAAGAAAGTCCATGAGCCCAGCGCAATCCCAGAAACCGCTTTTTTCCTATCGCAAATATTGGGCGCATCGCTTCGGCGTCGCGCCTTTTCTGCCCATGTCGCGAGCGGAAATGGAGGCGCTCGGCTGGGATTCCTGCGACGTCATCCTCGTCACCGGCGACGCCTATATCGACCATCCGAGCTTCGGCATGGCCATCGTAGGGCGGCTTTTGGAGGCGCAGGGTTTTCGCGTCGGCATGATCGTGCAGCCCGACTGGCAGAACGCCGAGGACTTCAAAAAACTCGGCAAACCTAACCTGTTCTTCGGCGTGACCTCCGGCAATATGGATAGCATGGTCAACCGCTACACGGCGGACCGCCGACTGCGCCATAACGATTCTTACACGCCGGACGGCGAGGGCGGCAGGCGCCCCGATCGCGCCGTCATCGTCTATGCGCAGCGTTGCCGCGAGGCATTTTCCGACGTGCCGATCGTTCTCGGCGGCATCGAAGCCTCGCTCCGCCGCATCGCCCATTACGATTACTGGTCCGACAAGATCCGTCGCTCAGTGCTGCTCGACGCCAAGGCCGACCTGCTGCTCTACGGCAATGCCGAACGCGCGCTGGTCGAAGTCGCCCACAGGATCGCCAAAAAAGGCCTGGCCCAGGACTTTTCCGACATTCGTGGCCTCGCCTTCGCGATGGACGAGACGCCGGAAGATTTCGTCGAGGCGCCCGCCGACGATCTCGACGGCGACGAAGGCGCGCGGCTCAAGGCCGAAAAGGTCGTCGTGCGCTTGCCTGCTTACGAACAGGTCGTGGGCGAGGCGGAATCCTACGCCCGCGCCTCGCGGGTGCTGCACAAGGAGAGCAATCCCGGCAACGCCCGGCCGCTGGTGCAGAAACATGGAGACCGCAATGTCTGGCTCACCGCGCCGCCGATACCGTTGACCACGCCGGAAATGGACGCGGTCTACGGCCTGCCTTACGCCCGCGCGCCGCACCCCACCTATGACGGCGCCAAAATCCCGGCCTGGGAAATGATCCGCCATTCGGTGACAATCATGCGCGGCTGTTTCGGCGGCTGCTCTTTCTGCTCGATCACCGAGCATGAGGGGCGCATCATCCAGAGCCGCTCGCAGGAATCGATCCTCAAGGAAATCGAGATCATCCGCGACAAGACCGAAGGTTTTACCGGAATCATTTCCGACATCGGCGGCCCGACCGCCAATATGTACCGCATGGCCTGCAAGGACCGCGAAACCGAGGCCGTATGCCGGCGCCTGTCCTGCGTCTATCCCGACATCTGCAAAAATCTCGACACCAGCCACGACGCGCTGATCGAGCTTTATCGCAAGGCGCGCGAGATCAAGGGCGTCAAGAAGGTCATGGTGGCCTCGGGCGTGCGCTATGACCTGGCGGTGAAAAGCCCGGCCTATATTCGCGAACTGGTCGCCCATCATGTCGGCGGCTATCTGAAAATCGCGCCGGAACACACCGAGGAAGGCCCGCTATCAAAAATGATGAAGCCGGGCATTGGCGCCTATGACCGGTTCAAGCAGTTGTTCGATCAGGCGGCGCGCGCGGCGAAGAAGGATTATTTCCTGATTCCCTATTTCATCGCCGCCCATCCCGGCGCCACCGACGAAGACATGATGCATCTCGCGCTCTGGCTGAAGCGCAACAAATATCGCGCCGATCAGGTGCAGACCTTTTTGCCTTCGCCGATGGCGCTCGCCACCGCGATGTATCATTCCGGCTTCAATCCACTGAAACCGGTGCGGCATGGCGCTTCGGAAAAGGTCGAGGCGATCAAGGGACTGCGCCAGCGGCGGCTGCACAAGGCTTTTCTGCGCTATCACGACGCGGAAAACTGGCCGATCTTGCGCGAGGCGCTGAAGAACATGGGCCGCGCCGACCTCATCGGACCGGGCAAACACCAGCTCGTGCCGGCCTGGCAGCCGGCGGGAACCGGCGTCAAAAGCGAGGGCCTGCGCCACCGGAACGACAAGGCTCGAAAATTCCTGACCAAGGGCGTGCCGCTTCCTTGATTCTTTCTGCCTCCGCGCGGCCACATGTTGACATTTCAACTCAGTGTTCTGTGTTCAGGTTCATAACTGAACGCTAGTTATGCATCCCGGAAAGGCATCCCAAAACCGCGGAGCAGTTCGCGGGCCTCATCGTCATTGCGGGTGCTGGTCACGAAGGTGATGTCCATGCCCTGCGTAAAATTCATCTTGTCCGGATCGATTTCCGGAAAAACCAGCTGCTCCGACACGCCCATCGTGTAATTGCCGTTGCCGTCGAAGCTCTTCGGGTTGATGCCGCGGAAGTCACGGATGCGCGGCAGGGCGACATTGATCAGCCAGTCGAGGAACTCGTACATGCGTCGGCCGCGCAACGTCACCCGGCAGCCGATCTCGTTGTT
>NZ_JBKQOU010000111.1:0-7326 GCF_052145335.1 Rhodoblastus sp.
GAAAATTTATCCTGCTTTGATGTCCGGGCGGCCGTACGTGTCGCTTTTTCATGCTTCGAGCAGCGCCCATAATATTCTCACTAAATCTGGCGGTGGAAGGCCTTTCGCTTTCGACTCGCCAGCAAAACTGCCTGGTCTCGTCGCGCCGCTGCGTGACGC
This sequence comes from Rhodoblastus sp., assembly GCF_052145335.1. Lineage (GTDB taxonomy): Bacteria > Pseudomonadota > Alphaproteobacteria > Rhizobiales > Beijerinckiaceae > Rhodoblastus. The sequence goes on from NZ_JBKQOU010000111.1 coordinate 160, forward strand.
ACTTGTCGAATTGGCAGTTGTTCCCCTTTCATTCGGCCATGCTGAATCGAAAAGCTATGCGGCGTACACCGCCGATTCTGTTGCAGGAGACTTCGTCAAAATATTCGACGTACTAACAGGCTGCTGAAAAAGTGGACCGGCGGCGATCACGATCGGCGCAGAAGGACGCGGCGAAATCGCCTTCGGCGCAATGGAGGCGGGCCTTGAAATCGCCTATGGCCGGACCTCCATCGACTTCAACTGGATCGGCTTCGACGAGGGCGATGACGTATCAGGAGAAGGTTCAGCTGAATTGCTCGACGATGGCTCGATCGAGATCGAGTTTGCATATCACAATGGCGACGAAGCCGTGCTCAAAGCCAAACGCGAGCCTTTTTCAGCACCCTGCTAAGTCAAGTGACCTACCGAAGAAGATATTTGCGCGTGACTGGTTCCCACTCAAGCTTTGTCCGCTCCCTCGTATTGACGCGCTTGGCCCTGCGTCCGCACGATGATCAGGGAAAATACGCCGCGCGCCAGCACGATCGAGGTATTGGCGGCGCGACGGCGATGGAACCAAATCTCGCCCAGGCGGCTATCCTACGATAGGCTTCTGCGCCATCGATCGCCGCCGATCAACAGGCGCTCAAGCGCCGCCGCCCTGGCGGGCGGCCTCTTCGCCCGGCGTCATGCCGGACGAACGCGGTCGGGCCGCGCTCCCAGGAAGGCGGCGAGATCCGTCTCGCCGGCCGAATTTGAATGTTTCACCCCAGCGTTTCTCAGGAGTTGACACATGATGGGCATTCATCGTCGTAAAATGTTGAGGACTGTGCTGGTCGGCGCCGCCGCGGTCGCCGCCGCGGGGCTGCTCACGTTGCCGGAAACGGCCGGGGCCGTACCGGTTCCGATGGGACTGGAGCATGTCTCGAAAACGGATAGCTTCATCGAAAAGACGGTCGTTGTTGTGCATCGGCGGGCTCGCCGGAGGGTGTGCTGGTGGCGTCGCGGACGCAGGGTGTGCGCCTGGCGCTGAGCGGACGACAGAAGCTTGCGCTATAGCCTCGATCCGATCGAAACGGATCGGGGCCATAGCGCAAGCCTTTCCACGCATATGGGCAAAAGGGAGGTTGCGCCATGGTGAGAAAAGAGATTCTGGATCGCATCCAGCAATACGTCGACCCTTTCCGCGTCACCAAAGGCAAGGACTTCAAGCTGAAGGACCACGACCCGGGCGACACGCAGGGCTTGAAGCTGGAAAAGGGCGAGGCGGCCGAGCTTTTGCAGAGCGGAACCGAGTGGCTCGCCCAGGAGCAGGACATTCTCTACGCCCAGGATCGCTGGTCGTTGCTGCTGGTCTTCCAGGCCATGGACGCGGCGGGCAAGGACGGAGCGATCAAGCATGTCATGTCTGGCGTGAATCCCCAGGGCTGCCAGGTGTTCTCGTTCAAGCAGCCCTCGGCGGAAGACCTCGCCCACGATTTTCTGTGGCGCTATTCGAAGAACCTCCCCGAACGGGGACGGATCGGCATCTTCAACCGATCCTATTACGAGGAGATCCTCATCTTGCGCGTGCACGAAGAGCTTCTGAAGCGCCAGAAGCTGCCGCCGGAGGTCGTGAGCAAGCGCATCTGGGACGAGCGGCTCGCCGACATCGCCCATTTCGAGGATTATCTCGCCCGGCAAGGCGTGATCGTCCTCAAATTCTTCCTCAATCTGTCGAAGAAGGAGCAGAAGAAGCGCTTTATGAAACGGCTTGACGAGCCCGAGCGGAACTGGAAATTCTCTCCTTCGGACATCCGGGAACGGCGATACTGGGACGACTACATGCGCGCCTTCGAGGAGGCGATCCGGGCCACAGCGACGCCGCGCGCGCCCTGGTATGTCGTGCCCGCCGACAACAAATGGTTCTCGCGCCTCGTCGTCGCCTCCGCGATCATCGAGGTGGTCGAACGTCTCGACCTCGCCTATCCGAAGGTCGACGCCGCAATGAAAAAGGAGCTGGCGGCCGCGCGCGTCGAACTCGACGCCGAGCCGTGAAGCTCGACGCTGCGTTCGGGCGTAAAATCACAAATGTGAAGCGGCGAAAGCGGAGGCGCGCGCATGTCGACGGCCATTTCGGTTCTGGGCGGAATAGGGCTCTTCCTGCTCGGCATGACGATCATGACGGACGGCCTCAAAGGTCTCGCCGGATCATCCCTGCGCACGGTGCTGGGAAAGGCCGCGGCGACGCCGCTCTCCGGAATGTTCTGGGGCGCCATCATCACCTTGCTGGTGCAGTCGTCGAGCGCGACGACCATGACCACCATCGGTCTTGTCAGCGCGGGACTCCTGACCTTTCCGCAGGCGCTGGGGCTGGTGTTCGGCGCCAATGTCGGAACGACCGGCACCGGCTGGCTGGTCGCCTTGATCGGCGTGCGGGTTTCCTTGTCGTCCTACGCCTTGCCGCTGATCTTCGTCGGGGCCCTGGCCAAGCTGATGGGAAGCGGGCGCATCGCGGCGGCGGGCGCATCGCTCGCCGGTTTCGCCCTCGTCCTTTACGGACTGACCACGCTCCAGCAAGGCATGGGCGGCGTCGCGGCGCAGCTTCATCCCTCCGACCTGCCCGCCGTGATTGGCGCGCCGGGCGCCGGCTGGCTCTCCGGCTGGCTGGGACTGCTCTCGCTGGTCGTCATCGGCCTGGTCATGACGGCCGTGATGCAGTCCTCTACGGCGGCCATCGCCGTCACCCTTTCGGCCTTCTACGCCGGCGCCGTCGGACTGGACCAGGGCTGCGCCCTGATCATCGGGCAGAATATCGGCACGGCGACCAGTTCCGCCATGGCCGCCATTGGCGCGAGTACGACCGCCAAGCGACTGGCGCTGGCCTATATTCTGTTCAAGATCATCGCCGCCCTGATCGCCCTGGCCTTGTTTCCGATCACCATTCCATTGATCCTGCGCGCATCGGGCGCGGTGGACGGCGTGACCCTGCTGGCCGCCTATCATACGGCCTATAATGTCGTCGGCGTCGCGGTGCTGATGCCGTTCATCGACCGCTTCACCCGTTTCGTCGAGCGCCTCCTGCCCGACGCAAGCTCCCCGCTCACGCGCGGTCTCGACCCGGCTGTGCTGGAAAACCCGGTGGTGGCCGTGGAAGCGGTGCGGCGCACCATCGCGCTGGCTATCGAGGCCATTTGCCAAAAGGTCGACGCCGCCGTCTCGGGCGATGGAAAAACCGGCGCCGGCCTCTCGATTGCGGAGCCCGTGCGCGCCTTGCGTCAGGCGCGGGATTTCATGTCGGAGGTCAGCGGCCCGCCTGATTCAGATCGCGAGGAGCTTCGCCTGACCAGCACCTTGCACGCGCTCGACCATGTTTCGCGGCTTGCCGAAATCGCCGGCGAGGAGCCGGAATTCCCGACGACGAAGGACGGCCCGGACGAGGAGCGCGCCGCCAGGCTTTGCGCCAAGGCCATGCGCTCCGCCCAATCTGCCGTCGGCGATATCGCAGGGGAAAAAGCGCTCAGCGACGCAGCAGCGCCTATCGACAGCATGGAGACGCTCGCCGCCGGTTCGGCGCTCGCAAGGCTTGAAGAAAGCGCCAGGATTCTCGCCGATCTCAGGCGAGCGCATCGCGGCCCGACCTTGAGCAAGGTCGCCACCGGAGTAATCACCGCCGATCAGGCGATGGCGCGGATCGAAACCGTGCGCCGTCTCGAAGCGCTGGCGCGCCACGCCTGGCGTGGCGCCGCCCACCTTCTCGGCCATATCGAGACTCCTGCGCCGTAAAGCGCCTGGCAACCCATTCACTCCGCCGGTGCGGTTCCTGTCCGCTGCTGGCCCGCCTCGATCGCGACCACCGACGCTCGCAGCGCGGGCGAGGCGCGAATGACGTATTTCTCCGCCTCCACGACCAGGAAAAACATCAGTCCGCCGAGCAGCAGCCACGGCCACGCCCATAACGGAATCGCTTCATTGCCGAACATCGCCTGAAACGGCGGCGCATAGGTGAAGAGCAGTTGCAGCACGACGACCGCGAGAATGCCGAACGGCAAATAGCGGTTGCCCATATGGGCTTTCAGCGACAGCGAGGAATCGATCAGATAGCGGCTGTTGAGCAGGTAGAACGCCTGGCCGATGGTGATCGCATTGACGGCGACGGTGCGCGCGAGCGCGTCGGACGCGCCATTGTTCTTCATCTCGAAGAAGGCGGCGAGAGTGAAGGCGAGCAGCGCGAAGCCAATGAAAAGGATGCGCCACAGGCCGAAGCCGGTGACGATCGGCCGGTCGACGGCGCGCGGCGGCCGCTGCATCACGTCGGCCTCGTGCGGCTCGAACGAGATCACCAGACCGAGCGCGACGGAGGTCACCATATTCACCCAGAGCACCTGGGGCGCGGTGATCGGCAAGGTGAAGCCGAACAGGATCGCCACCGCGATGACCAGAGCCTGGGCGACATTGGTCGGCAGCAGGAACAGCATGGCCTTTTCGATATTGTTGTAGACGGTGCGGCCTTCCTTCACCGCCGCGCCGATCGAGGCGAAATTGTCGTCGGCCAGAATCATGCCGGCGGCTTCCTTCGTCACCTCGGTCCCCTTGATGCCCATCGCGACGCCGATATCGGCTTTTTTCAGCGCCGGCGCGTCGTTCACGCCGTCGCCCGTCATGGCCACGATCTGCCGGTTCGCCTGGATTGCCTTGACCAGCCGCAGCTTGTGCTCCGGGCTGGCGCGGGCAAAAACGTCGACATCGCCAACGCAATCCCGCAGCGCCGCATCGTTCATCGCCTCGACTTCCACGCCGGAAACAGCAGTCTTGCCGTCGCCGATGCCGAGCATCTTGGCGATGGCGGCGGCGGTGATCTTATGGTCGCCGGTGATCATGGTGACGCGGATGCCGCCGCCGTGACATTCCTTCACCGCCTCGATCGCCTCCTTGCGCGGCGGATCCATCAGGCCGACGATGCCTAGCAGTACCAGCGTTCCTGGCAGGTCGGCGGGGGCGAGGCCGCCGGCGGCGAGGCCGGGGTTTTCTAGCCAGGCGAGGCCGAGCACGCGTTCGCCCTGGGCGGCGAGCCGATCGGATTCCACGGAGAAACGGGCGCGATCCAGTGCCGCCGTCTTGCCGTCCGCCAATTGCTGGCGGTCGCAATGCTCGAGGATCACCTCGGGCGCGCCCTTGACCAGAAAAATCTCAACTCCGCCGGCCGAGCGGTGCAACGTGGCCATGAATTTATGTTCGGATTCAAAGGGTATCGCGTCGATACGCGGGAAGGCCGCCAGTTCCGCCTGCCTGTCCATGCCGAGCTTGGTCGCGAAAGGATAAAGCGCGCCTTCGGTGGGGTCACCCTCCACCTTCCAGGCGCCGCCGTCCTGGAACAGTTCGGCGTCATTGCAGAGCATGGACACCCGCCCCATCAGCGTCAGCACGGGCGCGGCGCCGGCGGGCTTGCCATCCTTCCGGACCTCGCCTTCCGGGGCATAGCCGTCACCGGTGACCTCGTATGCGGATTCCGCCGTGACGACGGAAGTGACCATCATTTCCATCAGCGTCAAAGTGCCCGTCTTATCCGAGCAGATGCGCGACACGGAGCCCAAGGTTTCGACCGCGGGCAAGCGGCGGATGATCGCGTGACGCTGCGCCATGCGCTGCACGCCGATGGCCAGCGTGATGGTGATGAGCGCCGGAAGGCCCTCGGGAATGAGCGACACGGCGATGCCGACGACCGCCTGGAACAGTTCGACGAAGCTCATGTGGCCCAGCCAATGACCATAGGAAAAGATCAGGACGCTGAGCACGGCGATCGCCGCGCTGATCTTGTAGCCGAATTTCTTGATCTGGCGCAGCAGCGGCGTTTCCAGCGGGCTGACATTGGCCAGCATCTGGTTGATGCGCCCGAGTTCGGTGTCGCTGCCGGTGGCGACCACGAGGCCGGTCGCGCGGCCCGAGACGACCATGGTGCCGGAAAAAGCCATGCACTCCTTGTCGCCGACCGTCGCGTTGACGGGGACCGCCGCGATGGACTTTTCCGCCGGCACGGATTCGCCGGTCAGCGCCGCTTCTTCGGTGCGCAGGTTCTTGACCTCGATCAATCGCAGGTCGGCTGGAATGCGGTCGCCTGACTCCAGCAGCACGATGTCGCCAGGAACAAGCTGTTCCGAGGGAATCATCCGGGTTTCGCCGCCGCGCAGGGTCCTCGCCTCGGCAGACAGCATGTTGCGGATCGAATCCAGCGCCTGTTCGGCCCGGCCTTCCTGAACGAAGCCGAGCAGCGCGTTGAGGACGACCACGGCGAAAATGATGCCGGCATCGACCCAAAGGCTGAGCATCAGCTTGGCGAAGCCAGCGGCAAGCAGGACATAGACCAGAATATTGTTGAATTGACCAAGGAACCGTAGGAACGGCCCCTGTTTCTTGCCTTCCGGCAGACGGTTGGGACCGAATATTGCCGGCCGACGCGCGGCTTCGGCAGCGTCCAGCCCTGTATGCGCATGGGTCCCGAGGCGCTGGGCAGCGCCCTCCGCGGACATGGCGTGCCATGATTCCTGGCCGCCGCCGAACATGGCGTCTTCACCCATTTGCGTTCACCTTTACGTCTGGACCAGCCGGACCGCGGCGAATTTTTTCTGGGTAAAAGCTAGACCCTTCCCTGCCAACAGACAACCTGGCCGCCAAGACCCGGCAAATCGGACGCGCGAATCTTCTGGGGGTGGTTTGATGTCCGGTGGGGTTTAGAGACGGAATGGAATTCCGCATGAGAAATTGCGGCTGTGGGCGGATCGCAAAATTCAGTTTGACGCGCGACCGATGAGACGTCACCCGGCATTGAAGTCATTCACGGGATGTCGTGAAAACGAGCTAGTTCTCGGTCGTTGCATCGCTTTTCGCCGAGCCAACACCCGATCGAGCTCTGACCACAAAGACGGATCAGATGGCGCCCCCCCGCGCGCCGCCACAACGACTGCTTGTGGCGCGTCATTCCCATACAGCCATCGTCCGGTCTGCGGCGGGGACCGGTCCTTCGCTCAATGCCCGCAATCCAACCAATCCTGCCCTTGCGGATGACGATGACGGCGTTCCGCTTCCCGCCGAGGCCGTGCGAAAACACGATTTTCGGAACTTGCGGCAACAGCGGCCATGAAGCGCGGAGAGTTTTCGGGCGGTTTGGATTTCGTGCGAAGGCGCCTCAGGCGGCTCTCATCGCTTGGATGG
>NZ_JBKQOU010000112.1:0-6492 GCF_052145335.1 Rhodoblastus sp.
GTGCCCATCGAGAGCGCATATTTGAGGTATCAACCCAAATATATGATAACAAGCTCATTTGCCACAATTATGGGCAAGGCGGCGCTGGCTGGACCTTTCTTTTTGGGTGCGTTAACGAATCTATGAGAGAATGCCGCTGATCGAGGAAGCCGATCTGCCGGCCTATCTCGATGCGATCATCGCCGAAATCCGCGCTCATTTCTCCCGAGAGGAAGCGGAAATGGAAAAGGTGGGCGTGCCGATCCTGCATTGCCATAGGGGCCAGCACGCCGCTTTGCTGAAGGAGGCGGAGAATCTGCGCGACGCTTTTTCGCGCGCGGACGGACGGATGCGCCGCCATCTGATCGGCTTCACCCTGGCGCAACTGCTCGCCAACCATATCGCCAGCGTCGACCAGATTTCCTCGACCTTCTTCGAGCGGAGGCGCGTTTCCAACGACGCCGAACCGGCGGGTTGCTGCGGCTGATCACCCCACCAGATGCCGATAAATCGCCGGCAGCGCCGCGCTCAGCTTTTCCGGTTTCGACACGATGGAAAAGCCCGCCGGGCCGAAAAGATGCGGCAGATAGCTTCGCGCCTGCGGGTCGATGGCGACGCAAAACACCGCCTGGCCGCGCCGCCGCGCTTCCTGAACTGCTCGCCGCGTGTCCTCGACGCCGAAACGCCCCTCGTAATGATCGAGATCGTTCGGCTTGCCGTCGGTGATCACCAACAGAAGTTTGCGGGCGTTGGGCCGCTCGCTCAGCCGAAAGGAGACGTGGCGCATGGCGGCGCCGATACGCGTGTAAAATCCCGGTTTCAGCGCGGCGATGCGCGCGTCGACCCTCAACCCGAACGGCTCGTCGAAACTCTTGCAGACATCGACGAACACGCGCTCCTTGCGCAGCGAGGAAAAGGCGTAAAGCGCGACGTCGTCGCCGCAGGCCTGCAACCCGTGCGACAAAGCGACCAGAGCCTCGCGCGCCACGGCGATCACCGGCTGGCCGTTGACGGCGCTTTCGGTCGAGCGCGAGGCATCGAACAGAACCGCCACCGCGAGATCGCGCTCGTCGTTGCGGGCGTCGCGATAAAGTCGCTCGCTGCCTTGCCCGCAAGCGAGCCGGTCGGCTTTCGCGCGTAAAAATTCGTCGAGATCGACTTCGCTGCCCTCGTTCTGCCGCGACAGCATTTTGCGTTTCGGGCGCAAGGCCTCGAACTGACGCCGCACCGCTTCGATGCGATGGCGCGCGGCGGGGTCGAGCATCAAGCCGTGCGGCGCTTCGGCGGCGATATTTTCCAGCACGCGCGTTTGATCGGCGACCAGCGTGCCCTTTTTCCAATCCCATTCGGGATAGACGAAACGTCCGGCCAGCTTCTCGCGGTCGCCGTCCTCCGGCGACAGATCGAGATCGAATTTCAGCCGTGTCTTCGGCTTTTTGTGGTGCTGGGCCAGCCCGATCTTGTCCGCGTCGGACGCCGCCTTGCGCGCCGAATCTTCATCGTCGTCATCGACATCGCGGTTGACGTTGAGGAAGTCAGCGAAGGAGAGAATGGATTCGAATCGATGCAGGATCAGGCTGTCGCGCCGCTCGGCCTGATCGCTTTTGCGTCTTTCGGCTTTTAACGCTTTCTCGGAGCCATCGGCGGCGCCTCCGCCCGGCTCCGGAGCGTCGTCGTCGCGGCGTTTGCCGCCGTCCGCCGGCGGCGCCACGCGCTCGCCCCACATCAGGACAGGTTTATAAGTCTTGTAGGAGGCGGGCGCGGTCAAAGTTTGCAAGGCCGCAGCGTCGCCGGCCAGCGCGCGCTCCAGCGGGGTCTCGATTTTCAAAACCTCGCCCGCCAGTCGCGCGCGAATCCATGTTTCCAGTTCGGTTTCGAGTGGCGGCGCCTTGAAGAGCGCCCGCCCATGCAGCGTTTTGGCGCCAAGCGCGGCGCGGATCGGCGCCAGGCCGGGAAACAGCGCAATGGCCCGCTCGCAATCGCGAAAAATCTGGCGCAGGCGCGCGATATCTCGACGCAGCGGGTCGGCGTGAAAATCGTCGATAGCGTTTGCGGCGACGGCGAGCGCCGCCAGCCAGAGATAAAGTTTGCGGTTCAGATCGGCGTCGGCGAAGGCGTCGATCTTTTCCGGCAGAAACAAGGTCGAGCCGTCGAAACGCGCGGTTTCGATTTTTTCGGCGTCGCGGGCGAAACGCCGCCGCCACGAGCGGCGATGATGCGAAAGGCTTTCGCCGCCGGCCTTGATTTCGACGCCGCTTTCGCCGCCGAGGCCGCGAAACAATACGCCCAGAGCGCCCTTGACCTGAGCCAGTTCCACCGCCGCCGACGGAAATTTTTGCGCGGCGTCGAGGCCGTCAACATAAGAATCCCAAAGCGTCCCGACCGCCTCTTCCGGCTCCCAGAATTTGGTGTTCAGGATTTTTCCGATCAGCGACATGGGGACCTCAGCCGAGGGTCACTTTGACCAGATCGAGCAGTCCGGTTTTCACATCGGGATCGTCGGTGAGGGGTTCGATCAGGGCGGCTTCGATCGTCTGGTCGCGCTTCACGCCATCGACGATCAGACTGGCGCAGGCGACCAGCAGTCGGGTCGAGGCGCCTTCCTCAAGGTCCTGGCCTTTTAGCGCGCGCAGTCGTCCGGCCAGCCGCACCAGGGTTCGGCAGGCGTCGAGATCGAGACCTGTCTCGCGGGAAACGATGGCGGCTTCGATTTCCGGCTTGGGATAGTCGAAGGCGATGGCGACGAAACGCTGGCGCGTCGAAGGTTTCAGCGTCTTCAAAACCGACTGGTAGCCGGGATTATAGGAGATCACGAGCATGAAATCGTCCGGCGCGTGAAGCGTCTCGCCGGTGCGGTCGAGCGGCAGGATGCGGCGGTCGTCGGTGAGCGGATGGAGCACCACGGTCACATCCTTGCGCGCTTCGACCACTTCGTCGAGATAGCAGATTCCGCCGCGCCGCACCGCGCGGGTCAGAGGCCCGTCGCTCCAGATGGTTTCATTGTTCTTGATCAGGTAGCGGCCGGTGAGGTCGGCGGCGGTCAGGTCGTCGTGACAGGCGATGGTGTCGAGATTCAGGTTCAGCCGCGCCGCCATATGGGCGACGAAGCGGGTCTTGCCGCAGCCGGTGGGGCCTTTGAGCAGGATGGGGAGGCGGCGTCGAAACGCCGCCTCGAACATTTCGCATTCATGGCCTTGCGGCTGGTAGAAAGGAAGCGAGGTTTTCGATTCTCTTCCAGGCGTGACAACTGCAAGGCTCATGATGTTCTCCTTATTCGGCGGGGGCGGCTTGCGCGCGGCCGTTCACTGCGATCGCTTCCTGAGAGCGCGGAACGAGCAGCGAGTAGATGAACAAAAAGGCGCCGCACACCGTCACTACGCCCGCGCCGAGGCGCATGATGTAGAACAGGCCGAGCTGGTCCTGCACGTCCATGTAGCTCATGCCCATCACGCGCTCGAGATGCGTTTGCAGCACGCCGGCGAAGGTCAGCGACACGGTCATGAACACAACGCCGCCGGAGAGAAGCCAGAAGCTCAGCATGTTGAGCACCTGGTTATAGGGCGCGCGGTTGAACAGTTGCGGGAAGGCGTAGGTCATGATCGCCAGATTGAGGCAGACATAGGCCCCGTAGAAGGCGAGATGGCCATGCGCCGCCGTGACCTGCGTGCCGTGGGTGTAGAAATTCACGCCATGCAGGGTGTGCAGGAAGCCCCATACGCCGGCGCCGAAGAAGGCCAGCACCGAGCAGCCGAGCGACCAGAGCAGCGCCGCTTTGTTGGGATGGTCGCGGCGGCCCTTCCACACCATGGAGAAGGTGAAGAGCACCATGCCGAAGAAGGGCACGACTTCCAGCGACGAGAACACCGAGCCGATCCACTGCCAGTAGGCCGGCGCGCCGATCCAGTAGAAGTGATGGCCGGTGCCGAGAATGCCGCTGAACAGCGCGGTGGCGACAATGACATAGAGCCATTTCTCGATCACTTCGCGGTCGACGCCGGTCATTTTCAGCATCAGGAAGGCGAGCACCGAAGCCATCACCAGTTCCCACACGCCTTCCACCCACAGATGGACGACATACCACCAGAACATCTTGTCTTCCGACAGGTTGGCCGGGTTATAGAGCGAGAACAGGAAGAAGATGGCGATGCCCCAAAGGCCGAACAGCAGCACATTGGTGATCGCGGTTTTTCGCCCCTGCAACACCGTCATCGAGATGTTGAACAGGAAGATCAAAGCCGCGACGATGATGCCGAGTTTGATCCAAAGCGGCTGCTCCAGATAGGAGCGCGCTTCGGACGCGTAGATGTGGAAAAGATAGCCCACCACCGCCGATAGCGCGCCGCCGAAGAAGATCACGAACTGGATATAGGCGAGTTTTGGCGAGTAGATTTCGCGTTCCGCCTCTTCTGGGATGAGGTAATAGGCGGCGCCAAAGAAGCCGAGCAGCAGCCAGACGATCAGCGCATTGGTGTGGACCATGCGGATGACATTGAAAGGCAAAAGGTCGACTGGAATCAGATTGGGCATGACATAGACGAGACCGCCGAGAAGCCCGAACAGGACCTGGACGGCAAAGATGAGCATGGCGCCAAGCCAATAGGTCTTGGCGATGCTTTGGGTTTTATACTGCATCAAAATCTCCGCTTTTTTGGATCAGTTGACCTTGGCCGGCCGCGGCGGCCAGCCTTGCGTGTTGGTCCGGCTCGCCCAGGCAAGAAAATCGGCGAGATCGTCGAGTTCGGTATCATTCAGGTTGAATTGCGGCATCTGGCGACGGCCTTGAGCGCCGGACGGTTGCGCCTTCATCCAGTCCTTGATCGTCTGGTGCGCGCCGGCAGGGTCTTTTTCGCCGCCCCAGCGCTTGAACACATCGCCGACTTCCGGCGCGAAACGCGCGCCTTCGCCATAGATCGTATGGCAGTCGAAACAGGCGTTGCGCTCCCAGACGCGCTTGCCTCGTACGACCGAGTCGGTGAGATGAGCCTGGTCCGTGCTCTTGGTCAGGATGTAATGGCGGCTATGCGCCGTCAGCCCGACGAAGATGACGAAGAAGAAAAGCGACCCGCCGTAAAAGATGTTGCGGGCCGTGGATTTGGTTAAAACTTCACTCATTCGGTTCCTCCGGCGAATGTTTGGGCGAAAGCAGGCTTTCCGCCGCTAGTCCTGGCGGGCGTCGGGAAGATCAGGAAAGAGACGGCGACCAGAGCCAGCAGGATGAAGACGGCGCTGAAAAAACCGGCGAGCGCGCCGGGCGCCCGGAAAAGCCCGAGGTAGGAGCGCAGGATGATGCGCGCCTTGAACGCCGCGGCGAGGGCTATGACCACGAGCCAGATGGGGCTGGGCTGCGACAGGCCGACAACGTCGCCGGCAAAAGCCAGAATGACCGTCAGGGCCATGAGCGCCGCCCAGTTGAAAAGCAGGGGAAGTGTCGATTCCTGCATGGCTCACCGCAACAGGTAGAAGCAGGGGAAGACGATGACCCAGATCAGATCGACCATGTGCCAGAAGGCGGTTCCGGTCTCGACCGCCATTGGCGAGGCGCTTTTGGCGACGATGGCGAGAATGATCAGCCCCAGCACGACATGCAGGGCGTGAAAGCCGGTAACGAGAAAATAGAGGGTGAAGAACGGGCTTGAATCGATATCCGCGCCGGCGGCGAATTCGCGGGCATATTCAAAGCCCTTGACGACGAGAAAGGCGATCCCGAGCGCGCCCGCCGCGCCCAGAAATTTGCGGGCGAGATTGCGGCGATTTAGACGAGCCGCGTCGTTGGCCAAAGCGGCGAACAGGCCGCTGGTCAGCAGAATGGCAGTATTGATCGTTCCCGCCAGCCGGTCGAGCGTGTCCTGTGCGGCGACAAATCCAAGCGGGTCGCGCGCCCGCGCGCCGGCATAACCGAGCAAAGCCAGGCCGAAAACCGCGAGTTCGGAAGCGATCATCACCCACATCAAAGGGTTGCCCGGCAGGGCGGATAAAGGCCCCCAGCCGGTTTCAACTTTCGCAGCCGGATAGTCCGGCCGGTTCGCGTAAAACGCCTCGCTCATTTCGCCCGCGCCCTTTCATGACGCCAGCAATGGGTTGTCGATGGCCGAAAAACTTTGTCGGGGAACAAGGAGCGGCGCGAATGTCACGCCGGGCGCGGCGACCAATATTCGGGTGAGTGGCCGGCAACCAGCAGCGCGCCGCGTTGCGACGTCTGCAAGCCCCTATGATCACGGCGCCGATTTGATCGCCGGTTACAAAAGAATGCCAATGGTTGCTGGAACGCTGCGGATGGTGGGGCGTGTCCGCATTTCTCTGGAAACTCGGATTGTTTAATCTGACAACGAATTCCCGCTTATGGCGCCAAGCCGCCCTTGTTGGCGGCGCTTGCGAGCTTCCGCAATCCGCCGAGGCCGTGCGAAAACACGATTTTCGGAACTTGCGGCAACAGCGGCCATGAAGCGCGGAGAGTTTTCGGGCGGTTTGGATTTCGTGCGAAGGCGCCTCAGGCGGCTCTCATCGCTTGGATGG
>NZ_JBKQOU010000113.1:0-3402 GCF_052145335.1 Rhodoblastus sp.
CAATCCCTGCGTCTGCGCTTTTTTTGGCTTTTGGCCTCGATAAGCGCTGATAGCAGTAAGGGAATGATTCGGTTAAGAAGGCAAGGATTATTAAGTTAATGAGTTCTTAACGCGGCTTGGAGTGCCGAGCGCCAACCTGCGCCGTAATCGGGAAACGGCGCGCCGGCACCCCGCCCCGCTGAATGAGGCCGCCATGGCAACCAACGCTCGGCGATGGCTTGAGCCTCGCAGAGCTGGGCGAAGGCCTCCTCGCTAAGGCGCTGGGCGCGTAGACGCCGATCAAACTCCCACGAAGCCGTCCGTCGAGTCGCACGCCTGCTGTCGCGCTGCCGCCGAGCAGCGCTATTCACTTGCCCGATCTCGTCGGCGCCCGTGCCTTCGTCCTGGATCGCGTCAAAGGACTGCTGGCAGCGCGACGACAAGGAAAAGCTCTATGCGCTGCACGCCCCCGAGGTCGAATGCATCGCCAAGGGCAAGGCGCGGACGTGCTACGAGTTCAGCGTCAAGGCGTGCCCGGCATCCAGGCGCGCCCCGGTTTTCCGTACGACGGCCACACGCTCAACGATAACATCGCCAAGATCGAGCGCCTGACAGGCGAGAACGTGGCCCGCGTCCACGTGGACAAAGGCCACCGAGGCCACGGGCCCGCCGCGCGCGAAATCCACGTCACGCAGAGCCTGGGCCTACGGTCGCCGACCGTCAAATGAGAGCTGCGCAGAAGGGCCGCAGTCGAGCCGATCATCGGTCGTGTCAGGTCCGACGGCCTCCTCGAACGCAACCGTCTCGCCGGTGCCTGCGGCGACGCCATCAACGCCGTCCTCGTCGGGCTGAGGGTTCTCTCTATGCCTGTGCTTCTGCCGGACCTCGTGGTAGAAATCGAAGCCCAAATCTCTCGGCTGTCCGCTCCGCACGCGATGGGGCAAAATCGAGTTTTCGCGGTCGACCAGGCCACGGGCCTCGTTCCTGCGGGGGCCGCCGCGTCCAGCAGCGTATCGAGCATCAGCTTCTTCAGCCGCCCGCTTTCGTCCTCCATGGCTTTGAGCTTCTTTTCGTCCGACACTTACGGTCCCCCGCACTTAACCTGCTGGCGGCAGAAGGTTGGCTCGCTGAGCTGGTGCCATTCCGACAGGCACACCTCCCGTTGCCACTCCCCGCGTCCTTCTCGCGGCGCATACTGAGCCGCGTTGAACTTGCGCCTGCGCATGCTCGCCTCCCGAAGTTATTCCAGGGTCCCGGGAGCTGGGAACCGAGAACCGGTACTGCCCCGTGGGTGCCAAACGTGCCGATCGATTGAACTACGGCCCACGCTGATTCTGGGCTTACTGTGGAACTGCGCTCGCTGCGGGGAAAGGCCAATCCAGTTGTACGCGGACAACTCAAGGCGATCCCCTTGATTGGATCCCTGAACGGACGCAGTTGTACGCGGACAACGCCCTACCCCTGCCCGCTCCACACGCCGCTCCGCCCTGGTCAGACGCCAGTCGCGCGCAGACACTGTTACAGATCCTCCTACGTCGCCCTACATATCGATCAGTCGCTGGTTTCCTTGGTCGCAAGAGGGCGCGATTGACAGCTTCTCGTTAGCGTCGGCCTGACGAGGTCGCTTGAGGCGAGGCGTACGCGCATCTGGAGTGCCAGAGCTAGTTGTACGCGGACAACTTAATCGAAGGGTCCGCACGGAGCCGAACCATTTTGCACGTCGCCCATTCGTGCCCGTCCATTGGCTTCCCTCTTGCCTGGAACCAGCCGCCTCTCCGACTCCATTCATTCGTTGGACCCGAGACTCCGCTCCTGTACGCGCCGCCTTATCGAGCGCCGCTTTTACGATCGCGTCCCTTCAGTGCAGCAGCGCCTTCCGCAACTACGTGCCGATCAATGCGGTTGATCGTGGGAGCGCCGGACGCCCGCGAACGCTCTCGCTACATGGCGGTCGTTGCGGCGAAGGGAGCCGCTCAATGGGTCCGACGGTCCGCGGCCTGCCGTCCCATCCGCTGTCCCGGACGCCATCATCGCGAGTAGAAGTCGACGCATTCGCGGTCGGCGAGCGACCACAGATCGAGGCCCTGACGGGCGCGCCCGCGCAGATAGCCGTGCCAGGGAGTGCCGTGGGCATAGGCCGGGGCGGTCTCGACCAGCGGCGCGAGTTTGGCAGAGAAGGCCCCGGCCTGTTGTTCGAACGGGTTTGGGTTCAACCTGCACTGGCCCAAGCTGGAGGTCGATCTCTGCGTTCCAGCGCTTGCCTCAGGCGTTTTCGGGACGCAGGCCTGGGTGGCAAGCGAATTCGCGCGCCAAGCGGCCGGACGAAATCGCCGACGAAAGCGGCGGTCGCGACGCCGCTGGTGACGGCGGGTCATTTCCGCCGACGCATGGCCGAGGTGTTTCTGGAGGTAGCGCTCGTCGATCTCGGCCCACGAGGCGAGGCCAGCGCGCGACGAGTGCCCGGAGAACTTCTCCTCCCGATCGCGTTCGGAGAGATTGCCGCGAGCCGGTGGTGACTTGCGGTCGAAGGCCAGGGCCCTCTGGGCGAAATTCCACACGAGCGCCGATAGACCGCTGCTCGATGGAGGCGACCGTCCGGGCCCTCCCGCCCGCGGCCCCTGAGGCCATCGCCGCGAGATAGAAGCGGATGCATTCCTGGCCCTGGCGGGCGCGCCAGCGCAGGTACTCGCGCCAGTCGGCGGCGTAGGCGCGGTTGGTGTTCTGCGACGTCGCGGCCCGGCCGATCTCGACCAGCGGGTCGAGTTTTGCATGTAGGAGGCCTCGAACTCGATGGTCATCATCGGGCAGGGCAGGGCGGCTGATCCTGTCCGATTGGGTGCCCGCTTGTTGGCCGACCGCCACCGGTCTATCAGTTGAGCCCCGAAAGCAGGGGTGGTTTGCCGATGCCGGACACGGAGTTCTTGGTCGTGACCGCCCGGGCGAGGGAGCTTGCCGATCAAATCGCGCGGCGCGAGGGCGTCGCCGCTGCCGAAATCGTCGAGCGGGCGCTCGAGGCCTACGCTGAGCGTGCCGCTGAACGTGAGCCTGCCGAGTCGTTTTACCGGCGCCTTACCGCGGAGCGGGGCGAAGACATCGACCTCGACGCTTTGATTCAAGACCACCGCAGACCCCATTGCGGTATCGACCTATGAGGGCACGACAGGATCCGTTCCAAATGGCGGCTTAGGACCGTACATAAAGTGAACATGGCGGAGCGCCGAGGGTCCTTGGCAATCTCGAGAAAGCAAGTGGAGACCTGTCCGGCGGGAGCGGGATAAGTCCCCGCAAAGATCCGTAAACACAAATCATGCTCTCCCCGGAATCGAAGACGGGTTGCGCGCCGCATGCCGGAACCGAAGCACAACGATTTCGTCCTCCCCGGCATAGTAGTCGATGAGATACGGATAGGGCGTGAGGGCGATG
>NZ_JBKQOU010000114.1:0-2839 GCF_052145335.1 Rhodoblastus sp.
CGATTGGCCGGGCGGCATCGGCGCCAAGGGCAACGATGGCGTCGCCAACAATGTCGCGACCACCAAGGGCGCGATCGGATACGTCGAGTACGCCTACGCCAAGCAGAACAAGCTGACCCATGCGTCGATGCTCAACAAGGCGGGCAAGGTTGTCGAGCCGACGCTCGAATCCTTTCAGGCCGCCGCGGCGAACGCCGATTGGGCCCATGCGCATGATTTCTATCAGATTCTCGCCAATCAGCCCGGCGACAAGTCTTGGCCGATGACCGCCGCGACCTTCATCCTGATGTACAAGGATCCGGCTAACGTCGCGGCCTCGAACGATGCGCTCTCGTTCTTCAAGTGGGCGTATGAGAAGGGCGACAAGATGGCCGAGGACCTCGACTACATCCCGATGCCCGACAATGTCGTCAAGCTCGTCGAGGCCTATTGGGCGAAGGAAATCAAGCAGAAGTGACGATGCGCGGGCGGGCGGCGGCGTGCCGCCCGCCCGAGTTTCCCACTTCTGTGCGTACTTGACACTCCAGCAGAGTTGAAACCCGAAATGTCGGCAACCGCGATGTCCGGCGCCAGCGCCGCCCCCAGTTCGACCATGGACCGGGCACGCGCGCTCGGGCGGTTAAGGGCCCTCGACCGCAGCTTTTATTGGATGACGATCGGTTCGGCGCTGATCGTGCTCATCCTGCTGGCGGGCGTCGCGATCTCGCTGTTCCTCGGTGCGTGGCCAGCCTTCCGCGAGTTCGGTTTCAATTTTTTCATCTCCGACGCCTGGAGCCCGCCGCGCGAGAAGTTCGGCGCAGCGACCGCGATCTACGGAACGCTCGTCACCTCGCTGATCGCAATGCTGATTGCGGTTCCCGTCGGTCTCGGCATCGCGGTCTTTCTCACAGAACTGTGCTGGATCCCCTTGCGCCGGCCGATCGGCGTCGCCATTGAGCTGCTCGCCGGCAATCCCTCCATCATCTATGGCATCTGGGGCGTCTATTATTTCCGGCCGGTGATGCAGTCCTACATCCAGCCGTTCCTGATCCACACGCTCGGGAATGTGCCGTTGATCGGCTTTCTCTTCCAGGGACCGCCTTTCGGCTATGGCGTGCTGACCGCGGGGCTCGTGCTCGCGCTGATGATTTTGCCCTTCATCACGGCCGTCTCGCGTGACGTGTTCGATACAGTTCCAACTGTGCTGAAGGAGGCTGCGTATGGGGTCGGGGCGACGACTTTCGAAGTCGTCGGCAACATCATCCTTCCCTATACACGGGTCGGCGTGATCGGCGGCGTGATGCTGGCCCTTGGCCGTGCGCTCGGCGAAACCATGGCGGTCACCTTCGTCATCGGCAACGCAACGAAGATCCAGACGTCGATCCTCGCCCAGGGCACGACCATCTCAGCGATGATCGCCAATCAGTTCGCCGATGCGGATCCGGGTCTGTTCACGTCCTCGCTGCTCGCCCTCGGCTTCATCCTGTTCGTCATCACATTCATCGTTCTTGCGGCCGCCCGCTGGCTGCTGGCCAGTCTCGAATTGAAGGCTTGAAGTCGATGGCCAACCTCTATTCCGGGCGCAAGCGGCGCAACATGATCTGGACGGCGCTGGCCTACGGAGCGACCGGCCTTGGCCTCACCATGCTTGTCATCATTCTGGCCACCCTCCTCTGGAACGGATTGGGCGGACTGTCGCTGGACGTCTTCACCAAGAATACAGCTCCCCCCGGGGTGGTCGGCGGCCTCCTGAACTCGATTGTCGGAAGCATCATCACGACGGCGATTGGTCTGGCTATCGGCGCGCCGCTCGGCATTCTGGCGGGAACGTACCTGGCCGAATATGGTCGCAATGATCGCCTCGCGGTCGCGGTGCGCTTCATCAACGACATTCTGCTGAGTGCGCCGTCGATTGTGGTCGGCCTGTTCGTTTACGAATTGCTCGTCGTGCCTTTCGGACACTTCTCGGCGCTCGCGGGCGGCGTCGCGCTCGCCATTCTCGGGGCGCCGATTATGGTGCGCACCACGGAGGACATGCTCAATCTCGTGCCGGATACGCTGCGCGAGGCGGCCTCGTCGCTGGGAATGCCGCGTTCTCTTGTGATCCGTCACATCGCTTACAAGGCGGTGCGCTCCGGCATCATCACCGGGATCCTCCTGGCGATCGCCCGGATGACCGGCGAGACGGCGCCATTGATCTTCACAGCGCTCGGCAATTCTCTTTTTACCCTCGATCCGCGCGGACCAATGTCGAGCCTTCCGCTGATCATCTACGAGTTCGCCCGCAGCCCTTACGCGGAACAGCAGAGGCTCGCATGGACCGGCGCGCTCATCCTCACGTTTGCGGTGCTTGCCCTGAGCATCGCGGCCCGCGCGCTCTCCGCTTCCACAACACAAAAGTGAATCAAAAGGTTTTCGCTCATGAGCAACGAAGCCAATGCCCCAAGGCCGGCCAAGCCGCCGAGCGCGTCCAAGGACAAGATCGTTATCCGCGGTCTCGATTTCTACTACGGCCAGTCGAAGGCGCTCAAGGACGTCACCCTGTCCTTGTACGAGGGCCAGGTGACCGCGTTCATCGGCCCTTCGGGTTGCGGAAAGTCGACGCTGTTGCGCGTGCTAAACCGCATGTACGATCTCTATCCCGGCCAGCGGGCCGAAGGCGAGGTTCTCCTTGACGGCGAAAACGTTCTGGCGAAAGGCCTCGATCTCAACCTTCTGCGCTCTCGCGTCGGCATGGTGTTCCAGAAGCCGACGCCGTTTCCGATGACGATCTAGCAACGCCGATACCATTCGCAGGTCAATCAGGTTCTGCAGGTAGCTGCGCACCACGTCGTCAACCACGACCCGCTGACACGCTTCG
>NZ_JBKQOU010000115.1:0-3074 GCF_052145335.1 Rhodoblastus sp.
GGCGAGCGCCGCGCTGATGGGTTTCGACAAGCCGGTCGTTGGCCATGTCGAAAGCATCAGTCGAGGCGTAGCCGACCAGAACGGCGCGGCCGACGGCAAGGGACTGGCCAACATCAATCCCGTCTTCTCCTGGGTGCGGCTGGCCCAGCGCATTCCCGTGCGCATCCACATCGATCAGGTTCCCGAAGGCGTCGAACTCGCCGCCGGCATGACCTGCACGATCAACGTCACGCCCGCCCAAGCGGAGCAACCCCGGCGCGCCACAATGTTCGAACGCCTGCGTGCTAAAATGAGTTGAGGAGTCTTCCGCCATGACAATCCCGCAGCCGTTTCGCCCTTCGATCCCAGATGCGCGCACGCTGCCCGAAATTTTCAGCGCGCGTGTCGCATTGACGCCTCAAGCCGTCGCCTACAGACAATTCGATCGAGCCGCCAACGAGTGGTTTGACTGGACCTGGCGCGAAATGCGCGACGAGGTCGAACGTTGGCGCAAGGCTCTCGGCAAGGAACAGCTTGCCCCAGGCGCGCGCGTCGCAACCATCATGAAACACGGCGTCGATTACATCGCCGTCGATCAAGCCGCGCTTTCTTTGGGGCTGGTGATCGTGCCGCTGCATGCGACCGATAATCCGGGCAATGTTGGCTACATTGTTCATGACTGCGGAGCTTCAATTCTTGTCATCGACAGCGCCGACTATTGGACGCGACTCGCCCCGGAAGTCGGCGCCGGTACGGATTTGAAGCGCGTCGTAATTCTGTCGCATGAGGGGCCCGGGCGCCAGCGCTCGAATGAGACGGATGCGCGCGCGGTCGCTGCGTCTGAATGGCTGGCCCTTGCCGCGACAAATGTAGCTCCCGAGGTCTATGTCTCGCCGGAAATGCTGGCGACGATTGTCTACACGTCTGGCACGACCGGGCGCCCCAAAGGCGTGATGCTGTCGCAGGCGAACGTCGTCTCCAACGTGCTCGCCGTTCTGCAATGCGTCGCGCCCAACGGCGAGGACCTTTTCCTGTCTTTCCTGCCGATTTCGCACACTTTCGAACGTACGGCCGGCTATTATCTGCCGATCGCGTCTGGCAGTACGGTCGCATTTGCAAGGTCCAGCGCGCTTTTGAGCGAGGATCTGCGAACAATACGTCCGACGGTTTTGATATCCGTGCCACGCATTTACGAGCGCTTCCGCCTCCACATTGAAGAGAAGGTGGCAAAAGGCGGCGCGTTCAGGCAGGCGATCTTCACCCTGGCGGAGCGCCTCGGATGGCGCCAGTTTCTTGTCACACAATGTGATGCGTCGGTTCAGCTGTCGGTCGCCGAGCGTTTTGTGTGGATATTTCTGGACAGATTTGTCGCCGCCAAAATTCGCGCGGAATTTGGCGGCCGCTTGCGTATCGCGGTGGCGGGCGGAGCGCCACTGCCGGAGTCCGCATCAAAATGCTTCCTGGCGATGGGCGTCAATATTGTGCAGGGTTACGGCATGACCGAAACGGCGCCAGTAGTGAGCGTCAATCGATCCGAGCGCAACGACCCCGCGACAGTCGGCGAGGTCATCTCCGGAGTCGAAGTCCGGATCGGCGACAATGACGAACTCCTTGTCAAGGGCCCCAATGTGATGCTTGGCTATTGGCGGCGCGCAGAGGAAACCCGCCGCGTGCTGGAGCCCGACGGCTGGCTGCATACCGGCGACCAGGCTCGGTTCGACAAGGGCCGCCTGAAAATCAAGGGCCGTCTCAAGGATATTATCGTCACGTCCACGGGCGAGAAGATCTCGCCGTCCGATCTCGAACAGGCCATCGCCGTCGATGTGCTTTTCGAGCAGGCGATGGTGATCGGCGAACAACGTCCGTTCATCGCCGCCCTGGCCGTGCTCAACCGCGCGGAAGTTGAACGCGAAGCGAAAGCGCTGGGTCTTGTCGGTGAGATGAACGATATATTGGCGTCCGACGCGTTCCGCGCCTTTGTGCTCAAACGAATCGAGCGCGCCGTTGCGCAATTCCCGAAATACGCGACCCCGAGAAAAGTCTGGCTGACTGTCGATCCCTGGACCGTGGGCGCCGGCCTAATGACTCCAACGCTCAAGCTCAAGCGGCTGGCGATAGAGATGGCTTTCGACCGCGAGATCACATCCCTTTACTCGCGCTGAAAGGCGAACGGAATGAGCTTCCCCATCGCCGCTTGACTGCGGCCGATCTCGTCCGACCGGTGCAATTTTGCCGCGGATGAAGCGACCGAGCTCCTCGATCGCCCGCGTGGCTTCAGGGACGATGCCGGCGTAAAGCTGGAAGTCGTGCCACATGCGTGGAAATTCCATATGGACGACTTGGACGTCACAGGCTTCGAGCTCGCCGGCCAGGCGGCGGGAATCGTCGCGAAGAATTTCCTCGGACGCGGATTCGATCATGACCGGAGGCAGTCCGGCAAGATCTCCGGCCAATGGGGACGCGAGCGGATCCTCGGCGGAGCGGCCCCGAAGATAGGCGGCCGCGCCCTGGGCAAGCCAGGCTGGACGCAGCAGCGCGTCGTTTGCAATGGGCGCCAACCGCGTCAATGTGAGGTCCGCCCATGGCGAGATGAGCGCGACGCACCCCGGCTGCGGCACGCTTACGGCGCGCAAACGCAAACAAAGCGACAAAGCAAGGCCGCCTCCCGCAGAATCGCCCGCGACCGCGATCCGCTCTGGCGGGTAGCCTTTGTCCAGCAAGGCGCGGTAGCAGGCGAGCGCGTCGTCCAGCGCGGCGGGAAACGGATGCTCAGGCGCCAGCCGATAGTCGGGAACGAATACTTCGGCGCCCGTGAGCTTGGCCAGGCGGCCGGTGATGCTGCGGTGGCTGCGTGGCGACCCGATGAGGAAGCCGCCGCCGTGCAGGAACAGCAGGGCGCTGGTAGCTTCGCCTCCGTCCGCCTTGCGTCGCGCCACTTCTGTCGGCACGCCCGCCAGGCTCGAGCGCGAGAAGCGCACGCCGAACGGCACGCTCAATGTCCGGGTCGCGACGTCCGCCCAGCGGCGCTGGACGGCGCAGGAAAATTCCGGTCTTAGCGCGGGCTTGAGACAGACGCGAACGGCGACTCGCGCCAC
>NZ_JBKQOU010000116.1:0-3390 GCF_052145335.1 Rhodoblastus sp.
AGGGCTTCGAGTTCTCGTCATAGGGCGGCGTGACCAGCAACACGCGGTCGCCCTTGTCGAGCGCCAGCAAACCGTTCTCCAACGCCTTGCGCCCCCTCTCACCTGCTGCTGCGCCGGACAGCGACGGCCAGGCGGAGGACATCGCGCCCATCGGCAGAAACTCCGCGCCATCGTCGGCGAAGGCGCGCACGAAACGGTCGCCGCGCCAGCAGCGATTGAGCGCCTCTTCGAGTTTTAGCGCGCGCTCGCGCAAACCTTCCGCCGCCTTGCCCATGCCCTGCGCGTCGAGCAGAACGACGAAGCGGGTCAAAATGTCGTAAAGGAAAAAGCCGACCCAGACGCTCTCGCCGCGCCCGCGGAAACCGACAAGATTCATGCCGTCGTCCCAGTCCCCGGCGCCCATCAGCGGCAGGCCGTTCTTGCCGAAACGATCCAGCGTATATTTGATCGCGCGCAGGCAATGATCACACAGGCTGGCGCGCTCGCGCGAGGGCAGCGGCGAAATCACGTGGCCTTCGACGCCGGGCGGCACCGCGTCGCCTTCGACGAAGGGCAGGATTTCCGCCAAGATTTCACGGTCGCCGGTCGCCGCGACATAGCGCGCGGTGACATAGGGCAGCCATAGATGCGGATCGGAGGCATGGGTGCGCTCGCCGATGCCGACGCCGCCCTGCGGCGCCTCATGCCACCATTTAAGCACGTCCCCCTCGACGAACTGCTGGCGACCGTGCAGCAGGATCTGTTTGCGCGCCAATTCCGGCGCCAGCAGGATCAGCGGCAACACGTCCTGCAACTGGTCGCGATAGCCGAAGGCGCCTGACCGCTGCGCCGGGCCGGTGCGGCCCCACAACCGCGCGGTCAGCAATTGATAGGGCAGCCAGTCGTTGACCAGTCCGTCGAAGTCCGGACGGTTGGTCTCGATCCGCAAGCTGTTCAGGGCGTCGCGCCAGAACTTTTCGAGCAGCTCGAGTTTTTCCTGGGCGAAATCGACCGAGGCGGCGCGCGAAGCCAGCGATTGCGCGGCTTCCAGCGTCGCTCCGGCGCCGAGCGCCACGCAGATCCGCACCGAGCCGCCGGGCGGCGCGGCGACCACTCCGGAAAAGCCGGCGGCGCGGCGCCCGTCGTCCTGCGCGCTGGCGTCGGCATAGCCATGTTCGGCGAGGAAAGGCACGCGCGGATCGGCGACTATGCCGCCCAGAATTTTCGCCCGCGAAAACTCGCTGCAATCGGCGTCGAGCGAGGTCGAAACGAAAGCCCAGCCGCGCACGAAATCATTGCGCGGATTGGCGAAGTAAAGCGCGCGGCCGGAGGCGTCGGCCTCGGTCTGCAGCACGCCCAGCGAATCCGGCGGCGTCTCCGCGAGGACGATTTCGAGCATCGGGGCGATGCGATAATTCTGCTCCTTGTCGGTGCGGTTATGCACGGTGAGCAGCAGCAATTGCACGGGCTCGTCGGGCGCGACGAACAATATCTGCTCCAGCCTCAGGCGCGGGCTCTCAGAGGCGTAAACGACATAGCCGCGACCGAAACGCGCATCGTAATGCGTGTCGGGCCGCCGCAGCGGCAGAAGCGTCGCGGCGTGAGCCTCGCCGGTTTCCTTTTCGACAACGAAGATCGCTTGTCCCGGAGGCGCATTGCGCCCCTCGCCCATTCGGAACGGCGTCAGGCTGTTGGCGCGGGCGTTGCGATGAAAGGCGAAGACATCGCCGTCATGGGTCGCCACCGCGCCAAGTCCATGCGGACCAGCCATGACATGGGTGAAGGGACGCGGCGCGCCGGGGGCGGTCTGGAGTTCGCGGCCATCAGGCGAAAAGGCGAAGCGCGGTCCCGCCGGCGCGACGGCTGGAGCGAGAACGCGGCGTTGCGCGAAAATTTGCGCCAGTTCCTCGGGCGGCAGCGAGGCGCCGAGATGCGTTTCGATTTTTTGTGCGGCGGCGGCCTCATCCGAAGCCCAGCCGTCGACGAAAGTCAGCTCCACCGCGCCTTCCACGGGAATATAGACCTCGAGCATCAAGGCGGCGCAGGGGTCGAACCCATAGAGCAGGCCCTGGTCAGCCGGGTCGCGCAGGCCGGATTTCTGGGCGAAAACATCGGGGTCGCGGCGTTGGCCGAGGCCGAAGAAACGGGCGCGGACATCCTCGTAGCCGATCAGCCGGACGCTCTCGCTTTGCTGGACCGCATGGAAGGCGATTTCGCGCGACAGGCGCTTGCTGGCGAAATCCCCGGTCTGGTTTTTCAGCAGGCGGTTGCGCGCGAATATCGCTCCCAGCGGCCGCGCGAAAACCGTGCCGACATGCAAGGCGTTATAGGCGGCGTCGCGCCGCTCGACGCCGCCCTCGTTCATCACCCAGTCGCGATAGCTGGCGACGCGCAATTGCCGCGCCGCCTGCCCGAGATTGGTCAGCTTGACGCGCCAGATCGCGACGGCCTCGCCGGGCGCCATCTCGACGCTGGCCTCGCAGCGCAGAGCGTTAAGCTCGCCGTGCAGCACCGCGCGAACCGGCGAAGTCGCGGCAAAGGCGCCAAAACCGCGGCCGGTCGGCGCCGCGCCGAGCGACCACAGCTTTGGCGGGAAATGATCGCGGTCCTCGCTGAAATAAACAAAGGCGCCGCGCGGAAAAATCGGATCGTCGACGGAGCGGGTCATGTCGATGGGCGGCCCGCGCCGCGCCGCCGTTTCGATGCGGAAGAAATTCTGGCCGTCGCGCCAGAGGTTCAGGCTCATCAGGCCGTTGCCCAAAGCTGTCGGCTCCGCGGCGCCTGGCTTGGTCTTGCCGGGGCGGGTGAGCATGAAAATCGTCAGCGCGACACAGAGTCCGAGCAGGAACAGGCCGTAGCCGAGCAGCAGGCTGACCACCGGCGGCGTTCCTGCCCTGTGCGCGATCTCGGCGGCGTCCCACGCCTTGTCCCATTCGCCGCCGCGGGGAATGTAGAAGGGAATGAGCAAAGGCGCCCAGGTGCCGAAACGGCGAACGCCTTCGGGAATGGCGCGGGCGCGTCCCTTGGCGCCGAGAAAATGCGCCGCGCTCTCGTCGGCCATGTCTCCGCCGACGAAGGACAGGTTGACCAGCGTGGCGACGCGCAGGCCCATGTGATCGAACCAGATCAGCACGCGCAGCCAGTCATAGGTCAGCAAAGCGGTGAAGACCGAAAGGCTCCATTCGCGGAACTGCGACGGCGGCAAGGCGGCGTTCATATAGGCGGCGACGCCGGTGCGGATCAGCCCGTCCTGATTGTACCAGGTCGGGTCCGGCGCGACCTTGAGG
Source organism: Rhodoblastus sp. (assembly GCF_052145335.1). Lineage (GTDB taxonomy): Bacteria > Pseudomonadota > Alphaproteobacteria > Rhizobiales > Beijerinckiaceae > Rhodoblastus. The sequence goes on from NZ_JBKQOU010000116.1 coordinate 3,267, forward strand.
AAGGCGTAGATGATCGGGGCCATCCACAGGCCCCAGCGCAGCACGACGATGGCGTTGTCGGCCAGTTTGCGCATGCCCACCGCGCTGAACAATTCCCGCAGGGGGCCCAGATCGCGCTTCAGCA
>NZ_JBKQOU010000117.1:0-2739 GCF_052145335.1 Rhodoblastus sp.
TTCAACAGCGATCGGCTGGTTCGCGCCCATGGCCGTACCGACAAACACGACCGGCGGCTTCGGCCGGTTCGGCAGTTTTGCGATCCCGGCCTCAGCGAAGATTTCGGCGGGCCCCGGCAAGGTCGCGGGGTTGGGCGAATTGGCGAGGTGGTAGAGCGCCAACATCGTGTGAGTCTTGCCGCCGCCAAACGACGTCTGGAGCCCAATGACCGGCTCGCCGCCCTTGCCGGCGAGACGTTCGACAGCCCCGACGAGCACCTTGCGCAGGCCCCCGGTCATGTAAGTGATGCGGAAGAATTCACGCGGATCGCGATAGGTGTCCGCCCCCTCGCCGCGCGCGACTGTCGAAAGATCGGCCGCGAACTCGGCTTCCTGGAAGCGCGCGGCCATCACGTCGGCGTGCGGCGGGGCGACGTCGCGCCAGGGCTTCCACGGATACTTGGTCTCGACAAGCTCAAGCGTCGTTTGCGCCGGAGGCTCGGCGGCTTTCGCCGCTGCTGCTTCGACCGAGACGCCGAGCGCCGCGGCCATCGCCTTCGTCTGATCGTCGAGAAGCGTCTTGAATCCCGCCGCCGATTTCGGATCGATCGCCTCAGAGATCGCCCTAATCGAGGTGAGGTAGGAAATGGCGTCGGCATGGCCAATCGCACCGCCCGCATGCGCGACATCGTTGCGCGCGGCGAGCGCAAAAGACACCTGATTACGGATGATCGGCTTCAGTCCGTCGCGGAAGACCGCCTGCCAGTTGTCAATCATAGTCTTGAGCAGACCGTAGGCGTCAAGCGGCTTTGACGGATCGCTTCCTGCGGCGAGCGAGAGGTTGTTCCGCCAATTCTCTTTGTAGACTTCGCGCAGGCGGCGCTCGACATAGGGTTGGAGGATCTTGGTCAACATCAATAGCGCCTGATTGATGCGCTGGTTGGTTGCAAACTCGCTCATGCGCGCATACCCCCCCTATAGCGAGAAGAGATCGCGCTCGGCTCCTGCCTCGGCCATAGCCGCCGCACGGCGCTCAATCGCGTCCCATTCCTGATCGAGCTGATTGTATACGCGCCCCTCCGCCGCCCACTGTTTTTGCTCGCAGATGTCATAGAGACGGCGGGCGAGCGCCCGGGCGGGTTCGGCGAACGCACCGAGGCGGTTGAAAAGGCGGGCCGCGGTATCAATCCCGCCGTCCTCAGCGTTGAGGCGATTGACGAGATACTGGCAGCCCTCCCAGACGGTCACACGCTTTGCCGTCCTCGGATCCCAGTCGTCATCCAGTTCGCCGCGCTTCTTGAGCCGCGCCGCACCGCCTATGGCCTCGAAGAAGCCGGCGGCGTTCATGGCGTCGAGCGAAAGGTTGAGGGCGTTGGTCATGTTGATCGCCTCACCTGATTGGCCGACGCCGAAGCCCTTGGCGGCGAACCAGTCGAGGGCGAAACGCGTTTCACTGTCGTAGTCGCCGTCGCTGTGCGAGGCGATTTCTTCGCGCACCTGATTGACGAGCTTCAGCGCGTCCTTGACCAGCATCGGCGTGCCGTCGGCGTTGAGCACCTGAGCGTAGCGCGTGAAGATGCCAATGCCTGGTCCGATCGCCGCCTGCTGGATGTCGGTCGGACCGACCCCGGCCTGTCGAATTTTCGCCAGCGCCGCCGGCATTTCGCGGCGCAGCGCACGCAGGTAGTCGGCACGGGTCATGGTCAAAGCATCGGGATCGCGGCGGCGGCAGACATGGACAACACAAGATGCGAGAGCATTGGTGCCTTGCGCTGTTGAACGCCCTTCGCTTTCGCTTCTGACTGGCCAGGTCCCGTCTACCACAAGTCCGGCTTCGGTGACCGCTTGCAAGAAACTCGACCATCCTGGAGAGGTTAGCAAGTCTTCGCTAGCTTCCTGCTGCTTGTAAGCATAGTACACCACCGCAGGAATATTGCTAATTGAGTTACGTATGCTATCAAGAGCCTTCTTCATCCCGTTCATAAAAAATAGTTCAGCTTCTTCTTTACCATCGTGTCTATACGGCGATGCTACAAGCTCTTCCGCTTTTGGCGTGAGCACGCGACGAAAAAGTGGTGGATAAACCGATAAAAGTGTTCTCCTCAACCAAACATAGAAGTAATCGGAGAGGTCTGCGTAACTAACATTGTTATACCAAGGTGGGTCAGTTGAGAAAATTGAACCTTTTGGGAATTCGTTTAGCTGCGCGTCTCGAATTTCGATCTGAGCCGCGTTTCTCGCGTACGTGGCGTCGATGCAATCGGCAACTGCCCGAACGCAACTCAGAATATCCGAGCTAGATTTGCCAAGAGGGTTGCCTTCGGCAAAATCCCAGGGCAGCGTCACCGACTGGGTCGCCATCGCTTGTCCCATTGCATTGTCTTTGGGCAGCCATCTGCAAAGCGAGGAGCCGTAGAACGCCATGCGGTCTACGACGATCGCGAGATACACCACCACTGCATCCGCATAGGCGACGGGTCCAAGGCCCCCATCACAGAGCGGGCGGGTGTCTTCGGCATGTTCCCCGGTCCAGTGTTTGCAAGCATCGGCCAAAGCCCGATCCCGCACCTGTGCCACAAGGTCGGAGAATGTCGTAAGGGCGACGAGTTGGCGGTCGGTAAAATAATCCGCGAATGTACTAAATTTGTATCGACGGCCCTGCGCGTTGCTTGCGAAAGTTCCCCGACATTTTTGCGTCGGCAACTCCAACTCGGAGCCACGTTGCGCCACAATTCGAGAGGCGCTCTCCGCTGCGGAAAC
>NZ_JBKQOU010000118.1:0-3423 GCF_052145335.1 Rhodoblastus sp.
CCCTGCGGCGTGAACCGCCTTGCCGAAATTGAGATGGGAGCGATGCTGCGCAGCTAAATCGGCTTTATGAGCGAGGAGGCTTACAGACAACGCGCAAAGCGGCTGGCTGGGCCCCCAGCTTTCTTCTCGTCAACCTGGATTCCTAGTCGTGGTCGATGGGCCGGCCCCGCCGACGAAGTCGGCTTAGTTCAATCCCCTCTGGTTCATTCAGAGGGAAAACCACTCTAACTGTCAGCAAATTGCCGGCCAGTCCACCACACGGCTTTCCAACGCGTGTTTTCGTATTGAATTACGGCCTTGTTCGTGTCTGGAATGTGAGTGAAATGGCGATCCATTTCATCTGCATAGTTTTCCCAATAGGTCACCATGCAGCTTTTGCCCAATTGACACATGCGGGAAAGGGTTCCGTTGATATCCTTCATATAGTACAAGACCTCGCAGGCGACACATAAATCGAATGTCTCATGTAAAGAGAATATATCACCTGTTGAAAATATTCCCATTGGACAAGCTTTTTTTGCTCGCGCTATTGCCAGATAGCTTACATCTATTCCTTTGATTGACTTGCACACCTCGGCTAGATAGCGCGACTGCTCACCCTCGGCGCACCCTATCTCCAGCAGGCGGGCGACATTAGGGAAATTGGCTTGGATCAGACGGCTGGTCTCCAAGAATCTATAATTCTCAGACGCACTTCTCAAACCATATGGGTCCTCTACCAAAAATGCAGTTCGAAAAGCATTGTAATTGTTGCTGAAATCGACATTGCGAAAGACGAGACGCTTCCATATATTGCGCAGGGTTATTTTGGCACCTATTTTTTCCAGGCTAAGCATGAATCCGCTCCATGGCTATGTATCGTTGCCCATAATAGTTGCGGGTCAAGCGATGGTTTTTTCGTATTGATCGTTTGATAGATGATGCATATCGAGAGGATGATCACCCTAACTCGTCGGAAGTTCTTTGACAAAGATGGGTGGAGCAGCGGAGCAGCGGGCTTCGGCTGAGGTCGTCGGCTCATCGACGATTGCGCGGCTTTGGCGCACTCATTCTCCCCGCAATTGTTTAGAGCGGCAGTCGCTCAAGTCTTGGCGCTCGTCTTCGCCTTGCGCCGCCCTCTCGCCCGGGTCATGAGACAGAAGGCGATCTCGGCTTTTTCGGTGGCGCGAGTTCCATTGCTTCCTTGAGGATCTCGGCTTCCAAGGTTTTCTTGCCGAGAAGTCCCTCTAGTTCGTGAATGCGCTTTTCAAGTTCACGCAGCATGGGAGAATCAGCCACGTTTTCGGCTGCTTCGGCCGCGCCAGAGTCGCCTTTCGCCACACGGCGCTGCCAGCCGAAAAGCTACGAAGGAGCGATCCCGACGCGCTTGGCGACCATGGACACGCTCATGCCTGGCTGCATTGTCTCCTCAACAAGGCGCGCCTTTTCGGCGGCGCTCCAGCGCCGTCGGCGTTCAATGGAAGCGATCGCATTGATCGAGTCATCCGGCGCGCTGGTCATGGCCGGGTAAGTTGCGTAGGCCTGTCTCTTGCCGGCGAGCGGCTCGATCATGGCGAGCGCAGCGTTGCGTTCGCCATGTCCGCCAGCCGGCGACTGGCAGGCGTTGACGATCAGGCCGGCACGGTTTTCCATCAGGGCATGGCCGAGGAAGGCCAGCTTGGCCTCCATGCCCGCGCCCTTGCGATAGAGCCGGGCGTCGGGATCGGTGGTCGAGGCGTGGGTTTCATTGGAGCGCTTCTCGCCCTTGAAATCCACCTCGGCGTTACGGCCGGGGTCGGGAGGCGGCTCGTTGCCGGAACCGTCCTTCGGTTTGAAGCTCTTCATCGAAGCCCACGCTTCGATCAGCGTGCCATCGACCGAAAAATGATCGCTCGACATCAGCTTTTTGACGCGCGGCCGCGCCAGCACGGCGGCGAGAAACTTCGCCGCTATGGCGCCGTCCAGCAGGCGATCGCGGTTCTTGGAAAACACCGTCGCGTCCCACACAGGATCGTCGATGCCGAGACCAACGAACCAGCGAAACAACAGGTCGGTGTCGAGACGCTCCATCAGTTGCCGTTCGGAGCGCACGCAATAAAAGGCTTGCAGCAGCATCGCCCGCAACAGCCGCATGACCGGGGTTTCGTCTTGGGCTGCCTCGGTCTAGGGGCGAGCGTCGGCAGAGCCGGCTCATAACAGGCGCGAGGATTCCCGAACCGCGCCCCGCCTCCAGCCGTGGGCATTATTTTGGCAGACGTTAAGCCGCGCCGGGCGCCTGGGCGGTTTGAGCAATCGCCCAAACGAACCCAAGCATCTCGCCGGCGATAGCGGTGGTGACGACGACCTTGGGCTTCCCCGCCGCAGCGAGGCGGCGATAGCGGGCGCAAAGCCGGACCTGCGCCTTCCAGGCGATGTCGCGAACGATTTGCGGTAGGCCGTCAGTACGGTCGTGCAGCTTCCGGCTGACGCGCGGCTGCATGCGATAGGTCCAGGCGCCTTCAATCAAGGCCCGTCGCGCCAAGGCGTTTCCGGCCTTGGTAATTCCGGCCCGATGCACTGTGCGGCCGCTGGAATGTTCAGAAGGGACCAGGCCGAGATAGGCCATCAACTGCCGGGGATTTGCGAAACGGGTGAAATCGCCGACTTCGGCGACAAGCGTCACGGCGACGATAAAAGCCACGCCTCGCATGGCCTGCAACGCCGCGACCACGGGGGCGTGCGACCAGTTTTGCGCCAAATCCCCGATCTGCTGCGTCAGGCGCTCGACCCTCGATTCAGCATCAGTGACCGCGTGAATGTAATCCCGAAGCACCAATTGCTGGGCGGCGTGGTCGAACCGGACCGTCGTCAGCCAGCGACGATAGGCCAGGGTCCAGCCTTTCTTGCCGGCATAAACGCGCCCATGCCGGAGGAGAAAACTTTGCAGATGCTGCCGCGCCTTGCCCAAGACCCGCACCGCGGTCGAGCGCGCGCGGATCAAGTCCCGCATGGCCTCGTGGGCGTCATCGGGAACCCACACCGCAGTCAACTCGCCGGCGCGGTGAAGTTTGGCCAACATCACCGCGTCCCGGCGATCGGTCTTGACCCGATCTCCCGCCTTCACGGGAATGAGTGACGGCGCCACCACCATGCATTCGTGGCCAAGGGCGATCAACTGACGATAAAGGCCGTAGCCGCATGGCCCGGCTTCGTAACAGAATGACAAGGAACGGCCGCCTTTCGCCAGGCGCTCGACCAATTTCTTGATGTGATCGGGTTGGTTGAGAAAATTGCCGAGTTCGCGAACCTCGCCGCCACGAGCGCCCTCCGCGACAGCGACGGCAATCGTCGCCTTATGGACATCCAGTCCCACAAAAAGGATATTATTCATCAGGCCCGTCCCCCATGTCTGAGGCTCGGCGCCGGCCAGCCCGGCGCAATCCTCGATTAGGGACATGCAGTGGG
>NZ_JBKQOU010000119.1:0-12821 GCF_052145335.1 Rhodoblastus sp.
TGCAATTCGTCCGCGACGGCGCGGCGGGCGTGAAACCGACGCATCTCGCGATCATTTTCGACAAGAGCGAAAACTCCTTCCGCAAGGAAATCTATCCCCTTTACAAGGCCAACCGCTCCGCGCCGCCGGAAGACCTCGTGCCGCAATTCCCGCTGTTTCGCGAGGCGGTCCGCGCCTTCGGGCTCGAGCCGCTGGAACAGGACGTCTACGAGGCCGACGACCTCATCGCCACTTACGCCAGACAGGCGGCGAAGGTCGGCGCCGACGTGACCATCATTTCCGCCGACAAGGACCTGATGCAGCTGGTCCAGCCGGGCATCTCCATGTACGACCCCGCTTCCGGCGAGGGCGACAAACGGCGCGAGGAGCGGCGCATCGGCCGCGAGGAAGTCATCGCCTATTTCGGCGCGCCGCCGGAAAAAGTCATCGATATTCAGGCTCTGGCCGGCGATTCGACTGACAATGTTCCGGGTGCGCCCGGCATAGGCGTCAAAACCGCCGCGCAACTGATCGGCGAATATGGCGATCTCGACACGCTGCTCGCTCGCGCCGGCGAGATCAAACAGAACAAGCGCCGCGAAACCTTGTGCGATCCCGCCGTGGTCGAGAAAATTCGGCTGTCGAAAAAACTGGTGCAGCTGGTCGATGACGTGGCGGTCAAGACACCGCTCGACGACCTGCGTCTGCATGAGCCAGACGGCAAGACGCTGGTCGCTTTTCTCAAGGCGATGGAATTCACCACTCTTACCCGGCGGGCGGCCGAGCTTTACGACGTGAACGCCGCCGAGGTTGATCCCGATCCGGCGATCGCTGGCCCGAACGGCTGGCGCGGCCGCAACGGCGAAGTGGCGGCGCCCAAGGCGGAAGCCGAGCTGGCTGACGCCGCGCCCGCCGCTTCGAGCGAGGCGCTCACCCCCGCCGCCTTAGCGAATCACCGCTGCAAGGAGGCGCCCAAAACGCCATTCGACCGCTCGAAATATGTCTGCGTCGATTCGATGGAGCAGCTTCGGCAATGGATCGCTGAGGCTTTTGACGCCGGTTCGGTCTGTTTTGACACCGAGACAGATTCGCTCGACCCGATGCAGGCCAATCTGGTCGGCTTGGGGCTGGCGCTGGCGCCTAATCGCGCCTGTTACATCCCCTTCGGCCACAAGGCGCCGGGCGCCGACGATTTGTTTGGCGGCGGCCTCGCGCAGGGTCAGCTTTCCCTGGGGCCGGCCCTTGAACTGTTGAAGCCGCTTCTCACCTCGCCCTCCGTGATGAAAGTCGCGCAAAACGGCAAATACAACTGGCTGGTGCTTGCGCAGCATGGCGTCGAAGTCGCGCCGGTACAGGACACCATGCTGGCCTCCTACACGCTCGACGCCGGCCGGAACGGGCACGGCATGGACGAGCTGTCGCTAAAAATGCTGGAGCACCGGCCGATCCCCCTGAGCGAAGTCGCCGGCCAGGGCAAGAATTTCATCGGCTTCGCGCGGGTGGGTGTGGAGAAGGCGACCGAATATTCGGCGGAGGCCGCCGATGTCACCTTGCGGCTATGGAACTGCCTGCAACCGCGGCTCGTCAATGAGAGCATGGCCACGGTCTACGAGACGCTGGAGCGTCCGCTGGCGGTGGTGCTGGCGCGGATGGAACGGCGCGGCATTTGCGTCGATCGGGCGTTGCTGTCGCGGCTTTCCGGCGAATTCGCCCAGGATATGGCGCGGCTGGAGGCGGAAGTGCAGACGCTCGCCGGCGAAAGCTTCAATCTCGGCTCGCCGAAGCAGCTGGGCGACATTCTATTTGGCAAGTTCGGCTTGCCCGGAGGCAAAAAGACCGCAACGGGAGCCTGGTCCACCTCGGCCAGCGTGCTCGACGAATTGGCCGAGAGCGGCAATGAGCTGGCGGCGCGGATACTTGAGTGGCGCCAGGTGCAGAAACTGCGCTCGACCTATGCCGAGGCCTTGCCGCGTTTCATCAATCCGACCACGGGCCGAGTGCACACGTCCTATGCTTTGGCCGCGACATCGACCGGGCGGCTGTCGTCTTCCGAGCCCAATCTGCAGAATATTCCGGTGCGCAACGAGGCTGGCCGCAAGCTGCGCCGCGCCTTTGTCGCGGCGCCCGGTAAAAAGCTGATTTCCGCCGATTATTCGCAGATCGAATTGCGGCTGCTGGCCCATATCGCCGATATTCCCCAGTTGAAACAGGCTTTCGCCGAGGGCAAGGACATTCACGCCATCACCGCTTCCGAGATTTTCGGCGTGCCGGTCGAGGGGATGTCGAGCGACGTGCGCCGTCGCGCCAAGGCGATCAATTTCGGCATCGTCTATGGCATTTCCGCCTTCGGCCTCGCCAACCAGCTCGGGATTCCGCGCGAGGAGGCGGGCGCTTACATCAGGCTCTATTTCGAGCGTTTTCCCGGCATTCGCGTCTATATGGACGCGACCAAGAAGTTTTGCCGCGAACAGGGTTTCGTCACCACTCTTTTTGGCCGCAAATGCCATTATCCGAAGATTGCTTCCAGCAACGCCTCGGAACGCGCCTTCAACGAGCGCGCCGCGATCAATGCGCCGATTCAAGGCGCCGCCGCCGACATCATTCGCCGCGCCATGATCCGCATGGACGACGCACTCGCCCAAGCCGGGCTGCAGGCGCAAATGCTGCTGCAGGTGCATGACGAACTGGTGTTCGAGGCGCCGGAGGCAGAGGTCGAAGCGACCATTGTTTGCGCGCGCCATGTGATGGAACAGGCGGCGCTGCCAGCCGTCAGCCTCTCAGTTCCCCTGCTGGTAGAGGCCCGCGCCGCCGACAATTGGGACGAAGCGCATTAAACAAAAAACCCCGCCGAAGCGGGGTTTTTCCAACCAAGTTTTCTTGGGAGGGGTCAGAAAACTCAGTCGTTGCGCTGGCCGGTGAGTTGCAACAGCGACATGAAGATATTGATGAAGTCGAGATAGAGCATCAAGGCGCCGTTGATCGACTTCTTGATCGCGATTTCGGAATGATCCGACTCGAGATACATGCCCTTGATCGACTGGGTGTCCCAGGCGGTCAGGCCGGCGAAAACCAGCACGGTCAGGATCGACAGGCCGAACTGGAAAGCCGAGCTGTGCAAGAACAGGTTGACGATGCTGGCGATGATGATGCCGAACAGGCCCATCATCAGGAACGAGCCCATCGCCGCCAGACTGCGCTTGGTCGTATAGCCATAGAGGCTCAGGGCGCCAAAGGTCGCCGAGGTGATGAAGAAGGCCCGCGCCACCGACGTCCCGGTATAGACCAGAAGGATCGAGGACAGCGAAAGGCCCATCACCGCCGCAAAGGCATAGAACAGGGTTCGGGCCGTCGAAGCCGCCATGCTGTTGATCTTGAACGAGAAGAACAACACAAAGGCCAGCGGTGCGAACATGATCACCCAGCGCAGCGGGCTCATATAGATCGCTGCGCCAAAATCGGACAGATAGATGTGCGAACCCAGCTGATACTGCGTCGGCAGGGCCGATACCGCCAGCATGTTGACGCCGAGCGCGAACAGGCCGGTGAGGGCCAGGCCGATCGTCATATGATTATAGACGCCGAGCATGAAGGCGCGCAGACCTTGATCTACATCGGCGCCCGTCCGGGCGTAGCCCCGGCTCCAGGGCGCGGCGTTGCGGTCAAAGTTGGACATGGTTGCCTCGTGAAAAATCCACCAGCGAAAACGCCCCAGAGGATCTGCGGCGTCGCGGCGGATACGAATATGGCGGCGGCGCAGCTAAAAGACAAGACAATCCAAGGCCCCTAAAAGCCGCAGGCAGATTACATTTTAGTCATTCTTCACGCAGGTGACGCGCCGGCTTCTCGCCCAAGATCCGCCAGGTGCCGGCTAGGCCGATGAAAATGGCGAAAGCAATGGCCGCCAGCGCCAGAGCCGCCGCCTGAACTGGGAAAAAGCTGAAAGCCACGTCCAGAACATAGGTCGCGACCAGAAAGGCGATCAATCCGCCCGCCAGCAGTCCGAAAGCGGCGGTGGCGGCGCCAAGCAGCGCGAATTCGAGCGCCAGCGCCGCCAGGAGACGGGGCCGCGTCGCGCCCAGAACTTTCAGCACCACCGCCTCGTAGATACGCGCCCTCTGCCCGGCGGCCAGCGCCCCGGAAAGCACCAGGGCCGAGACAATCAGAGCCAGGGAGGCCGCGCTCTGGATGGCGAGATACAATTTGCGCAGGATCTCGTCGAGCGTCGCAAGGGTTTCGCGCATCGAGACACTGGCCACCGCCGGAAATTTACGCGCAGAAGCGGCGAGCATGGCCGCCTCTCGTGAAAAATCCGGCTTTTGCGGCAGCGTCAGGGTCATCAGCCGGGTGAAGGGCGCGCCGGCAAAGGAATTGGGCGAGAACACCATCACGAAATTGATGCCGAAATTGCGCCAGTTCACCTTGCGCAGATTGGCGATCCTCGCCGTCAGGCCGCGCCCGAGCACGTTTACCGATATCGTGTCGCCAAGGCTCACACCGAGCCCCTCCGCGACTTCCGCCTCCATCGAGACCAGCGGCGGCCCGGTATAATTCTCCGGCCACCATTCGCCGGAAACCAGCTTTGAACCTTCCGGAATTTTCGCCGCGAAAGTAATGCCCCGGTCGCCCTCCAGCGCCCAGCGCGCCTTGTCGGTGGGCTTGACCTGTTCCGCCGCTACGCCATTTACCCGGACGATCCGACCGCGCAACATCGGCGCGACGCTGAGGGCGCCGTCGGGCGCTTCTTTTTGCAGGAAGGATTGAAACTCCGCCGCCTGCGCCGCCTGCACGTCGAGGAAGAAAAAGCTCGGCGAATTTTTCGGCAGGGATTGGCCGATTTCACCGCGCAGATTGCGTTCGACCCCGACCAAAGCGGTGAGCAGGGTGACGCCCAGACCGAGGGAGATCAGGAAAGACGGCGTCAGGGCGCCTGGCCGGTGAAGATTGGCGACCGCCAGCCGCAACGGCAGCAGCCGGGAATGCGGCGCGCGCCGGGCCAGAGCCATGATCGCCCGCGCCACGCCATAAAGCAAAGCGAAGCTGACGATCACCGCCGCCCCAAATTCCGCCGTCAATCGGCGATCATCGCTGGTCAACAGGGCAAAGGCAAACAGCGCGCTGGCGGCAACGGTGGCGACAGCCAGACCGCGCCAGCGCGGAAATCCGGACTCCTGCATGGCGGATTCGCGCAACAGCGTCGTCGCCGGAAGCAGCCGCGCGCGGTCAAGCGGCGCCGCGGCGAAAGCCAGCGCCGTCAACAGGCCGAAGGCAAGACCGGAAAGCCCGTCGCGCCAATCGGCGTGCGGTTCGACCGGAAAGGGCAGCGAGGCGCCAAACAGCGCCACCAGCAGGCCCGGCAGCGCCAGGCCGAGCAATACGCCGGCCAGCGAACTGACGCCGGCGACCAGCATGGCCTGGATCAGCACGAAGCGCGCGGCGTCGCCGCCGCTGGCGCCAAGCGCCTTCAATATGGCCAGGGTTCGCCTTTTGCGGTCGATCAAGCCGCGAATGGCGTTGCCGACGCCGACGCCGCCGCAGACCAGAGCGGTGAGGCCGATCAGGGTCAGGAATTGCGCGAAACGCTCGATATTGCGTGAAAGCTGCGGCGACGGCTGCGCTCTGGTGCGGATTTCGAAACCATCGTCGGGAAAAGCGGCGACGAAATCGCGCTGCGCGGCGGCGACATCGGCCTCAGTGGATTTTTCAGGCGGCAACAGCAGGCGCAGCGAGGTTCGGGCGAGCGATCCGGGGACGATCAGGTTTGTCGCGGCGAGGGCCGCCTCGCTCGTCATCACGCGCGGCCCGAAGCCAATGCCGCCAATCGAATCCGGCTCTTTTTCCAACCAGCCGGTGACAATGAAGGTGGCCGCGCCAATCGCCAGTCTGTCGCCGAGCTTGACGTTCAGCCGCGCGGAAATGCTACGGTCGGCGAGAAGGCCGAAGGCGCCGTCCTTTTCGCCGAGAAAATCTGAAAACTTCCGGTCGCCGGCCAAGCCAGGGTCCGTGCGCGCCGCGCCGATCAGCGGATAAGCGGAATCAACCGCCTTGATCTCGACCAATGTCGCCTGTTCCGCCTCAGGCTTGCGGGCCATGGCGCGCAAGACCACGATCTTGCTCAATTTTCCGCGCGCCGCCAAAAATTCGAGCTCGGGCGACGCCGGCGCGCCCTGGGCGCGGCCGAAGGAAAGATCGCCGCCGAGCAAAGCCGCGCCTTGTTGCGCCAGCCCCAAGCGAAAAGCCCGCGAGGTTGCGGCCACGCCGACAAGGGCGGTCACGCCCAAGACAAGACAGGCGATGAACACGCCATAAAAGCGCAAGCCGCCGCGCAGATCGCGCAAGGCAAAGCGGAAAATCGCCCTTGAGGACGACCCTCGCCGAATGGAAAATTCAGACAGGGACATGAACTCGTCCCATTATCGCGGCCTTGTCCGATTCGATGGCGCCGTTGCGAAGGCGCACGATCCGCTGGCACCTGCGGGCGAGGTTCTCGTCATGCGTGACCAGAACCAGCGTGGCGCCTTTGGCGCGATTGAGGGCGAAGATCAATTCGATGATTTCGGCCCCGACCGCCTGGTCGAGATTGCCGGTCGGCTCATCCGCGACGAGGATCGACGGATTGGCCACGAGCGCCCGCGCCAAAGCGACGCGCTGCTGTTCGCCGCCGGACATTTGCGCCGGATAATGGCGAAGACGACCGGCAAGCCCCACCTGTATCAAAGCTTCCGTAGCCCGCGAAAACGTGTCGCCGGCGCCCGCCAGCTCCAGCGGGATGGCGACGTTTTCCAGCGCCGTCAGGGTCTGGATAAGATGAAACGCCTGAAACACAATGCCGATATGAGAGCCGCGAAAGCGCGCCAGCTGGTCTTCGGAGAAAGCCTCCAGCCGGCGCCCATCGATCCGCACCGAGCCGGAATCCGGGGCTTCCAGTCCGGCCATGGTCATCAAAAGGGTCGATTTGCCGGAGCCGGACGGACCCAGCAGAGCAACGGTCTCGCCCTTGGCTATATCGAGGGAAATATTTTTCAGAATATGCGCCCGGGCCTCGCCGCTTCCCAAAGTCAGATTGACATTTTCAACGCTTATGGCCGGATCGGGCATGAAGGAACTTTCAAATGGCGGCGATGACAGGTCGGATTTTTTCACGCCAGAGGCGCGCTCTGGGCGCATATGGGCGCGCAAGCCTGTTTCGTCCATGTTTTTCCTTGGCGCCCGGTTTTTCAATAGCCGTTGGGTTTTTCGCCGCCCTTGGCGTCCTGCTCGGCCTCGCGGCGCCGGCGCCGGCGCGTCCGCTGCGTCTCATCGCTCTGGGCGACAGTCTCACCGCCGGCTATGCCCTGCCCGCCGACGCCGCCTTTCCCGCGCAATTGCAGCAGGCCTTGCGGGCCAAAGGCTATGAAGTCGAGATCGAAAACGCCGGAGTTTCCGGGGACACGTCGACCGGCATGCTGGAGCGGCTGGATTGGGCGATCGGCGAGGGAGGCGACGGCGCCATCGTCGAAATCGGCGCCAATGACATGCTGCGCGGAACGGACCCGGCGATGACGCGGCAAAACATCGACGCCATTCTGGCGCGGCTGCAGAACCGCAAGATTCCCGTGCTGCTGGCGGGAATGCGCGCCGCCCCCAATCTCGGGCCCGAATATGCCGGGAAATTCGATCCGATCTATGCCCAACTGGCGAAAAAATACGATGCGCCGCTTTATCCGTTCTTTCTTGAAGGCGTAGCCGGCCATCCCGGCCGCCAGCTGCCCGACGGGCTGCATCCAACCCGCGAGGGCGTCGCGACCATTGTCGCCGGCATAATGCCCGTCGTGACCGAGTGGCTGGATCGGCTGCAAAAGAAGTGATGGGAGAAAAAAGTGCCGCGCCTGTTCACCGCTTTTGAAATCCCGCCCGAAATCAGGGAAAGGCTGGCGTTTTTTCGCGGCGGCCTGAACGGCGCGCGCTGGGTCGAGCCGGAGGATTACCACGTCACCTTGCGCTTCTTCGGCGACATCGACGGGCGCACCGCCCAGGCGCTCGACGATGATTTCGTCGCGACGGAAATCATGGCTTCCGGCGTTGCGACCATGCGGCTCGAACTCGATGAAATCGGCGTGTTCGGCGGCCAGCAGCCGCGCGCCCTGATCGCCCGCCTGCGGCCCGACGCGGCTTTGGCGAGACTGCAGGCGACGCATGAGGCCATCGCCAGGCGCAACGGCCTGCCGCCGGAAACCCGTAAATTCACCCCCCATGTCACACTGGCGCGGCTGCGCGGCGTCGAACCGCAGGCGGTCGGAATGTGGTTGTCGGAGCGGGCCTTTCCGCTTTCGCTGTCGTTCGAAGCGGCGCATTTCGCGCTTTATTCCTCGCGCGATTCGGTGGGCGGCGGCCCCTATCGCATCGAGGCGGTGTATCCGTTCGCGTGAAAGATTCGGAACAGCCTCCGCGCCAGTCGTCAGGGGCGGAATTCGTCGGCAGGAGACGAACCGCGCCCAAGCCGTTTCATCACATCCCGTCGAGCGCGCCGATAAATGGCAGTTGACGGTAATTTCCGGCGTAATCCATGCCGTAGCCGACGACAAAACGGTCCGGGCAGGCGAAGCCGATAAAATCGGCGGCGACCTCGATTTGTTTTTTGTGCGGCTTCTCCAGCGCCACGGCGATCAGCACGCGACGGGCGCCGCGCTCGAGAAACAGATTTTTGGCGAAAGAAAGCGTGCGGCCGGATTCGAGAATATCGTCGATCAGCAAGATGTCGCGCCCTTGCGTCCGCCCGGTGAAATCGCGCAAGAGCTCAACCCGGCCCGAAGACTTCACGCCCCCGCCATAACTCCCGATCTGCAGGAAATCGACCTCCGGTGCGAGACCGTTGCGATGCAGGGCGCGCAGGAAATCGGCGGCGAAGACGAAAGCGCCGGTCAGGATCGGCACGGCCAGAAGGTCTTGCGGCGCGCTGAGCGCGACTTCCCTGGCCATGGCTTCGACTCGCGCGGCGATGGCGTCCTCATTGAACAGGATTTGCGCCCTGGCTTGCTTCACGATCCCTGTCCCGCGCGGTCCGTATTGACGGCGAAACGGACGCGCACCTCGCGTCCCGCTTCCGGCGGCGCCGCGAGGCGGGCGCGGAAAGAGGCGGTTTCACCGATCCGCAGACGCGATTTTGGCGGCGCGGCGGTCCAGCAGTAGATTTCCTGGCCGGCCGAATCAAGCACGGCCAACCTTATCCGCGGCGCCTCGCGCGGTCCGTCGGCGATATTGCGGATTTCGCCTTCGACCACCAGAATGAGCCGCCCGTCCTCCTCCGTCAGTCTGGACACTACGGCTCCGAGCTTCATCTGGCCTGCATTCACGTCCAGCCCCAAACCGGCATAGACCGGCGCGGCAGAGGGAATCAGCCGCGCTATTCGCGTGCGCTCGACAACCAGCAGCGCCCAGCAGGCGATCAAGGCGAGGCCGACGACCGCCAGCGCGACCGGCGCGGTCCGTCGGGTTGCGGCGGGGCGGTCGAAATCGAGAGGCCCGAATTTGGAGGAAGGGTGCATAAATTCGCCGAATGCTGGTATGAAAGCGCCTGATTTGACGCGATTCATTGGTGTGCTGCTATGGTTAAAGCCGCGTTAAAGAACCTGATTCGCGCGTAATAAGGAGAGCCGGTCTTGGTTCGGTTCGAAAATGTCGGCCTGAGATACGGGATGGGCGCGGAAATTTTGCGCGACATCAGTTTCGACATTGGCCCGCGCACCTTTCAATTCCTGACCGGCCCTTCGGGCGCAGGCAAGACCACGCTTTTGCGCCTGATCCTTTTGGCGCTGCCGCCAACGCGCGGCCTGATCACCCTGTTCGGCAAGGATTCCGCCCAGCTCGACAAGCGGGCGGTCACCGCCCTGCGGCGCAAGGTGGGCGTGGTTTTCCAGGATTTCCGCCTGCTCGACCATCTCACCACCTATCAGAACATCGCCTTGCCTTTGCGTGTGCAGGAGCGCGACGAGGCCAGCTATCGCGCCGAAGTGACGGAGCTTCTGCATTGGGTCGGCCTCGGCGAAAGGATGCATGTCTATCCGCCGGTGCTGTCGGGAGGCGAGAAACAGCGCGCCGCCATCGCCCGCGCCCTGATCATGCGGCCGGAACTGCTGGTCGCAGACGAGCCGACCGGCAATGTCGATCCTTCGCTGGCGCGCCGGCTGATGCGGCTGTTTCTCGAACTGCACAAATCCGGCACGTCGGTGGTGATCGCCACCCACGATCTTGCCCTGATGGACCAGTTCGACGGCGCGCGCCGACTGGTGCTCGGCGACGGCCGGTTGCATATCTATGATTGAGACCGCGATGAACCAGGCGCCCGTGTCACCCCCCTTGCCCTTGCCGCCGCACGAAGCAAAAGCGGATGAGAACACGACGACGGACGCGTGGAACGACACGCCGCTGGTGCCCGCGGATTCGGTCGCCGGGCGGGCTCTTGGCATCGTCATCGCCATCATGACCTTTCTCGCCGCCTTGACCGCCGGTTTCGCCATTGTGCTTTCCGACGCCTCGCATCAGTGGCGCGGCGCGGTGGGGCTGGAAATGACCATTCAAGTCACCCCCCGGCCCAGCCGCGACATCGAGGCCGACGCCGCCAGGGCGGCGGAAATCGCCGTATCCTTTCCCGGCGTCGCCGAAGCGCGGGCTTTTTCGCGCGCGCAGTCGGAGGAGCTTCTCACCCCCTGGCTCGGCGCGGGACTGGACCTCAGCCAATTGCCGGTGCCTCGGATGATCGTGGTGCGGCGGGACCAGGAGAAGAAGCTCGACGAAATCGGCCTGCGCGCGGCGCTCGACTCCGCCTTGCCCAACGCCGTTCTCGACAATCACGGCGCCTGGATGCAAAGGCTGGACACGATGGCGCAGGTGGTGGTCGGCGCGGCGGTCGGCATATTTTTGCTGGTTCTCACCGCCATGGGCCTTGCCGTCGGCTTCGCGACGCGCGGAGCCATGGCGGGAAACCGCGAGATCATCGAGACCCTGCATTATGTCGGCGCGGCGGACGGTTTTATCGCGCGGCAGTTCCAGCTGCATTTCCTGCGCCTCGGCCTGCGCGGCGGCGCGGCCGGCGGCGGCGCGGCGATCCTGTTGTTCCTGTTGCTCGGCCTTTTCTCGCGCCAATGGTCGACCAGCGCCGGCGGCGAGCAGGCGGAAGCTTTGTTCGGCGGCTTTTCGCTCGGCTGGGGCGGCCTGGGCGTGATCGCGGCCATTTCGGTCGGCGTCGCGCTTCTGGCCGGCTTCATGTCGCGCCAGATCGTCTACCGCAACCTCGGGACCTATTCCCGCCGGGGCAAGTGACGCAATACGGGGCGCAAATAACGCAAAACAATGCGCCGGGCTTTTCATTTGACGCCACATCCGCCACAAGGACGCCATGCTCGTCCTGCGCTCCCTTCTGTTCAACATCGCCTTTTACGGCAATCTGATCGTCATCATGATCGGCGGCCTGCCGACCATGCTGTACGGCCGCGCCTCCATTCTGGATCTCGCGCGGCTGTGGGCGCGCTCCTCTTTGTGGCTGCTCGACAAGATCTGCGGCGTGAAGGTTGAGTTCCGCGGCCATGAGCATCTGGAAGAACTGGGACAACAAGGCTGCATCATCGCCGCTAAACATCAATCGGCCTGGGAAACTTTCGCCCTGACGACGCAGGTGCGCGATTTCACCTTCATTCTCAAGCGCGAATTGACGCAAATTCCGCTGTTCGGCCAGTATCTGTCGCGCTCGAACCAGATCGCCATCGATCGCGCCAGCCGCGCCGCCGCCTTGCGCGATCTCGTCCGGCAGGCGAGCGCGGCCATCGCCGAAGGCCGCGCCATTTTCATCTTTCCGGAAGGCACTCGCCGTCCGGCCGGGGCGCCGCCGCTCTATAAAAGCGGAGTCACCCATCTCTACGCCGCGACCAAAGCGCCCTGCCTTCCCGTGGCGCTGAATTCCGGCCTGTTCTGGCCGCGCCGCACCTTCATCCGCCGTCCTGGAACGGTGCTGGTTGAATTCCTTCCGATCATAAAAGCCGGCCTCCCCAATGCTGAGTTCGCTGCGCTTTTGCAGGAGCGGATCGAAACGGCTTCGGACCGGCTGATCGCCGAGGCCCTGGCGAAAGACCCGGGCCTTGCCGCCAATCTCGAAAAAAACGACCCTGCGGCAGCCAGCGCAGCTTGACTTTATCCCTGTTTTGTTCTTCTTTTGTTTGCGTTAGATACGCTTGGCAAAGGAAGAACATGGCCCGCCCGTATGCCTCCGTTTTCGCCGCCCGCTGCTTGCCGCTCGCCTGCCTCGACCGGACGGGCATGGAAAACTGGCTTCAAAGCTGGCGGGGCTCCTCGGGGCGGCGCTACATCTGCTCGATCTACCCCATCGGCGAGCCGCCGTCCTTCGATTGCGACCGCGCCATTGTCGCCACCGTGCGCAAGGGAGCTTCGGGCGCGTCAATCGTCTTCGTCTTCGAGCCAGGGACGGAAGGCGAAAGCGACGGCTTGCGCCAATGGAAGGAAAAAGCGCGGCAACATGGCGCCGACGAATGGCATGTCCATCTGCTGGCCGGATCCAAGGAGGAGCGCGATTTCGCCCTGCGCGATCTGGCTCCGCGCGCGCTGCGTCTGGCCGCCTGATTTCGAACATCGGCGCAACCTGTTTGCGCCCCCTTTTTAAGGAAACTGGCGCTCGAAACGCCGGCGCCGCAAGACGGCGGCGCTTTTTCATTCTATATGGACCTGCCGCCGCGGCCCAAATCCGCTGCGCCAAACCCCTCTTTCGCGCGAGCGCCATGTCCTCCATGCTCACGTCCCGCTTTCTGCGTCGCCTTTTGCTCGGCCTGATCCTCTTGCTTTGCCTGGCCGTCGGCGAG
>NZ_JBKQOU010000120.1:0-4613 GCF_052145335.1 Rhodoblastus sp.
GGAAGCGTCGCCAGCGGCAGCAGGCGGAAGGCCGAGAACCCCGCCAGCAATATGGCGATCATCAGCAGCGTCGTGGCGACGGGCCGCCGGATGAAGGGTTCCGAAATGTTCATCTCGAAGAGCCGCCCTGGCCGCCCTGGTTGTCGGCGCCGTCGTTCTGCTTGTGCCGGTGGTGGGCATGACCCTGAGTGGGATCGCTCGCACTGACTGGCGCGGCGGCGTCCGCGCCGGCGTCCATCATCGGCGTCGCGGCGGCCGGCGCGGGCGTCGCCGCCGCATCTCTTGCGGGCTTTGCCGCCGCGTCGGGCGCAGGCGCCGCGCCATTCGGCGCAGCATTGTCGCCGACCAGGCGGACTTCGGCGCCTTCGCGCAGCCGGTCGGCGCCGTCCACCACCACGCGGTCTCCGGGATTAAGGCCGGAAAGGACCTGGACGTAATCGCCGTCGACCTGTCCGAGCTTCAGCACGCGCACGCTGGCCTTGCCGTCTTCGCTCACCACATAGGTGTAATCGCCGGGGGCGCCGTGCTGGACGGCGGCTGTAGGCGCGGCGATGGCGTCCTTCAAAGTATCGACCAGCAGGCGGACATTGACGAACTGGTTGGGAAACAGCGCCTCGTCCTGATTGTCGAAAGTGGCGCGCAGCTTGACCATGCCGGTGGTGGTGTCGACCTGGTTGTCGAGCACCGTGACCACGCCTGTCGCCAATTTTTTGACATTGGCGCGATCGTAGGCCGTCGCCGTCAGCTTGGCGCCGTCGCGCATTTTCGGCGCGATCTTGTTGAGAGCGTCTTCCGGCACGGAAAAGATCACCGACATCGGTTGCAGCTGGGTGACCACGGCGATGCCGTTGGACGATCCCGCCTGGACGTAATTGCCGGCGTCGACCAGACGCAGGCCGACCCGACCGTCGACCGGCGAGACGATATGGGCGTAGGCGATGTTCAGCGCCTGGGCGTCGACCAGAGCCTGATCGGCGCGCACCGTGCCTTCATATTGCTTGACGATATAGATCTGGTCCTCGGCCGTCTGGCGGGCGATGGAATTCTGCTTGAGCAGCGCCTGGTAGCGGGCGTCGTCGACCCGCGCCTGTTCGAGCAGGCCCTGGTCATGCGCCAGTTGCCCCTCATATTGCGATTTCAGAGCCTCATAGGGACGCGGATCGATCTGGGCGAGGAAATCGCCCTTTTTGACATGCTGGCCCTCGGTGAAGGCGACCTGTTGCAAATAACCGGAAATCTGGCTGACCACTGTGACGGTGGCTATCGGCGTCACCGTGCCCAGGGCGTTGATCACCACATTGACGTCGCGCGGCTGCACGGTGGCGACGCCGACGGGTTGGCGACCGCCGCGATCGCTGCCTCGCGCTGTCGTCTTGCTGTCCTGATCCTGCGCGGTCTGGGCCGGCGCGGGCTCGGCGGAGGGCTTGAAATGACGCCAACCCGCATAAGCGAGAACGACGGCGACCAGCAGCACGAGCCAGCGCCAGGGCTTTTTGCTCGGGGGTGGCCCGCCGGGCCAGGCCTGCGTCTCCGAATCGGGCGCGGCCGGCGTTTCCGGCGCGCCGCCGAGAGCCTGGCGTGGATGGAGCGTAATTTCAGTCTCGTTCATCGCTGTCCCGGATTCGGATTTTCGGCTTCGCCGTCTAGGCGAATCAGCCAATTCTCAACTAAGCGCCGCCCAAGGATAAATTATGGCGGTGGAATGGGAGATGAACGCTCGACCGCTTCGATCAACGGCGGCGCTGTCACGGCGGCGAGACTTTCGGCGTCGTAGCCGCCGCCCAGGGCCTCGATCAGGCTTACATTCGAGGCGAACATGTTTTGCCGCGTCGTCAGCACCGCCTGTTCGTCGGCCAGCAATGTGGCTTCGGCGACCACGACGGTGGTGAAGGCGACGGTGCCGGCGCGATACTGGTTGAGGTAGACTTTCACCGCCTCGGCCGCCTCGTCGCGGGCCTTTTCCTGCACTTTCAGCTCCTTGGCGTAGACCCGCAGAGCGACCAGCGCGTCTTCCACCTGCTGGAAGGCCGTCAGCACGGTCTGGCGGTAATTGGCGACGGCCTGGCGATAGACCGCCTTGGAGGCGTCGACCTGAGCGGCGCGCTGCCCGCCGTCGAACAGCGGATCGGCGGCGGCGGCGCCCAGCGACCAGATCTGGTACGCGGCAAGGAAGGGGAAGGCGTTCGGGGCCTCGAAACCTCCGGCGGCGGAAAGGGTCAGGCTCGGATAATAGGCCGCGACCGCTACGCCGATCAGGGCGTTCTGCTCCTGCATCGTGCGCTCGGCGGCGGCGACGTCGGGCCGCCGCTCCAGCAGCTGCGAGGGCATGCCTACGGGAACCGCCGGCGGGGCATGGGGCAGGGCGCCGCGCGGAATGGACAGTTCGGCCGGCGGTCGTCCGATCAACTGGGCGATGGCGTGCTCATATTGGGAGCGCAGAACGTCGGTGGCGATCGACAAAGCCTGGGTATTGAGGACCTGCGTCTGCGCGGTGATCAGGTCGGCCTTGGAAACCGTGCCGCCATTATACTGGTTCTGCGTAATCTTCTCGGTTTCCTGATAGATTTTCACCGTTCGGTCGTAAAGGCTCTTCAGCGAATCCTCGGCTCGCAGGTTGAAATAGGCGGTGGCCAGCATGGCCTGCGACGACAGTTTGGCGTTGGCCAGCAGCGCGGCATCGGCCTGCGCGGTGGCGACATTGCTCTCGATCTGCCGGCGGATCTTGCCCCAGATGTCGACCGTCCAGCTCAAAGTCCCGTTGGGATAAAAATCGGTCCGCGCAAAGGCGTGGCTGGTGTTGGTTCCTAAACTGGACGTTCCCGAACCGCCGGTGGAAAGAACTCTCGCGCCCTCGCCGGAGCGGGTGACGGAATAATTGGCGCCGACTTGTGGAAAGAGGCTCGCCTGCGATTCACGCACCAGGGAGAACGCCTGTTCATAGGCGGCAAGGGCTGCGGCGACGGTCTGGTTGTCGATTGCGACCTGCGGCAGCAGGCGACTGAGTTCAGGGTCGCGGTAGATCGACCACCACGCGCCGCGGTCGATGCCGTCGCGCGGCACGGCGTGTTTCCAGCCGGCCAATTCCTTGAAATGCGTCTCGGTCGGCGCTTCAGGACGCAGATAATCCGGCCCGACCGTGCACGAGGCAAGCGCCAGCGCGTTCGCGCAGGCCAGAAGGATGTTTTTGGCCGAACGGAAGGAAAAAACCGAAAGCATCAAGGACGTTTGCCTCCGGAACAGGGGGAGTTCGCGACAGCCCGCGCGCTTTCTTGTCCCGATCTGGCCGACATGAAAACTCCATTCCCGTCCGACGCCGCTTCGGGGATGAACCCGAGGGGCCGAACCAATCTCGAATCCGACTCGAAAAAACCGGAGGCTGTAAACTCTTTCTTAACCGGACGTGACGGCATTGATAAAGCCCCGCCGAGCCATATCAAGGCAATAAAGTCGCGGTGTGGCTAAAATGTGCGCGGTTGTTCAGCTCACCGACGTCAGGGTTGGTATTCGCCAGTATAATTTTCCGCGTTTTGCAGGAATTGCGGAATATTTTCCAATTTTCGATTTCGTGGCGCTCCCGCGCGGACTTGACGCGCCCCGACCCGTTGGAATAGGCGTCGGCGCCTGGAATCTTCGAGGTAACGGCTTAATGTCCCCCAAACCGCCCAATCTGCAATACAAGCTTGAATATGCCGGCTATCGCCTGCTCAGCCTGTTTTTCTCCAGCCTGCCAGTCGAGACCGCCTCGAAACTCGGCGGCTCGCTGGTGGCGTGGCTGGGGCCGAAGACCAAGGTCCGTCATCCCCGCCTGCTGCGCAATCTTAGCCAGGCTTTTCCGGAAAAGACCGCAGAGGAACGCGAAAAGCTGGCGCGCGAAGTCTGGCGCAATCTCGGTTTTGTCCTGGGCGAATTTTTCCACATCGACGAGATCATCCGCGACCGGGTGGAAATCGTGAACGGCGAAATTCTCGAAGAAATCGCGGCCAGCGGCAAGGGCGCAGTGCTCTGCGGCGCGCATCAGGCCAATTGGGAGGGGGGCAGCGCCGTCGTCACCAAATACGGACTGAAACCTCTCGCGGTTTATCGTCCGTTGAACAATCCATTTGTCGACGAAGATTTCAAGGCGCGGCGGCTAAAATATTATCCCGGCGGACTGACCGCCAAACACGATCCGGAAACCCCGGTGACGATGATCCGCTATGCGCGCGCCGGCGGGGCGACGGCGTTTCTGGTCGACCAGCAGACCTACATGGGGCTGAAGGTGCCGTTTTTCGGCCGCATGGCTTCGACGACGCCCTTTCCCGCCATGGTGGCGCGGCAATGCAATCTGCCGCTGGTTCTGATCACCGGCGAGCGCCTGCCCGGCGTGCGTTTCAGGATGTTCGTCAAGATCATCGACACGCCGCGCACCGAGGACCGCAACGAGGATGTCCACGTCGCCACGGCCGCCATGCAGGCCGAGCTGGAAAAATCGATCCGGCTGCATCCCGAACAATGGATGTGGACCCACGACCGCTGGTATTGAGGGAGGCGAATGCCGGTTTGCTTGAACATGGCGGTTATTTCTCGATAAAACTCTGCCAATTCAGCTCATTGGAGCGTGTAACGGCCTTTTC
>NZ_JBKQOU010000121.1:0-2667 GCF_052145335.1 Rhodoblastus sp.
GTGTGGCGTCTTCGCGCCAGCGCGTAATGGCGACGTCGCCCCATCGGCTGTATCCGGATCCGGCCGCGGTCAACATGACGGCGTAGGTTCCATTGGAAAGAAGCTGTGTCGCCGGCGTGGATTGATGAACGGAAACGATCCTGCGCCCGCCCGAAGGATCCGCGTCGTTGGCGCGCAAGGCAGACTTGACTTCTGCCGCCCATGGCCGCATCGACGCGACCTCGCGAGGCACCCGCTCCTGCAACAACAATTCCGTCGCCTGAATGATCGGCTCAGCATGGAAGCGCTCACGCATCGCGCCGTCGAAGACCGCGTTGGCGATCCCGGCGATCGTCATGCCCTGATGATGCGCCATGAAGGCGCGGACGAGAGCGAAGGGCTCGCCTTCCGGAACCCGAATAGGGGTGAAATCCACGGCCTCATAGAAACCATATCGGCCCCCGGCGCCCAGTGTCGTCAGTCGTTTGAAATTTGCGGCTGCGGCCGAGGGATCGACCATGGTCGCCAAACCGGTCGCATAAGGCGCGATGACGCGATTTTCGCCCAGTCCCCGTTTCAGTCCGAGGCCCGGCACGCCAAAATTGGAATATTGATAGGTCAATTCCAGATCGCGGGCATTGTAGGCGGATTCGGAAATCCCCCACGGCAACCCGATTTCTTCGCCATATTCGATCTGACGGCGGACGACGAGCCGATCCGTCTGCTCCAGCAAACTCCTTGCGGGCGCGCGCATGACGAGCGGCGGCATGAGATACTCGAACATTGAACCCGACCAGGAGATCAGAGCCGCGCCGTGGCTAACCGGCGTCCCGGTGCGTCCGAGCCGGAACCAGTGACGGGCCGGGATGTCTCCCTTTGCGATCGCAAAGAAACTGGCCAGCCGCGCTTCCGACGCCAGGAGGTCATAGCAATTGGGGTCCAGAGCGGACTCGGAAATGAGAAATCCTATGGAGAGCAATTGGCGCGCACGGTCGAAGAGAAAGCCAAACTCCATCGCCATCGCCATCGCGCGGAAGGCGGTCTCCAGCACGAGCAGCCGAGTTTGTCCGGAAGCAATGATCTCCGCCGAAGACTCGTAATCCGCGCGATGCGCATCGATTGCGGCCAGGCTCGCGCGCGACCAGTACAATAGATTCGATCCGCTTCCATCGCTGCGCTCGAGAGCGATTGCTTTGGCGATGTCGACCATGATTGCGGCCTCGCGTGCGAGTTCCGGCAATTGGGTCGCGAGCGTCTCCTCCGATGGGGAAGCGCTTTCGAACGCCTCGGTCAACGCCGCAAGCGAATCCTCGAGTTGGCGCGGCGTCACTGTCTGAGTTCGGCGACCGAGACGCAGGTGCTCGGCATGCTCAGAGGTCAGGGCTAGCGCATCGGCGATTCCGGCCCGACGCGTCACGGCGGCCATCGGCGATTGCCTCCACTCCTTGCAGGCGTTGGCGATCGCGATGAGATGTCCGGCCAGATTGCCGCTGTCGACGGAGGAAATATATTTGGGTTCGAGCGCCTTGAGATCGCGGGTGTCGTACCAATTGTAGAAGTGGCCGCGAAAGCGCGGCATGCGAGCCATTGTCGCAAGCGTCGCTTCCAGCCGCTCGATG
This sequence comes from Rhodoblastus sp., assembly GCF_052145335.1. Classification (GTDB taxonomy): domain Bacteria; phylum Pseudomonadota; class Alphaproteobacteria; order Rhizobiales; family Beijerinckiaceae; genus Rhodoblastus. Next base: position 1,599 of record NZ_JBKQOU010000121.1, read on the forward strand.
GTTTGGGTCGCGCCAATCCAGCCGAAGTCGCGGGCGCAGACGACACACAGCAGATACAATCCGATGTTGGTTGGCGAGGTTCGGTGGGCGACCTCGGGTGTTGGGTCCTCCTGGAAGTTGTCCGGCGGCAGCATATTATCGTCTGCCGTCACAAACGTTTCGAAGAAGCGCCAAGTCCGGCGCGCGGTTTGGCGCAGGGCCAGTGATTGGGCCTCCGAAATCTTCGCGATTTTCTCGATGCCCGGAGAGAAGCTGACGTAACGCGCGACAGCGGGCGAAATCAGCCACAACGCGACGAGCGGCGCCGCAATCGGCCAACTTCCATGCCCGAATAGGAGCGCCAGCAGCAACGCTGCCGCGGCGAGGACAAACGCTCCCGACATTCGGACGGCGAACCCCTGGAGATCGAGACGCTTCGCCGCCGCGGTCTGCGCCGCGGGGGTCCACTCGAGCAGGTGGCGGCGACTGACGAATAGCCGCCACAGCGTCCGCACGATGGCGTCGCCCATCAGCCAGGCCTGATCCGCTAGAAACGTAACATTCAGAGCTGATAATGTCGCCGCGAGACGGAAATCTCCCCCGAGCGCTCGCAAGCGCCCGGACATCGCAACATCCGGACGACGGCCCGGAATTGCCGAGATCACCGGTATGAGGCTTGGCAAGACAATGGTCGCGAGCACGAATGTCGTCCAGACGAGCGCCGATTCAATTGACAGCGTCCAGCCGATCGCCAAGGCCAGGACGCAAGCGGGCGCGCTAAGCGTCCGACGCAAGTTGTCGATCATCTTCCAGCGACCGATCCGCGGCAGCGCGTCACCGACGGTCGGCGCTTGGCCGCCTTTGCCGGCGAAACCGAGAATCCAGGGCAAGAGTTGCCAGTCTCCGCGCGCCCAGCGGTGATGACGCCGAGCGCTTACATCGTACCGCGACGGAAATTCGTCCACGACTTCGACGTCAGAGGCGAAGCCCGCGCGTGCGAACGTCCCCTCGAACAGGTCATGGCTCAGCAAGGTCGAGTCCGGAGCCCGGCCCGAAAGGACGTTCTCGAACGCATCAAGATCGTAGATGC
>NZ_JBKQOU010000122.1:0-2667 GCF_052145335.1 Rhodoblastus sp.
GGAGGAGATTGCGTTTGCCACTGACCGTTTGAACGTCCGGAGAGGTCGCTGGAGCGCAGCAGGATACAGAGGCTGGACTGGAGAGGTTACGATGGAACGGATTCGGTTTCAGGGCAGGACGACGACGACGTTGTTGATGCTGTCGAGTTTCGTCTTGCTTGCAATAAGCGGTGCGATCCTGTTCTTCGCCCCACGAGGCCAACTCGCCAATGCAAGCGGTTGGCAGGCGTCGGGACTGACCCGATGGCAATGGGAGGACCTGCACGTCTGCTTCGCGCTGCTGATGCTGGCGGCGGCCGTCCCGCACGTCTGGATGAATCGACGGGCGCTGGTCAATCACATCAAACTGCGGACCTCGGCGCTGGCGCCGCGGCTCCTGCCGGTCCGTTTCGAGGCGCTTGTGGCCGTCGCCCTGTGCCTGATGGTCCTGATCGGTTCGATCTGCCGTGCGCCGCCGTTCAACCTCATCGCCGATCTCCGCGCTGAAATGAGGGGCGCGCCCTCGCCAACCGCTCCCCCGTTCGCCGGCGCCAGACAGGGTTGGCGGTCTTCAGATTAGCGCGGTCGAGCGGAGTCAATCATCTGGGCAAGCGAACATCGGTTTCGCCAAGACAAGGAAGCATAAAATGAACAAGGCATGGATTGCGGTTCCCTCCTGCGCCCCAGGAGGAATTGACGCTGAAATCGCCGACCATTTCGGCCAATGCGATCTCTTCACGCTGGTGGAGGTCGACGACGGGAAGGTCACCAAGGTCGATGCCCTCCCCGGCGTTTCCCATCAGCACGGAGGATGCATGGTTCCGGTCAACCTGTTGTCCACACGCGGCGTCGCGATCCTGATCGCCGGTGGGATGGGAAGACGGCCCCTCATGGGCTTCAATCAGGTCGGTATCGACGTCTACCAGAAGGGCGCCGCCGCCAGCGTCGGTCAGGCGATCGACGCGTTCGTGAGCGGAAGCTTGACGAGGTTCTCGCCGGACTCCAGTTGCGGCAACCACGCCGAAGGCGAGTGCCACGGTTAGCGCTTAACAAGCTCTCATCGAATCGCGCCGAGAGCCCTCATTCCTCGGCTCACGCGGCCCCCCTCGGACCAAGCCCGAGGGAAGGCTTTTCCCCGCTGAAGGAACCCTGAAGGGGAACTGGACGGCGCGATTGCGCTCAGATGAACAGCGTCGTTCCCGATTGTTTCGCCTCGTTGAGGAAGGTGGCCACGCCTCCGATTTCGACGCCGTCGATCATCTCCTCGCGCTTGAGGCCCATCACGTCCATCGACATCTGGCACGCGACGAGATTGGCGCCGCCGGAAACCAGCGAAGCCAGAAGGTCGACGGGGTCCTCGACATGCTTGTCGTGCATCAGCTTGCGCATCATGAGGCCGCCGGCGCCGAGGAAATTCATATTGGAGAGGTGATTGGCCTTGCCGACGCCCTTGGGCAGCATGAAGCCGAAGGCGGCGTCGATCAGCGGCTTCGCCGGGCTCGCGCCGTTGGGCTTGCGCAGCAGGTTGAGTCCCCAGAAGGTGAAGAACACCGTCACCTTCGAGCCCATCGCCAGCGCGCCGTTGGCGATGATCAGCGACGCCATCGCCTTGTCGAGGTCGCCGGAAAACACGACCAGCGAGACGCCGTCGCGACCGGGCTCCGCGCTCCCTGACGGCTTCGTTACAGCCGGCAAGGCCTTGCGCAATCGCGCGGTGATGATTCCCTTCGACGACCCGACGGTCTCCAGGATATTGCCGGTGCGCGACGCCCAGGCGCGGATATCGCGGCTGAAGGCGGGATCGGACGCGGTGATTTCCAGGGTCTCGCCCACTTCCATCGCCGCCATGGCCTTGAAGGCCTTCATGATCGGGCCGGGGCATTGCAGCCCGACGGCGTCGAGCTTGTGCACGTCGCCGGCGAGCGCGACGACGCAGCCGCCGCTTTCGGCCTCGATCTCCGCCTGCGTTCGCCGCCTGATGCTCTCGTAGTCGAACAGGTCGGGATTGGCCTGCTTGTCGACCGCCCAGGCGTAAGTCTTGAAGCCGCCCGTCAAGTTGCGGACGTCCTTGAACCCGGCCTGCTTGAGGATGCGGTAGGCGAGATATCCGCGTAAGCCTACCTGGCAGAAGACCACGACCGGCCGCTCTTGATCGAGTTCGCCAAGGCGGGCGCGCAAATGCTCGAGGTCGATGTTGCGCGCTCTCGGCAGCGTCTGGATCGAGAACTCCTCGGCCGTGCGGACGTCGACGAGCTGGATCGAATCCGGCGCTCCTTTCAGAAGGTCGCGCAGCTTGCGCCAGTCGATGATCTCGGAGAAGCCGGAAAGCACGTTGCCCGCGACGTAGCCGGCGACGTTGACTGGATCCTTCGCCGAGCCGAACGGCGGCGCGTAGGCGAGCTCGAGCTCGGTCAGGTCCTGCACGCCGAGCCCGGCGGCGATCGCGGTGGCGATCACGTCGATGCGCTTGTCCACGCCATCGGCCCCGATCGCCTGGGCGCCAAGGATGCGCCCGTCGAGCCCGAAGACGAGCTTGAGGCTGAGCTGCTGGCTGCCGGGATAGTAGGACGCATGCGATCCGGCATGAATGACGACGGCGCGATGCGGAATGTCGAGCGCCCTCGCCTGCGTCTCGTTGAGGCCGGTGCAGGCGGCGGCGAGGTCGAACGCCTAGAGGATGGCCGTGCC
>NZ_JBKQOU010000123.1:0-8971 GCF_052145335.1 Rhodoblastus sp.
CACGAAATTTGGGACTCACAGATCATGAGCGACGAAAGCGAATACTCCTTTTTCAAGCTACGCAAACAGGCCAAGACATATATTTCTAAAGTGTTTAACTTCAATAGCCAAAACCATGAGCGCCTACGTCAGGTAAAAATGGTTATTGAGGGAAACGATCAATTGCATTTTGGCGAGATTGAAGGTGCAATGTGCCTTCGCCTAACGGGTAACACACGAAAGACGCAGGTATCCGCCCTTATTACCCAAGACGATAGGAAAATTAAGCGACTCACTATTCAAACCTTCAAAACACGTGCGGGCGACTGGATTGAGGCTTTCGAGAAGGATGAGTTCACCTTCCGGACCGACGAGTTCGAACGGCTTTTAGCCTTTTTGTCCCAGATTGAATTCATAGACCTGTCGAACGAAGACAGATTTCAGATTGATGACATTTCTACGAAGGCGGGTCCGAAGGCTATAATTGATGCCTCAGATCGCGGACTTATTGACCGCATTACGAGCATGGAGGAGGAACAAAGGAATAAGCTTTTGCACGCCCTCCAACAGTCATTGACTGCGGAAGAGATCAACATTCTTCTTGGGCGCAGGCAAGGGATGAAGGATTATGAAAACCACATCCTCCTCAATGATTGGAGTGAATCGCAGTGGCAAGACTACTTTGAGCGCGAACAGTGGGTATTCGGATATGGGCTTGATTATCGCGTGATGCGACAATTTAGCCGAGAAGCGACGGTTGGTGGCGGAGGCAGCGACAACAAGAATAAGCCTGTGATCGACTTCCTCATGACTTTTACGGACTATACAGTGCTCGTTGAGATCAAGAAGCCAGACACCCCAATTTTTAGGACCAGTCGTGGAGGGCGAGCCGGAACATGGGAATTCAGTTCAGACTTTGTGAGCGCTGTTTCTCAGATATTGGAACAGAAGGCAGAATGGCTCTCTTACGCTCAAACTGGCGAGCATTATAACAAGTCGGGCACCGAGGCTCTGGCTGCGCGGACCAGAAACGCAAAGTGCATATTAGTTATAGGGTCGCGTGATGAGTTCTCACGTGCCGGAAACCCCCGAGCTGCGAACGTGATGCGCGATACCTTTGAGCTATTCCGTCGCGAGAATCGTAGTATCGATATCGTTACGTTTGATGAAATGCTTGAGCGGGCTCGCTTTATCACTCATAGCTGATATCTGTGTTATTCCTATTGTGGTGTCTAAGTTGAAGCAGAAAATAACTTGTTTTACAGCGACATTGCTCTGATTTGATTGGCTTGCAAACTGATCGGCTTCCAATCGTAACTCTGAAAATTTGATCTGAATTACGTTTTTGATGTTCGAAGTGTTGATAAATACTATTCTACGCGGGTGATATAAAAGTGATGTCTATTTACATATACGATCAACGAAATTTGCACGACCGTGGGGCGAATACATTTTTCGTCGATTGGTTTAGTGGCTCCTTCGAGGCGGCGCTGCGCATACTCAACCGGCTCGGTGACGCGACCTCCGAGGCCACGCAGTTCTGGACAGTGGGCCAGTTCGACGATGACGAAACGGGACTTGCGTTTTTCCAGATATGGAAAAACGCTAAAATTGTGGATGGGCGAATCGTCGTTCCCGACATCATTGCATTGCAATGGCTCCGTGACCAAAACGTTCGTGTCGTTGAATGCGTGGAAATGGTGTTCTGGTCGAAAAAGAGTCGCGCTGACTTTATCGCCCAGACAGACCCCTGATCGGCCAAATGATTGGGGCTGATAGGGCATTCGCGCGAAGGCTGGAACTGCGGCACCGTGATAACCCCGTGCAAATCGGCAGGACGCCGATGGCCGTATCAATCCTAAACCTATAGTTTGGCACCTGAATTCCGAATCAGAACATTGAGTGACGGTGCATCGATGCCGACCAACCTCCGCCAGATTCTCGAAAAATATCGCGCAAATGCTGCATCGGAGAGGGAAAAGGGCACCTATTTCGAGCATCTTACCAAAATCTGGTTGTAAAACGCGCCGACCCAACGCGCGCAATTTTCGCGCGTCCTGACTTTCGGCGACTGGGCAAAGGAAAACCGACAAGATCAGCGCGACACCGGTATCGACCTCGTGGCGCAACTTGCCGACAGTCCCGACGACTGGTGCGCGATCCAATGCAAATTTTATCGCGAAGGCTACCGCATCCAGAAAGCGGATATTGACAGCTTTTTCACGGCGTCGGGGAAACGCCCGTTCACACGACGCTTGATTGTGGACACGACCGACGCTCAATGGAGTGAACACGCCGACGAGGCGTTGCACAATCAAATCGTTGAAACAACCCGAGTTGGCCTCAGCGATTTGGAAGACAGCGGAATCGATTGGGCGGCTTTTGCCCGCAACAAGTCGGTGCAACTCGTCGAGAAAAAACACCCGCGACAGCATCAAATTGAAGCCTTGGCGGCGGTGCGCGAAGGCTTACAGGATGCAGATCGCGGCAAGCTCATTATGGCCTGCGGCACTGGTAAGACATACACCGCGTTGCAGATCGCTGAAGCGCTGGCTGGCAAGGGCGGGCGGGTCCTATTTCTCGTCCCGTCGTTGTCGCTCATGTCGCAGACAATCCGCGAATGGTCGATTGATTGCACCATTCCGCTTCGATCCTTCGCCGTCTGTTCGGACGTGCAGGTCGGCGTTCGTAAAGTGAAAAACGACGATCTTGCGGACATGGATGTTCATGATCTGGAAATACCAGCTACGACGCACGGCGCGAAACTCGGCGCCAAAGCCAATGCGCCCGATCCCGAACGGATGACCGTCGTCTTTTCGACCTATCAATCCATTCAGGCGATCCACGACGCGCAGGCCAAATTCGGCTTACCGGGATTTGACCTGATTGTTTGCGACGAAGCGCACCGGACCACGGGCGTCACCCTTTCGGGAGAAGACGAAAGCAATTTCGTCCGGGTGCATGACGCCGAATATATCAGGGGCAAAAAGCGCGTCTATATGACCGCGACCCCACGCATCTTCGGCGAAGCGGTCAAAAAGACCGCCGAAGATGCCGACGCCGTTTTGTGTTCGATGGACGATCCCACCAAGTTCGGCGAAACGCTGTTTACCAGAAACTTTTCATGGGCTGTCCAGAACGGCCTTTTGACCGATTACAAAGTGATCGTGCTGGCGGTGGACGAAGAATCGGTCAGTGCCAGCCTGCAAAAGCGTCTCGCCGACGAAAATAGCGAATTGGTGCTGGATGACGCCACGAAAATTGTCGGCTGTTATAAGGCCCTTACCAAGGCCGATTTGAAGCCCGATGTTGCGGGCGACACCGGACCGATGCGCCGCGCATTGGCGTTCGCGCGCGACATCAAGCGCTCAAAGCTGGTCCAATCCGAATTCGAGCGTGTGGCCGAGGATTGGCGCGACGCGCTCGACCCCAAAGTCGCCGAAACGATTCCGCCTTTGGAATGCGAGGTCGAGCATGTGGACGGCGGGTTTAGCGCGCATGCCCGCAATTCTCTTCTGTCGTGGCTGAAAGAGGATACTGGCGCCGATGGCCCTTGCCGCATCCTGACCAACGCACGGTGCCTGTCAGAAGGCGTGGACGTTCCCGCGCTCGACGCGATCCTTTTCCTGCATCCTCGAAAATCGCAGATCGACGTGGTGCAATCGGTCGGGCGCGTTATGCGCCGCGCCGAAGGCAAAAAGATGGGCTACGTGATTTTACCAGTCGGAGTTCCGGCTGGCGTCGAGCCCGAAAAAGCCTTGGACGATAACGACAAATACAAGGTTGTTTGGCAGATTTTGAACGCCCTGCGAGCCCATGACGACCGGCTGGATGCGACAATCAACAAGATCGATCTCGGCGTCGATCCGGGCGACCGCATCGAGATTATCGCCGTCACCAACACGCTACCGAAGCGCGCCGCAGCCTGCGGAACCGGACTTGATATTGGTAAGGGCGGCGGCGCAGGCGACGTCGATCCGGGAGACACCCTGACCAGCGGCGTCATCCCCCAAACCCAGATGACCTTCGGATTCGACGAGTTCTCGAAAGCCATCATGGCGCGCATCGTCAAAAAATGCGGCACACGCGCCTATTGGGAAGACTGGGCGAAGGATGTTGCCCGGATCGCGGAAGTGCATGTCACCCGCATCCGCGCGGCGGTGAAGGCGGCGGGCTCAGAGGAGAAGCACGCTTTCGAGACCTTCCTCGCCGAAATCCGCGATGATCTAAACGACAGTATCACCGAGGAAGAAGCGATTGAGATGCTTGCCCAGCATCTCATTACCCGCCCGGTCTTCGATGCGCTTTTCGAGGGCTACAGCTTCGCCCAGAACAACCCGGTCTCCAAAGCCCTCCAAGGCGTTCTCGACGTTTTGGACCGGCAAAATTTGGAGAAGGAGGCCGAAAGCCTCAACAAATTTTACGCCAGCGTGAAAATGCGCGCGCAGGGCATCGAGGACGCCGCCGCCAAACAGAAGATCGTCGTCGAACTCTACGACAAATTCTTCAAGGCGGCCTTTCCCAAGCTTACTGCGCGACTGGGCATCGTCTACACACCGGTTGAAGTGGTCGATTTCATCATCAAGTCCGTCGATGAGGTGCTGCAATCCGAATTCGACCAGACCCTCGGCAGCGAAGGCGTTCACATCATCGATCCATTCGTCGGCACCGGCACGTTCATCACTCGCCTGATGCAGTCGGGGCTGATTAAGCCTGAGCAGATGCCGCACAAATACCGGAACGAAATCCACGCCAACGAGATTGTGCTGCTGGCCTATTACATCGCCGCCATCAACATCGAGGCGGTCTATCACGAGCAGATGAGCGGGGCATACGAACCCTTCCCCGGCATCTGTCTGACCGACACGTTTCAACTTTATGAGAATAATCGTGACCTTGTCAGCGACATGCTTGCGGTCAACACCGACCGTCGTGCGCGGCAGAAGGAACTTGACATTCGGGTGATCATAGGCAATCCGCCTTATTCGGCGGGGCAGAACAGCGCGAACGATAACGCGGCTAACCTCGACTATCCGAGACTCGATAGCCGCATTCGCGAGACCTACGCGGCACGGTCCGAGGCAATCAATAAGAACGCGCTCTATGACAGCTACATCCGCGCCATCCGCTGGGCGAGCGACCGCATTGGCGAGAATGGCGTGATCGGCTTCGTCACCAATGCAGGCTGGATCGATTCCGCTGTCGCCAATGGGTTGCGCAAGTGTCTGGCTGAGGAGTTCTCCAGCCTGCACATTTTCCATCTTCGCGGTAACCAGCGCACATCGGGCGAGCGATCCCGCAGGGAAGGCGGCAAAATTTTCGGCCAAGGCAGCCGCACGCCGGTTGCCATCGCCATTTTGGTCAAGAACCCGGCCTCGGCGGAAAAGGGCGCGATCCGTTTTCACGACATTGGTGACTATCTGACGCGCGACCAGAAGCTCGCCATCACAGAACGCTTCGGTAGCATTGGCGGGGTTTCGGCTGCAAATGGCTGGCTGAAAGTCACTCCGGACGAACATGGTGATTGGCTGAAACAGCGCGATGACAGTTTCGATCAGTTCATTGTCCTTGGCGACAAGGACGATACCAATGAGAGCGCGTTGTTTGCGAACTTTTCGTCCGGCCTGAAAACCCAGCGCGATGCTTGGGCTTTCAATTCAAGCCGAACAACATTGGCTGAGACCATGCGTGGGATGATCGGTTTCTACAACGCCGAACTTCAGCGTTTCAACGCCGCACATCCGAGGGCTGATCGCAAAACGCGCGCCGAAAAAGTCGATGGCTTTGTCGATGCCGATGCGAAGAACATCAGTTGGACGCGCGCGCTGAAGGCAGATTTAGCTAAGGCCAAGAGCTTCGCGTTTGAGGAAGCATGCCTCGCGCCAAGCCTGTATCGGCCTTTCACGAGGCAATGGCTCTACTATAGTCGCCACTTCAACGAGATGGTCTATCAGATGCCCCGCCTTTTCCCAATGGGCGAGGCGGCGGCGGAAAACCTGATGATTTGCATGTCGGGCGGCGGCGAGAAAGTGCCTTTTTCGGTTCTGCTTGCGGACCGACTGCCAAGCCTTCATATGGCAGATATTGAGGGGTCACAATGCTTTCCTCGCTACCTCTATGACAAGAAAGGCGACGAGGAAGCGGATGAACCGCAGGGAATGCTCTTCAACAGTGATGCATCACCCCAGCGCGTCCGCCGCGACGCCATCACCGACGAAGGCCTGAAGCATTTCACCGATGCCTATCCGGGTGACGCGATCACCAAGGACGACCTGTTTTATTATGTCTATGGCCTGCTGCACTCTGAGGAGTATCGCGAACGCTATGCCGATAACCTCTCGAAGCAGTTGCCGCGCATCCCACGGATGAAGCGCGCCGAGGATTTCCGCGCCTTCGTCGAGGCCGGTCGTCGGCTTGGTGACCTGCATGTGAATTACGAGACCGCCGAACCTTACGCGGTGACGATCAAGGAAGGCGACTTGCGCCTCGCCCATATCCCCGACCCGGTCGCCTATTTCCGCGTTGAGAAAATGAAATTTGCCGGAAAGCGTCCGGGGCTGGACAAAACCACAGTCATTTACAATCCACGCATCACGATCACGGAAATCCCGCTCGAAGCTTACGACTACGTTGTCAACGGCAAGCCCGCGCTGGAATGGGTGATGGAGCGGCAATGCGTGAAGACAGACCCCGCCAGCGGCATCGTCAATGACGCCAACGCCTATGCCAACGAAACGGTCGGCGATCCGGCCTACCCGTTCAAGTTATTTTGCCGCGTGATCACGGTCAGCCTCGAAACAATGAGGATCGTGCGCGGTCTTCCTCCACTCGATATTTTGGAGCCGGGCGCCACAGCAGAGCCAAAGGAAATGGTCGAGCGTCAGTCGGAACCCCTTTCCTTCGCATAAAAGACGATTTTGGACGGGATCACGGCACATCCGTGGCCCGCCCCGTCCCAAACGCGCGGTGATCCCTCCAATCGGGCGTCAATGCCACCCTACGACCTCCGCAGCCCCTGCATAACCATTTCCGCGAGCCTGCTACCTTCGGGAAAAACATTTCGTCGGGCAAGGCGAGAGCGTCGAAGGAAATTGAGACGGAGCGCTGGCATTTCGATTCCGTGCAGGTGACCCAAACCGCGCGGAGACCCATCGAGCGCAGATGGCCGATGGTTGGCGGATTGAATGGTGGGGCGGAGTTCGTCACGGACCGCGCATACACCTAATTGGTCTTCGGGGCATCACCCGGCCACACCGGCGTGACACCCACGTTTCTCCCACCGCATGCAGGACAAATCATCAGCTCTTGAATTTTCGCCAGAGTCGTCGCTGACGGCAGCATGGTGATCGGAGCATCCCAACTCTCGCCGCATCGTAAACATGACGCTTCGATTTTTTCCACGCCATGCATGAGAAGATCGGCGACCATGATTGCCGAAGGCTCGACCCTTCGCATTATCGGCCCTCAAGGTAACGCGTGGCCGTGTCCGATTTGGGCCGATGCTTGGCGCGCCTATTCACTTCCGCGCGAACGCGAGCCCAATGACCTGCGGGGCGATCTCCATCGATCACTTTGTGGGCGAGTTCGGCGATGACCCACCTCCGTGCTTCGAGATAAGCGGATTCGCCAAATGTTTTGATCATGGCGGCAGCATCGCTTTCGATCAGCGCTCGTTCCTCTCGTTTCTTTTTTAGCCAAGCGAAAAACATGAGCGTCTAACCGGGAATCGAATGGACCAATTCATCGCACGAAATTCCAGTGACGAAAAAGGCGGGACTGAACATTTCGACGTAAGGCTGCACGAAAGACGCTTGGCGTGGACCGGTCCATGGTAAAGCTTGTGCTTCTTCGTTTATGAGGGAATCACCGGTGAAAACATTGATTGCAGCACTTTTCGCGTTTTCGGCTGTCGCTCTGACGCCCATCGCTTTCGCATCGACTGCCGAAGCCGGGTGGGGCCACCATAGCCATTATGGTCACCACCATCGCGGCGAAACATGCTGGCGGACGAATCGCCACACCGGCGCGCATTTCCGCATTTGTTGAGAACCGTCCACGGGGGCGGAGGCCGCATTTTTTGGTGCGGCCTTTTGCCGCGACCCGATTCCGAAACATCGTCTCACGCACGGCGAATAGAAGAGCAGACAAATGGCGAACGGAAATGAATGGAGTGAATGGGTCGTGTGGGACGCGTTCACGAAAAGCGAAGGGCGCGCTCCGATTACGAAATTTCGGCAAGCTAAGCATTGCATGAACGCGTTGCTTGCAGAGCCCTTCGACGAGAAGATTGGCTGGTTTGAACTGATGCCGCTCCTCAAAAATGGGCGCGTTGAGGCCCGCCGTGACGTGATGATTTTTTCGCCAGAACAATGGGAAATCGAGAAGTGCGAACTCATGGCGCGGCCCAAACCAGAAAGGGCGGCCCCTTGGGGTGTAAGCCTACATCAAGCGCACCGACTAACTTTGGGGCTACCGCCTAACGGCCCCCTCTCCGAAGATGGTATAAGGAACGCATTCCGCCGCGCCGCCAAAAAAGCACACCCAGATGTAGGTGGCAGCGACGAGGAATATCAACGGATTACGGACGCACAGGAAGCATTGCTTCAGAGCGTTTCACCACGACACGTCACATAATTCGCCAGCCTTTCGCCAGTTCTCCCAGATCGCCGATTGAGCGTCATCGAGGTCGATCTTCCCTTGGCAGACGAGGGATGACAAGCAAGTTTCAATGGCGTCCTTTTCACGGGCTTCGTCAATTGGTTGAAGCGCGAGGTTCCGCTCATCAATGACGGCGCCGCCGAGGGCGAGCGGAATTTTATGATCCAACTCGTATTGATTTCGACGCTCGATAGGCTCGCCGATGGCCGCCAGCATTTCCGCCTTGATCCGCTTCATGTCCGCGACATAGGGACGCACCGTCCGGGTCCATCCGGTCGTGCAGATCGTGTCCGCGATCGTCGGCTGTGGGTGGAGCTGCCCGGGTCGAAAATGG
>NZ_JBKQOU010000124.1:0-7336 GCF_052145335.1 Rhodoblastus sp.
CGTGCGAATGTCCATGTGGGCGTCATGCAGGACGAGGTCTTCCAAATGCGCCAGCTCTCCGTCGAGCCACAGCGAAGCGCAGGCGTCGGCAAAATGCGTGCGAGAAACCCAGCCGGCGCGAATCGGACTCCCGCGCAGCCGCTCGTCGAGCCTGGCGAGTGCGTCCTCGGTGTCGGTTTTGATTTAAAACTTCAACCAGCTAAAGCGTCACCATTGCTTCAGGTTCGGTCGTTATTTTAGCTGCGCTTTTGCTTTAAAACTTCAATCCCGGAACCGTTTCATGCCACTTTTCAACTCGGGCTTCCCGCGCCAAGCGGCGACCATGCGTCCTGCCGACGATGAGAATTGGCGTGACGCCAAACGGATCGCGCGCGAACTGGACAAGGTGTTGGAGGCGCCGGGACCGCGCAAGACGGCGGTCGCCCGCGCTGCCGGCGAACTGCGGCTCTCGACCCGGCGAATTTATATGCTGCTCGCGCGATACCGGGAAGAGCATACGGTTTCGGCGCTGCTCGCGCGCAAAGGCGCCGCCCGCCGCAAGCGGCTTGCCGGCGACGCCGAGGCGATTATCGCGGCGACGTTGCAGGAAAAATGGATGGTTCTGGAGGCGCCGCCACTGGCGCCGGTCGTCTGCGAAATAAGGGCGCGCTGCCACGAGGCCGGCTTGCGGCCGCCATCTTATGTCACGGTCCGCAGCCGGGCCGCCGCCTTGTTCTCTCCGGAGGAAATCGCCAAGCGGCGCTCCGCCAATCCAAACCATCTGCGCCGGCTCAAACCACGCCCGGGCTATATCAGTGCGCCCCGGCCGCTCGCCGTGACGCAAATCGACCACACCCCGACAGACATCCAGTTCGTCGAGGTGATCGACGGCGCCGGCGTCTTCGTTGGCCGCGCCTATCTGACTATTCTCGTCGACGTTTTTTCGCGCTGCATTCTGGGCTTTTGCCTGACGATCGAGGCGCCGAGCACGCTCTCGGTGGCGCTATGCCTCGCCCACGCCATCTGCCCGAAAGAAGCCTGGCTCGCGACGCGCGGCGTCGCGCACGATTGGCCGACGTTCGGACGGCCCAAGCAAATCGTGGCGGATTCGGCGAAAGAGTTCAAGGGAACGGCGTTCCAAAGAGGCTGCGACGAATATGGCGTATCGATCCGGCTCCGCAACCGAGGCCGGGTTCACGAGGGCGGCGTGGTCGAACGCCTGCTCGGAAAACTCAATGGCGTGATTGGCAGATATGACGGCGCCACCGGCCGCTCCGTCAAGGACCGCGACGGCTACCCCTCCGAAAAGCGCGCTTGCCTGACCTTCGCCGATCTCGAACGCTGCGTCGCGCTCGCCGTCATCGATCACAACGGCCAGATGAACGAGAAGACGCTGAAAGTCCCGCTCAGCGAATGGCGCGCCCATGGCGCCGAGCTTTCGAAAGTCGTCGACGCTCCCGAGGCGGTCTTGCTCAATTTCCTGCCGGGCGTGCGCCGACGATTGACGCCACAAGGCGTCGAACTTTTCGCCCTGCACTATTGCGCGCCCTGGCTCGGCGTTTTCGTGCCGGAGCGAGACCGGATTGGCAAACTCGAAATCCGATACGATCCCCGCGACATCGGCCGCATCTATCTTCGCGACCCTGGCGACGCCGTGTTCCGCGTCGCGACGCGCCGGGACGGCGTGACGAGCTCGGTGACGTTATGGGAGCATCTGCGCGATCGCCGCGAACGACGGGCGGCGCAAGCCCGCACGGCGACGGAAAAAGTTGCGATCGCCCGCGAAATCGGCGAGATCGTGGGAACGGCGAGAACGTCCAGGACCCACACGGCGCGCGCTTCGAAAGCCGAACGACGCGATGCGCTCCGCGCGGCGAAGGCGGCGGAGGCTCCAAAGCCTCACCAAACAATGGAGCCGGCGGTCGAGGCCCCGGCGCCTCACCCCGCTCGGGCCAAACGATTGCTGCCGGTCGAGAACTGGTGAGCCGGTGGCGGAGCACCTCTTCGAACATGTGCGGCCGGTCTTGGCGGCGCCGCTAGCGGAACGCATCGCCTTCATCCGCGCGCCCCGCTGGATCGGCACCGACGCCGCCCTCGCGGCGCATCGACGCCTTCAAGGGTTGCTCGACAGGCCCGCGACTCTGCGCACGGACGGCCTGATGCTGGTCGGTCCCTACGCCAACGGCAAAACCTTGATCGCCGAACGTTTCGTCCTGCAGCATATGGACAGCGCGCCGGAACGCAGGGTTTGGGTGGCGCAGACGCGCGAGGGAACCGGCCTGGCGCATTTCTATGCGAGCCTGATTTCGGGGCTGGGCGCGCCGGCGAGCGGCCTGCGCTCGGTGGCGCGTCTGTCCGAACAGGTCGACGCCTTGCTCAAGGCGTTGCGGCCCCGCGTCCTGATCTTCGACGAATTCCACAATGCGCTGCGCGGTCGAGCGCGCGACGTCGAAGCGATCTTCGCGTTTCTCAGACGCCTTGGCCGCGAATACGACGTCTCGCCGGTGCTGATCGGCGAGGTCGCCGTCTACGATCACATCAACGCCACGACCGAAATGGCGAGCCGGTTTCAAGCCCTGCCCGTGCCGCGCTGGCGCTATGGCGAGAATTATCTCGCTTTGCTCGACACGCTGGAGGCGGCCTTGCCGCTCGCCTATCCTTCCGAACTGTCGCAAGAGCCGATCGCCCGCCGAGTGTTCGCCTTGTCCGAGGGGCTGATCGGCGAGACAGTCCGCATTCTCAGCGAAGCCGCCATTCTCGCGGTCCATGACGGCGGCGAACGGATCACGCCGCGAACGCTCGAAACGCTCGATTACACGCCGCTGTCGCTGCGCCGCCGGGCGGCGCTGCGGCAAGACCTTTTGTAGGCGTCGTCAATGCGCGAACACGCCGGCCTGGCGATCGAAGTGCAGCCGCGTCTCGCGACATTGGCGCCCGAGCGCTGGCCGGCGCGGGTGGTCCCGGCGCACGACGAGCTTCTGTCGAGCTGGCTGCATCGCCTCGCTTTCGTTCACGGCGTATCGCCGCGCCATTTCGGGGCCAATCTTGTCGGGGAAGGGCTTGGTTTCGGCTCCGGCGCATGGTCGGCGCGGCTCGATCTCGCCTTGCCGGAGTTCGTGCTGAACCTCTTGCATCGTCAAACCGGCGCCGGCCGCGATCGGATCGCGGCCATGACGATCGGCGCCGCGCCATGGCGACCGCTGCTTTTGCCCGTCCGACAGGCCCGAGCCGATCGCACAGGCGCGACCTGGCTGCAATTCTGCCCAAGCTGCCTTGCCGAGGACGAAAACCCTTATTTCCGGCGGGCGTGGCGCCGCGCCAGCGTCATGACCTGCCGGCGCCATCGGCGAGCCTTGCTCGATCGCTGTCCATCTTGCGCCCAAGGTCTCGCGCCCTTCAACCAACGCGCGCTCCTCCCGCAATGCCACTGCGCCGTTTGCGGCTTCGATCTACGACGCGCCGCGGCGCCCGACCTCACGCCGGCGGCGCGCAAGGCGGCGGAGCTGATCGACGATCTGATTCGGCTGGAGGCGACAAAAGGCTTTTTGCAGAAAAGCGCGCTCATCGAGCGGATTAGCGCCCTGCCCTCGCTGCAAAATTCACCGAGCCATCTTAAGTTTGCGCGACTGTCGACGCTTGAGCGGCTCCGTTGCGTCGCGAGACTCGCGCGCGGTACGGATCGACGGTTGCAAAAACATCTTTGCGCCGACCGTGACGCCGTGATCGCCAGCTGGCGAGGAATCTTCGTCAGGGCGGGCGGAGCGACGCCGGCGCTCAAACCGCCGCCGCATCGGCTGGCCTGGCTGTCGCCCAATGACAACGACGATCGTCCGAGGACGGGCATTGGCAAAAGCCGCGTCCACGCCGCGGATCTGCGTTCATTGTTGTCGGCCTATGGCGCCGTTCGCGCCCGACGAGAGTTGCGCGAACGCGGCGGCTCGGGCGCCTATGTTTCATCCGCCGGGTCTTCGGCCTCGGCTGCTTCATAATCCAAATCCGCGTCGAACAATTCGTCCTCATCGTCGTCAAGGCCCAAGGCGGCGTCGAGTTCGGTTTCGGGCTGCGGGCGCTCAAGCATCCCTTCCTCCTCCATCTGCTCGATATTGGCGAGGTCGCGCAGCGTGCCGAGGCCAAACACCTGCAGGAATTTCTTCGTCGTGACATAGGCGAAAGGCGCGCCGGGTTCAGGAGCGCGCAGGCCGGCGTCGATCAAATCGTGACGCTTCAGCCGGGCGATGACGTCGCGGCTGATTTCCTTGCCGGCCAGGCGCGAGATGTCCGCGCGGGTGGCGGGCTGCAGATAGGCGATGGCGGTGACGGCGAGCAGTTCGGTCGGCGTCAGTTCGGGCGCGCCGGCGTCGCGAAGATCGCTCGAACAGGCGGCGCGGATCGCATCGGCGAAACGGGATTTGGTGCGGAACTGATAGCCGCCGGCGACAAAGGCGA
The DNA here is from genome assembly GCF_052145335.1 of Rhodoblastus sp. Taxonomy (GTDB): domain Bacteria; phylum Pseudomonadota; class Alphaproteobacteria; order Rhizobiales; family Beijerinckiaceae; genus Rhodoblastus. The sequence goes on from NZ_JBKQOU010000124.1 coordinate 4,426, forward strand.
GTTCATAGGGCCTGGCGCGCAATTCATCGGCGATGTCGCCAATCAGCTCGTCAAGCTTGCAGCTCTTGCCTACCAGCATCGCCAGTTTTTCGCGCGTTACGGGAATGGTGGACGCAAAAATCGCCGCCTCGACGCGGCCCATCCATTCGCGCCAGCGCATGCCTTCAGGCAAATCGTCGAGTTCGGCGTCGAACCGATCCGCCCTTTCGCGCTTGTTGGGACGAGCCATGCGCGCCCTCACAAACCGTAAATGCGAAAGTTGGATCGGCCCGAAAGCTCGCGGACGGCGCCCAATGCGACCAGACGATCGAACAGCCGGCGCGCGGCGCGATCCGAAAGCCCGGCGATTCTTTCGGCGCGCGCCGGGCTCACGGCGTCGTCGGCGAGCAAAAGCTCGATCACGCGCGCTGCGCCTTTGGCGCGCAGTTTTGGCGCAAGCGCCAGCAATTTGGCGGAGCGCCGCGCCAAATCGGCGGCCAGCGCGTGGGCGTCGCCGGCGGCGAGCGCATAGGCCTGCGCCAAAATTTCTGGCCAGTTCGGATCGCCGGGCCGCGGCCGCCTGCCGTTCGGCCCGCGACGCAGGGACGGATCCAAAATTCTTATCGCCAGCAGCGGCGCCGGCCGCTCCCAGCCCAAGCTCTTCGCCAGGGTCAGATCGGCGGCCCATAACGCCAGGATCTCGGCTTCAGCGCTCATGGCGTCTGGCAGCGTCTGTGTGACCAAGAGCGCCGCCTGCGTTGCGGCGGCCAGCGGATTGCGCTGTTTTGTCGCGGCATTTTGCCAGGCCGCCGCGACGCCGGCGGCGTCAATCGTCGGCGGCGCGTCAATGAGGGCAAGGATGCGGGCGACACCCTCGTCGTCGAGCCGCGTTGATCGGACTGCGAGCATGCGCCAGAGAGCGTGCAGCCGGCCGGCCCGGCCGGGGTCGGCGCCCGCCAGGCTCAGATGTTCGGCGTCGCGCAAATCGCCCTCGTCTTCGCGCAGCCGCAGAATTTTTGATGCAACGCCAGCCGCGCGCAGCGCCAGGCGCTGGCGCAAGGTTCCGGCGAAGGGCGGGTTTTCGCGAAAAACCCGGTCGAGCAACGCCAGGCCGGCGCCCGCCGCAAAGAAGGACTCGGCCGCGAATTTTTGTGGGTCGGCGGCGCCTGGGGATTTTTCGTCTGCTCTCGCCCAGGACGGAAAAACAAGTTGAGTCAGTGGGTTCGCAAGGGCCTCTGGCGTCGCCTCGCGCCGGGAATGGCGGCGGCGCGGGCTTGCGTCAGCCGAAGCGTCGACCAGTTGCGGATCGGAGAGCGGACGCGAAGGCGCGAATCGAGGCATGTCGGAGCTTAGCAGATGACGGCGCTTTGTCAGCTCATATGGCGTAAAATCCGCCGGACTTGTCAGGCGAAAAATATGTCCGATAATGTTACTTTATCGGACATATTTTGGAACCCCAGCAATGCCAGAGCAAAACCCCGCAAACGACCCCTCCTCCGGCCTTTCGAGCTGTCGGGAAAATGAGAACGAACAAGAAACATCGACCGAAGTCGAGGCGGTGCTCCCCTCTTCCCGCCTCGCGCGCATAGAGCCACTCGCCGCTCTCGCCGAGACGGCCAAGGGTTACGCAAGGGCGGCGCGCGCTGAAAACACGCAGCGCGCCTATGACGCCGATTGGCGGATGTTTTCCTCCTGGCTGCGCCGCCACGGTCTTGCCCCGTCGCCGCCCGACCCGCAGACGGTCGGCCTTTACCTCGCCGCCTGCGCCGATGAATCGAGCCGCGGCGCGCGGCCAACGAGCGTCGCCACGCTGGAGCGCCGTCTTTCCGGCATCTGCTGGCATTATCGGCAACTCGGCGAACCGCTCGACTCGCGAGACCGCCACATTGCGACGGTGCTCGCCGGCATCCGCCGCCGCCACGCCCGTCCGCCGGCGCAAAAGGAGGCGATTTTCGCCGATGAGCTCCTCGCCATGCTGGCCATGCTCGACATGGACCTGCGCGGCCTGCGCGACCGCGCGATCCTCGCCCTGGGATTCGCGGGAGGCTTAAGGCGCTCCGAGATCGTCGGCCTCGACTGCGGGCCAGGTGAGAGCGAAGACGGAACTGGTTGGATCGAAATCCTCGAAGGCGGCGCGATCCTTTCGATCAATGGCAAGACCGGCTGGCGCGAAGTTGAAATCGGCCGCGGCTCGCGGCCCGAGACTTGCCCCGTCGCCTTGCTTGAAACATGGATGCGTCTCGGCCGGATCGCGCACGGGCCGTTGTTCCGACCGATCGCGCGCAAAAACGGCGGCGTCGCCTCAGAGCGTTTGACTGACAAACATGTGGCGCGCCTGGTGCAGAAAACCGCGATGCGGGCGGGAATTCGCGGCGATCTGACCGAGGGCGAGCGGAAAAAGGCTTTTGGCGGCCATTCACTGCGCGCCGGCCTCGCCTCCTCCGCCCAGATCGAGGAGGCGCATGTGCAAAAGCACCTCGGCCACGCCAGCGCCGAGATGACGCGGCGCTACCAACGAAAGCGCGACCGCTTCAAGGTCAATCTCACCAAGGCGGCCGGGTTGTGAGCTTAAAATTAAAGGGCAACTGAAGGGCGGCGTTGAAGCGGTAAATTAAAACCCTGTTTGCGATTTTTGGCTTAGCGTTTCAAATTGAAGTTTCTAAGCAAAACCGACACTCAGCCTGCGCCAGAGGGGCATAGATTTTCCCCCAATCGAGCATTTCGACAATTTTTGCGTCGGCTTTCAACCGCCTGCATTCCTTGAAAATATTTCGCTACAGCGAAGCTATCATAGCTTTTACTTCCATCATAGGCGCAACTGTTTGGCGCGGCTTCTCACTATCGATAAGGATAGCTTATCGATAGTGTTGACGCATAGCGTTTGAAACGGCAAAATGACCGTCGAAACCGCCCCAGGCCGCGGGCGCGCCAA
>NZ_JBKQOU010000125.1:0-16096 GCF_052145335.1 Rhodoblastus sp.
ACCGCCCGCCAGCCGAGATGGGCGTTGACCCGCTCGATCAATTGCGGCGCCATATGCTGGATTTCGATGGCCATGCCGCCGGAGACGCGCAGCACGAGGGTTGCGGGCTCTACGGAGGATTCGGGAAGGCGCTGGACGGAGCGCGACGGCCATTGCAATTTGATCGGCTCGCTGCAGGCGGCGAGACGCGCGCCGACGATGTCGTCCCAGTGCAGAATAAGGCTCGACTGGCCGAAGCCTTGCTTCGCCAGCAAAGGATCGACCGCGCCGCCAACGAAATCGGCAAGCGGGACTGGTTTTGAATATTTTCTCGGCGCCATGCGCCATTTTGGTGGGGTCATGCGCAAAAGCAAGGAGCAAGTCGATTTACGCGCGCTAAAACTGCTGGCCTGGTACGACGCCTGCCGGCGCGATCTGCCGTGGCGCGCGGCGCAGGGCAAAAAACCCGACGTTTACGCCGTCTGGCTGTCGGAAATCATGCTGCAGCAGACCGGCGTCGCCACGGTCGCCGCCTATTACCGCAAGTTTTTGGGCTTGTGGCCAAGGGTGGAGGACCTGGCTGCTGCGCCGGTCGAGAATGTGATGCAGGCCTGGGCGGGGCTAGGCTATTACTCGCGGGCGCGAAACCTCCACGCCTGCGCGAAAAAAGTCGTCGCGGAGTTTGGCGGCGTCTTTCCCGCCGAGGAGGCGGATTTGCGCGGCTTGCCCGGAATCGGCCCCTATACGGCGGCGGCCATTGTCGCCATCGCCTTTGGTCGGCGCGCTATCGTCGTCGATGGCAATATCGAACGCTTCGCCGCCCGCTTGATGGCTCTGGAAACGCCGTTGCCCGCCGGCAAGAAGGAGATCTTCGCTTTCGTCGAAAGCCTGACGCCGCAACATCGCGCCGGCGATTTCGCGCAAGCCGGGATGGATTTCGGCGCGACCCTGTGCACCCCGCGCAATCCCGATTGCGCGAATTGTCGGCTGCGGGACGATTGCGCCGGTTACGCGACCGGCCGGCCGGAGGATTTTCCGCGCAAGGCGGCCAAAAAGCCGCGTCCCTTGCGGCGCGGCGCGGTGTTTTACCTGCGTCGCGAAGACGGCGCCGTGCTGACCCGGACCCGGCCGCCGCGCGGCCTGCTCGGCGGCATGGTCGAATTTTGCGGGACCGACTGGCGAGCCGAGCGGGCGCCAGACTGGGCCTTGCGCCAGTGGAGCAAGGGGGCGCTGGCCGCGCCGAAGGCCGGCGAAAACTGGCGTCACGCCGGGGATATCGACCATATTTTCACGCATTTCGCGCTGAAATTGACGGTGTTCGTCGGTTCCTCGCCGCAAAAGTCGCCGACGCCGTCCGAATATCGTTGGCTCAACGAGTTCGAGATGCGGGTCGCCGCTCTGCCGAGCGTCATGCGAAAGGTGGAGGAATGCGCGCGGGCCCATCTCGCCGCTTCGGACTTGTCAGGCGCGCGGAACAGTTCATGATACGGCTGCGGCGGACGCCAGGAGCCGGACCGCCGCATCCCGGAGCAGGCGCATGAGCAAGAAACGCGGCGACAAGCCGGAGGTGGAGCTGACTGAAGGCGCTATCCGCATCGTCTGGCGCGGACGCACCCGAACCATCCTGCCGGCGTCGGCGCCGACCAACGCCGAAGATGCGGCGGATTTCACCGTCAGTCTCGACGAACTGGTATGCTGGGACCCGCCCAACGACGAGACCGAGATCGCCATGACCGAACTGCAGAAAATCCTGGAAGCAATCGACGACGCCTTCGACCGGCTCGGCCTCAGCGTGGCTTATGACTGAGGCGCGAACCCTCCCCAAAGCCAATCCGAACTGCTAGAACTTGGGCGCGACCAGCGGGAGACGCAAGCAATGAAATGGGAAGATTTTCGCCAATCCGATAATGTCGAGGATCGTCGTGGCGACACCCAATACGCCAGCGCCGGAGGTTCTTCCGGTCATCTCGGACTTGGCGCGATGGTTATCCTCGGGCTGATCGGCTATGCTTTCGGCATTGATCCCCGCCTGCTGATCGGCGGCGCGGAAATGGTCAGCCAGGTGACTTCCGGCCGCCAGCAGCAGGCGGCGCCGTCGAAGCCGATGGGCGCGCCGAAGGACCAGATGGGCCATTTCGTCTCCGCCGTTCTCGCCGAAAATGAAGATGTGTGGAAAGATGTGCTGCCGGCCCAGGCCAATGTGCGCTTCGTTCCCGCGCCGGTGGTGCTGTTCAACGGCCAGACCCGTTCAGCCTGTGGCGCGGCGCAATCGGCGATGGGTCCGTTCTACTGCCCGGAAGACCGGAAGATCTATCTCGACACCTCGTTCTTCAACGATATGAAGAACAAATTCGGCGGCGGCGGCGATTTCGCCTATGCCTATGTGATCTCTCACGAAATGGGCCATCACATCCAGAATTTGCTCGGCATTCTTCCCAAGGCCCAGGCGGCGCAGCAAAACGCCAGCTCCAAGGCCCAGGCCAATGCTATTTCGGTGCGGGTCGAATTGCAGGCCGATTGCCTCGCCGGCGTGTGGGCGGCCAACGCCAACGAGAAATGGCAAGTCATCGAGGAGGGCGACGTCGAAAAGGCCATCAACACGGCGCAGTCGATCGGCGACGACCGGCTGCAAAAGGCGGGGCGCGGCTACGCCGTGCCGGATTCCTTTACCCACGGCTCCTCGGCGCAGCGCGTGCAATGGCTGGAGCGCGGCTTGCAATCCGGCAAGATCTCGTCCTGCAATACTTTTTCGCAATAATGGGCGGCTGCCGTCAGCTTGGCGGCGCCCACCCCGGCGGCGCCAGTTCGAAACCCGCAAACTCGAAAGCCGGGGCGACGACGCAGCCGACCAGGCTCCAGGCGCCGAGGCTTTTGGCCTCCTGCCAGCCGCCGACTGGGACGACCGCCTGCAGAATTTCGCCGGCGTTGGGATTGGGGCCAAGCCGGACGGATTGGTGACCGACACCAAGATGCAGGGGCGCTCCGGCATGCCAGAGCCAGATTTCCGCCGCGTCGACCCTGTGCCAGCGCGAAAATTCGCCTTCCGCAAGCAAAAACAGAATTGTGCTCGCCGCGCCACGACCTCCACCGGGGGGAAGGTCGCGCCAGATTTCACGAAAATGTCCGCCCTCTGGGTGGGGTTGCAAGTCGAGCTTCTTGCGCACCGCCTCGGCGGGGAGAGAGGCGTCGCGAAAGTCGATCATCTAGCGGCTCCGGAATCAGATGATTTTTTGCGCCCGGACATTCAGCGCCCGGCGGATGTTCAGGCGGCGGATCAGGTCGGCGAGATCACGCGCCGCCGCGTCCGTCAGCGCCTTGCGGGGGACGAGGGCGCCGACTGGCCGCGCCAGTCCCGGAGCGAGGCGGGTCAGCAAGGCGTCGGGCGCAAGCCGAAGCAATGCGCCGCGAAAATCGCCCGGTTGCAGCAGTAGATCGCCGGCCTCCTCGGTGAAGCCGCTCGATGGCGCATAGCCGCCTTCGAGCACGAAGACGATTTCCGATCGCATCCGCCCGACGGCAAGGGCCAGGCCGGTCTGAGCCGACGCAGCCTCGACGAAGGCGCAGCCGGCGTGATCGGCGAGCGCAGCAAGATGGTCGCTGGCGGGTCCGATAATCGCCACGTCGCGCAAAACGCCGTCCACCGCCGCGCGCACGAGCGCGCCGAGACTGCGCGCCACGGCTTCCGAAGCGCGGTCGACAGTCTGGCCGGCGCGTAGCGACGGCGAAAGGACGATGGCCGAAATCATGGGTCCGCTTGAGTTCCTCGAGATCCGACTCCCGGAAGCGCCAGGGTCCGACGCTCTTAGCTTTTTCTCGCCCCGCCGCAAAGAGGCTTGACAAAGGGTTAATGTTCGCTATTTGTTCTGTGTACGTTATTTGTTCCTGTGAGGCGGCGATGATACCGGCTGTTTCCGCTCTTTCTTCTGGTCTTGCTTCTGCTCTTGCCTCCGGATCTGCGCCCGCCCCGTCTGCGGGCGACGAAAAAGTCGCGCCGGCGCGACGGCGCGGACGCGCGGCCAGCGCCAACGCCAGCGGCCGCTACGAGCCCTTGGCGCGGGTCGATCTCGACGACGGCTGGGGCTCTCTGGAGCAATTGCCGCCTTTCGTCACCCATGTTGCGCATGAAAAGCCGAAGAAAATCATCACCCGGAACGATTCGCCCGACATCGCCTTCGACCGTTCGATCAATCCCTATCGCGGCTGCGAGCACGGTTGCGTCTATTGTTTCGCACGTCCCACCCATGCCTATCTTGGCCTGTCGCCGGGGCTGGATTTCGAGAGCCGTCTGTTCGTCAAGGACAATGCGGCGGAAGTCCTGCGCCGCGAATTTTCCTCGCCCAATTACCAGCCGAAGACCATCGCCATCGGGACCAATACCGATCCCTATCAGCCGATCGAGCGCGAGCATGGCGTGATGCGCTCGATTCTGGAAGTGCTGGCCGAAGCCAACCACCCGGTCGCCATCGTCACCAAATCGGCTTTGGTGCTGCGCGATCTCGATATTTTGGGGTCGATGGCGGCGAAGGGCCTGGCGAAAGTAGCTTTATCGGTGACGACGCTCGACCGGCAACTGGCGCGGGCGATGGAGCCGCGCGCCTCGACGCCGCAACGCCGTCTCGAGGCGATCGAAAAGCTCAATGCTGCTGGCGTCCCGGCGGCGGTCATGGTCGCGCCGGTCATTCCCGGCGTCAACGACCATGAGATCGAGACCATTCTAACCCGCGCCCATGCGCTCGGCGCCAGTGAGGCCTTCTATATCCTGCTGCGCCTGCCACTGGAGACGCAGGATATTTTCTTCAATTGGCTGCTGGAAAATTTCCCCGACAAGTATCGCAAGGTGATGGCGCTGTTGCGCTCCACCCGCGAAGGCAAGATCTATGATGCGTCCTGGGGCAAGCGCATGACCGGAACCGGCCCCTATGCCTGGATGATCGGGCGGCGTTTCGAATTGGCCTGCGAAAAAATAGGGTTCGGCAAGCAGAAGACGAAGCTGCGCACCGACCTGTTCGCCCGCCCGGCCGGCGGCGGCGTTCAATTGAGCCTGTTTTGAAGGCCAGCAAACTCAGCGGCTGGCGATGCGATAGGGGAACGGCGAAAAGCGAGCGGTGACGAGAATGGGCGCCGAGCCCTTGATCCGCCGACCCCAATGGGAGAAAGGCGTTGTTGGCGCCGCTGCGGCGAGCGGATTGGGGCGCGGTTCGGGCGCGGGCGGAGCCAGGACGGGTTCCGCTATTTGGGCAATCGGCGCACTCCCCGTCGCGAGGTCGGCCGGACGCGGCGGCGGCGTCGGGTTCTCGGACGTTGGCGCAACAGGAGACTCCGTGGGTGCGGCTGTGGTCTCTGCAATCGCCGTTGCGGGCTTGGCCGGCGTCGCCGCGACCATTTTCGCTGGGTCGTCCTCCGCCCGCTGCGGAGGCAGCGGAACCGCTGGAGCCGCCTGGGCGGTCTGGACCTTGACGGGTTGGATCGTCACGGGCTGGATCTTCACCGGCGCCCCGGAGCCCGAGGGCGTTTGCGGCGCCAAAGCGGCGACCAGGCCGGCGAAGGCGTTGGAGACCGGGTTTTGGGGCGGATTTTCCTTGGCTTTGGCGCGGGCGATCATGATGCGCGGCTCGCGCGGCGCGTTGCAATCGCGAATGCCGAGCCGGATCAGTTCCGATCCGGTCAGAATCTTGTATTGCCGGGTCAATACGCCAAGACGCTGCCGGACGGCGGCCGGATAGACCGCCATCATCGAATCGGAGACTGCCTCATTGGCGTTCCTGGTAATCGGATTATAGGCCTTGTGGAATTTCAGAATGCTGGAAGGATAGACGCAGACATTGGGCAGGCTCAGCGCCAATGTGCAGGCAGAGCGGCATTCGTGCAACTGCACTTCGCGATTGCTTGCGAGATAGCGCGCCGTCTGGGCGCCATATTGGTCGACATAGCCGCCGACGTCCTTCATGACGACGACCGGCGCATCGCCGGGCGGCGGATAAAGATAGCTCATAGGTTCGAACGCCTCTCCAAGGGAACAGCTTTGTTGCAACAAGGTAAAGGCTTCATTAAGGCATGAGCGCCGGGCGCCTTTGCGGACCCACCGGAACAGAAGAAAGCTTGGTTTTGACGTCGCCTTTGATCCAGCCTGACGATCTGCGCTTTTGCGTCGCGCCGATGATGGAATGGACCGACCGCCATTATCGCGCGCTGGCGCGGCTGCATTCGCGCCGGGCCCGGCTTTACACGGAAATGGTGACCACCGCGGCGATCATCCACGGCGACCGCGAACGCCTGCTCGGCCATGAGGCCAGCGAACATCCGCTCGCCGTCCAGCTCGGCGGCTCCGATCCGGCGGACCTGGCGCGCGCCGCGCGGATTTGCGCCGAATATTCCTATGCCGAAATCAATCTCAATGTCGGCTGCCCCTCGGACCGCGTGCAGAACGGCGCTTTTGGCGCCTGTCTGATGCGAGAGCCATTGCTGGTGGCCCAATGTGTCGGCGCGATGAAGGAGGCGGTCGATTTGCCGGTGACGGTCAAATGCCGCATCGGCGTCGATGAACAGGAGCCGCGCGAGGCTTTGTTCGCGCTGGTTCACGCCAGTGTCGCCGCCGGCGCCGACGCGATGGTCGTCCATGCGCGCAAGGCCTGGCTCAAGGGCCTGTCGCCCAAGGAAAACCGCGACATTCCTCCCCTCGATTATCCGCTGGTGCATGAGCTGAAACGCGAATTCCCTACTTTGCCGATCGCCATCAACGGCGGCGTCGATACGCTCGATAGCGCGCGGGAACAGCTCGCCCATGTCGATGGCGTGATGGTCGGGCGCGCCGCCTATCACAATATGTCGATGCTGCAGGAGGTCGATCCGCAAATCTTCGGCGAGCCCGCGCCCTTTGAGAGTTCGCGCGCCGCGACGCTGGCTTTCCTGTCCTATATCGAGCGGAAAATGTCGCAGGGCGTGCGGTTGGCCGACATGACCCGTCACATGCTCGGGCTTTTTGCCGGTCGCCCCGGCGCCCGCGCCTTCCGCCGTCATCTTGCGACTTACGCGGTCCGACCCGGCGCCGACGCCCGCACCGTCGAGGAGGCGCTGATGCTGGTGGATCGGGCGCCTGTCGCACAACGGGACGATTGCCTACCTACGTAAGGCGAAACAAGCGGGCGGACGCTAAGCCGGCGTTTGCACAGCTTGTGACAAGCTCTCGCCACTTGTCGGCAGGAGAATGATCGATGCGGCTATTCCGGCTGTTCTGGAGGGATCGAGGCGGAGCGACAGCGTTTGAATACGCCTTGATCGGCGGCTTCATCTCAGTCGGGCTGATCGCCGCTTTCACGTCGATCGGCACCCAGATCGCCAACAAGTTCCCCTCGATCAGCAGCGCGCTGAACTGAAGCAAAACCGGGACGCTCCGCCAGCATCCGCATGATCGCGAGCTTTTCCGGTTCGGTCATTTTCTTCCAGCCGGCGATTTCCGCCCTTGTGCGGCCGCAGCCGACGCAGAGGCCGGAAAATTGGTCAAGCCGGCACAGGTTTATGCAGGGCGTAATCGGCTTTTCCGCGTTCATGCCGTCGCTCCCGCGAAAACCAGCAGCACCGAAATTTCGGCCAGTTGCTGCGCCGCGCCGGCGACGTCGCCGGTCTGGCCGCCGATCTGCGCTCGGGCCAGGGCGCAAAGGCCCCAGACGGCGACGCCCGCCAGCGCCAGCGCGCCGAGGCAGGCGGCGAGCGAAAAACCGCCGAACCACGGCAATATGGCGAAGCCCAGCGCCCAGGCGAAAGCCGGCCGCGCCTCTTCCGGCGTCAGGGCGGCCGCCGTGCGGCCCGAGCCGTCTGAGCGCGCCGGCGGCAGGAAAAGCAGCGGCGTGAGGCAGGCGAGGCGCGAGACGGCGCCCGCCGCCACGATCACCGGCGCGGCGCGGCCCGGCACGGTGGCCAGCGCGGCGAGGGCGGCGGCGCGCAAGCCAAGGCTCAGGAAAAGAGCCGTCGCGCCGAAAGCGCCGATGCGGCTGTCGCGCATGATTTCGAGCTTTTTCTCACGCGAAAAACCGCCGCCGAAACCATCGGCGACATCGGCCAGCCCATCCTCGTGCAGGCCGCCGGACAAAAGCGCGCCCGCCGCCAAGGCGAGCAGGGCGGCGACCAGCGGCGGCTCGCCCCAATTGAGCGCCAGCAGAAAGGGCAGGGCCGAAGCCAGGCCGAGCAGGGCGCCCGCCACGGGGGCGAGACGCAACGCGCGAGGAAAGTTCGCATCCGCTGGTGTTTCAGGCAGCGGCAGGCGTGAAAAAAAGCCGAGACAGGCGAGGAGGTCGTGGCGCCAATTCATGTGGGCTGCTCAGCGATGCAGGTTCTTGGCGGCCAACTCGTCGAGATAGGCTTGCCAGAGCTCCGGCCGCCGGCTGCCAAGATCGAACAGGTATTCCCAGGTGAAAAAGCCGCTGTCGTGGCCGTCATCGAACACCAGCCGCACCGCGTAGCTGCCGACCGGCTCGGCCTTGGCGATGGCGACGTTTTTCTTGCCTGCAACGGTGACCCTCTGACTCGCCGCATGGCCCTGCACTTCCGCGCTGGGGCTGCTGACGCGCAAAAATTCCGCCGGCAGAGCGAAGGATTCTCCGCTTTCGAAATCGATGCCCAGGGTGCGACCCTGGTCGGCAAGCCGGATCGCCGTCGGCCAATGTTCTTCCGCAGCCACCTGATCCTCCGAACCTTTCGGTCTTGGCTTTCCCGCGCTTTTTCGGCAAAAAAAGCACCGGCAAGGCCAAAAGACACTTCTCTTTGCGCGATATACTTTTCGCGCCCGTGAATTGGCCTATATAAGTCCTATGCGCCTGAACAATCCAGAAAACCAGCCGCCCGCCGCGACTTTTTCCGCGCAAGCGCCGCTGGTCGATAATTTTCATCGACGGATCGACTACGTCCGCGTTTCCGTGACCGACCGCTGCGATTTTCGCTGCGTCTACTGCATGTCGGAAAACATGCAATTTCTGCCCAAGGCGGATCTCCTGACCCTTGAGGAGCTGGAGCGCCTCTGCACTGCGTTCGTTTTGCGCGGCGTCGGCAAGATCAGGCTGACCGGCGGCGAGCCTTTGGTGCGGCGCAATGTCATGCAGCTGTTTCGCGGCCTGTCGCGCCATCTGGGCGCCGGCCTTCGTGAGCTGACCTTTACCACCAACGGCTCGCAACTCGCGCGTTACGCTCTGGAGTTGGCCGACTGCGGCGTGCAAAGGGTCAATGTCTCGCTGGACACGCTCGATCCGGAAAAATTCCGCGCCATCACCCGCTGGGGCGACCACGCGCAGGTGCTCGCGGGCATCGACGCGGCGCTGGCCGCCGGGTTGAAGGTGAAGCTCAATTGCGTCGCCCTGAAAGGCGGAAATGAAGGCGAATTCCTGCCCCTGACCGAATGGGCGCACGGGGGCGGCATGGATATTTCCTTCATCGAGGCCATGCCGCTCGGCGAGGACGCCGCCCATAATATCGAGTCCTATCTGCCGTTGGACGATGTCGCCGCGGAGCTTTCGCGCAAGCTGACGCTGACGCCCTCTGCTTTCGCCAGCGGCGGCCCCGCGCGCTATTTCGATGTCGCCGAGACGGGCGGGCGCGTCGGCTTCATCACGCCCCTTAGCCATAATTTCTGCGAGACCTGCAATCGCGTGCGCGTCACTTGCACGGGGACGCTCTTCATGTGCCTCGGCCAGGAAGACAAGGCGGACCTGCGCGGGCCGCTGCGCGCCTCGCCGAGCGACGAACTCTTGCACGCGGCCCTCGACGAGGCGATGCGCCGCAAGCCGCGCGGCCATGATTTCGTCGCGCAATGGGCGGGCCAGATGGCGCCGGCTCGCCGCCCGATGAGCATGACGGGCGGCTAGACCTTTTTTCCCTGAGCATGACCGCGCGACGAAAAATTTTTCAGCCTTGCTGTAACCTTTGGCGACCGGCCCCGTATGTCTCCTTGCAGGCCGCAATGGCCTGTTCAACGCTCTTGTTGAAGAGCGCTGCAATCAGGGAGTTTGACCATGCAGATGAAGATCATTTCCGGCGCCAGCCTCGCCGCGGCCGCCATCGCCCTCGCCGTTTCCGGCGCCGGCCTGACCACTTCCGCTCAAGCCAAGCATGCCCCCGTGCATTGCACCGGCATCAACTCCTGCAAGGGCACCAGCGCCTGCAAGTCCGCCAGCAACGCCTGCAAGGGCCAGAATTCCTGCAAGGGCATGGGCTGGCTGCCGAAGAAGTCCGTCTCGGCCTGCACCAAGGCCGGCGGCAAGGTTGAAGGCTGATCTCTCCGCGAGAATTTCCCCTTCCCGCTTTTTGCCCGGGAAGGGGACAATGATTCAATTTGGAGCCGTTCCATGGGTCTTGGCAAAGCGCAGGGTTTCGGACTTGGATTGCGGACGGTCTATTATCCGGAAATTCTGGAAAACCAGCAGCCGGTGGACTGGTTCGAGATCATTTCCGAAAACTACATGGTTCCGGGCGGACGCCCGCTGGCGACGCTCGACCGCATACGCGCCGATTATCCCATGCGCATGCACGGCGTGTCGCTGTCTATCGCCTCGACCGATCCGCTCGATTTCGATTATCTGCGCGGGCTGAAAAACCTCGCCGCGCGGGTAGAACCCGAACTGGTTTCCGACCATCTCGCTTGGACCGGCGTCCACGGGATCAATCTCCACGATCTGCTTCCCGTGCCCTATACGCGGGAGGCTCTCGACCATTGCGTTGAACGTGTTGCGAGGGTGCAGGATTTTCTCGGCCGCCGCATCGCGCTGGAAAATCCCTCCACCTATGTCGAATTCGCCGGCGCCGATATGAGCGAGCCGGAATTTCTGGCCGAGCTTGCCGCTCGCGCCGATTGCCTGCTGCTGCTCGACGTCAATAATGCCTTCGTCTGCGGCTTCAATCACGGTTTCGACGCCAAAGCCTGGCTCGACCCGATCCCGAAAGACCGCGTGGCGCAGATTCACGTCGCCGGCCATACTTCTCTCGAGACCCACAAGATCGACACCCACGACCACCCGGTCTGCGACGAGGTCTGGTCGCTTTTCGCCCATGTTCGTGAAAATTTCGGGCCAGTCCCGTCGATGATCGAGCGCGACGACCTTTTTCCGCCTTTTGAAGACCTGCTGGCGGAACTCCAGCATATGCGCGAGATCAGCGCGACGCCGGAAAAAGCCGAAAGCCGTCAGCGGGAGCCGGCATGAAACTCGCGCAAATCCAGGCCCTGTTTCAGGCCAACGTCCTTGGCGAGACGCCGGAAGCAAAATTCCTGGCGCGGTTGAACCCGCCAACTCGGGCAGAAAAGATCGAGCAAGTTTTCGCCGTCTACCATGACGGTTTTCGCCTGCGCATGGCGGAATTTCTCAGCCATGATTATCCCGTCCTGCGCGAGGCGCTCGGCGACGAGGCTTTTGCGGCCATAGCCGAAGCCTATGTCGCCGCGCATCCCTCGCGCCATCGCAATGCGCGCTGGTTTGGCGCCGGCCTGCCGGAGTTCCTGCGCCGGACCCCGCCATACGCCGAGGAAAGTTTCGTCTGCGGACTGGCGGCGCTGGAGGAGGCGCTGGCCCGCAGTTTCGATGCTGCAGACGCAAGCCTTCTGCCGATCGAGATATTGGGCGTCACCCCGCCGGAGGATTGGCCGCGCCTGTGCTTCGGCTTTCACCCCTCTGTCGCTCTCATCGAGGCGCCACTCGCTGCGCTGCGCTGTTACGAGGCCGTGCAGGAGGGACAGGCCGACTTCGATCCGGCGGCTGGCGGCGATGAGGAAGTCTCCCTTCTGGTCTGGCGCGACGGGCTCGAGGTCCAGTATCGCGTGGTCGACGAGTTGGAGACTCTGGCCCTGCGCGAGGCCTTGCGCGAAAAACCTTTCGGCGAAATCTGCGCCTTGCTGGCTTTTTCGCGGCCCAGGGAGCCGGCGGAAGGCCTGACCATGGCGGCGGCAAATTTTCTCGGAAGCTGGTTCGCCGACGGATTGATCGTCGCGGCTACGCCGCAGCGCGATTGATGCCGGCCGCCAAAGGTGAGAGCCTATGGGCTGGCGACAAACAAACGCCGTGGACCGTCAATATTGCGTCGGAGGCAAATTTTGCCCGCCGGCAGACAGTCCGGGAGCCTGTTGTCCTCAATTGCGTAGCGTTCAAGAAAGTGATGCGATGCCCGGGTCCTCGCCGAACGGCGGCTTTGCCTGTTTTGCCGACTTTTACCAATTCTATCTCGGTGAACATGCTAACCGCGCTTGCCGCCGATTGCATTTCGTTGGCACGACGCTCGCGTTGTTCTGCCTCGTCGCCTTCGTGCTGAGCGGCGGAGTCCCGTGGTGGTTTCTGTCCGCGCTTGGCGCCGGCTACGGCTTCGCCTGGGTGGGACATTTCTTTTTCGAGAAGAACCGGCCCGCCACATTCAAATTTCCTATTTATAGCCTGATGGGCGACTGGGTAATGTGGTGGGAAATCCTGCGTGGACGCATTGCGTTCTGAGCGCCTGCCCCGAGGTCGCGCGCGCCCAGAAGCGCTTCGCATACGGGGACGTTCACCCGACAACACCAGGCCATTGCGCGGTGGATCGAAGAGCAGACTTGAGCCGTCTACGGGACGGTAATCACCGAGCGTCAAGCGTTAAAAAGACTTAGTATGAAAGGAAACGCCCGTTGCGGCAGATGCAACGGGCGTCTCTCAAGCAAAAAAGCTTTGGCTCAGTGGCAGGGCGGCAGGCCGGGTTTGCCGCAAGGGGGCCGCGGCGGCTGATTGGGCGGAAGGTGCGGCGCGACGCCGTGCGGCGGTTCAGCCTTCGGTTGCGGCAGATGCGGCGCAGGCCCGGGGTGGGGCGTCAGGAAATGTGGCTCTGGCGCGGCGGGATGGGGCCGCTCGATATGAGGCGTCGGGGCTGGGTGGGGCGCTTGGACCGGGTGGGGCGGTTGGACATGGGTTGGCGGCGCGGCCGGATGGATCGGTTCGACACGCGCCGGGGCAACCGAATGGGGCGTGGGCGCTGCGGGAGACGGAACATGCGGCGCGGGCGCCCCACCGGGCGGGATCGCTGGATGCGACAAGGGCGCCGTGGCAGGAGGCGTTCCGTTCGGTCCCTGCTGGAAATGCTGCAAGGGAGCGCCAGCGGGCGCGGTTGCGGGATGAGGCAAGGGTGCTCCGGCCGCAGGCGCCCCGTTCGGGCCCTGCTGAATGTGCGGCAGCGGAGTTCCGCCGGAAGGCGCTCCGTTTTGACCCTGCGCGGCATGAGGCAAGGGCGCTCCAGCTGGCGCTCCGGGCGCGGAAGTATTGACGCCGGGCGTGCTCTGGGGTCGGCCGTAATGGCCGTTGTAATAATTATTGGCGCCGGGCTGCTGCGTAGTGACCACGGACGGCGCGTGAAAAAGTCCCTGTCGGACAGCGGGAATGGCGAAAAGCAGCGGCGCGGCGACGAGCGGCAGCGGCAGTAATCCGGCATAGGGCGGCGGCGGCGGCGCGCGCTCGACCAACAAGGGGCGCGGCGCCAGCAGGTATCCCATGGGCGGCGGAGCGCCCCAGGCGGGGTCGTCGAACACGACATAGGGCCGGTTGAAATAGATGGCTTCTGCTTCGACGGGCGGCGGCACGTCTAGGGCGTAGACTTCGAAATGCGGCGGCGGCGCCAGCTCGGCGTTCAGCATGCCGAGGCGGAGGCGCGCGTCCTCGGAATGTGGTCCCCGCGGATAATATTGCAGATAGGTCCAATAGGCGTTGGGCGTATTGGCGAGCCAGGCGCGCCTCCAGGTGATCGCCTCTCGGCGCAGGGCGAGCATGACGCGCACCCGCTCGGCATAGGCCGAATTGGGGTAGGCGTTGAGGAAGTCGACATAGGCGGCGAACGTGTCCTGCTCCAGCGCGGCGGCATAGGCCTGATCGACCGGATAATCGCGGATCGGCCGGGCGCGCATATTGGCCTGGGTTTCCAGCGCCACGGCGGGCGGCGGCGCGCCGGGGGCGCGGGCGAACAGCACCGGCGCCGGCGCCAGTTTCGATTCGTCCCAGGGAACCTGGGCGCCCCGGGTCTGTTCCGAAACCCGCAGCCTGGCGCGGGCGAAAGCCTCGTCGAGCGGCAGGCCGCCTTCGCGCAGCATTTCGGTCAGCGCCTGGGCATAGACGCCATAAGGTCCGGTCTCGTTGGGCGCCACCGAACCCGGCGCGGCGTTATAGGCGATTAACTCGCCCGCGTCCGGTTCGACCAGCGCAAGGCCGCCGGCAAGCGGCGCGCCGCCCTGGTCAAAGGTGTTTATCCGCGCGGCGTCGAGCACGACGATGCGCGCTCTCAGCGGCATTTGCGCCAGAGGCTGCAGATAATCGCTCAGCCGCACCGCCTCCAGCGGTACATTGGCGGCGCGGGGAATGGCGGCTTCGACCGGAGCGAGATAATTTTCGCCCTCGTATTGCACGGCGCGGCCGCTCAGATAGATGAAGACCGTCGCATTGGAACCGGCGGCGGCGGCCTTGTCGACGAATTCGCGCAGGGCGCGTCGCAAACCGTCCTGGTCGAGATCGGCGGCGCCGGTCACGTCGAAACCGGCGGTCTGCAAGGTGTCGGCGATCAGGCCGGCGTCATTGGCGGCGGAGGAGAGCGGGCCGTTCTTGTAGGCCGCCTCGCCGATCACCAGGGCGATGCGCGGCGAACCCTGCGGCGCCGGCTGCCCCGAAGCTTGCGGCAACCCGGCCATGAGCGCGCCGACTATCGCGGCGGCGGCGAGCCGCGATTTCAAAATTCTGGCCCTGCGCGTCATGTTTTTCTCCGCAAAAATTCTTCCCGTCACGCGGCGAAGCGCCAGCGCGAGGGCAGGGCTGCATGTCATCGGAAAACGGCTGAATGGTGACTGAACGAAACGTGGCCTTATGCGGATTTCAGCGCTGGACAACCACCCGCGCGCCGATCTTCACCCGGTCGTAAAGGTCGATCACGTCGTTATTCGTCATGCGGATGCAGCCGGAGGACACGGCGTGGCCGATGGTTTCCGGCTCGTTCGATCCGTGAATGCGATAAAGGGTGCTGCCGATATAGATCGCCCGCGCGCCGAGCGGATTGGCGATTCCGCCCTCCATGTGGCGCGGCAGGTCGGGACGGCGCTCGATCATTTGCGACGGCGGCGTCCAGTCCGGCCACTCGCGTTTGGCGGAGACATGATGCGCGCCCGACCATTCGAAGCCGGACCGTCCGACGCCGACGCCGTATCTCAGCGCCTGGCCGTCCCCGAGCACATAATAGAGCCGGCGCTCGGAAGTCGCGACGACGATGGCGCCCGGCTTTTCCGGACCATGGTAGGCCACGACCTCGCGTGGAATGGGGCCGGAGAGGGGCCGCCCCTCGCGCCCGCCGCCAAAAAGGTCGGAGAAGAAATCCGCCTGCGCCGGCGCGCAGGAAAACGCGGAAGAACACAGCGCCAGCCCAACGACCGCGACGACTTTGGCCAGATCGGCGCCAAAGGAAAAACGACCTATCATGCGACTTGCTCCCACTCGACGGTTTCGATGCGGCATGGCCTGGGCCGCCCCGCTGAATTCATAGCGCATTTTCGCCACGAAGAGCGACGAAGCCAAGCATTTTTGCGCGAAAAGTTTGAGCGGGGCCGCGAACGCCTTGACGCGGCCGAGCGGTTTTCCTAAAGAGGGCGTCCGACGCTCATGCGTCCGGGCGATTAGCTCAGCGGGAGAGCACACCCTTCACACGGGTGGGGTCATAGGTTCGATCCCTATATCGCCCACCATTATCTTTCGTACAATATCAATGTGTTAGGTGTGCTGGCGCCATTGGCCGCATGATGCGCGCCTGAGCGGGAAGCGGGCGGAAACGGTTGGCGGAGTTTCGGGAAACTCCTACCGCTGTTGGACCTTGGTTTGTCGTCAGCAATGCGCCACGAGCCGGAGTTCGGCATCGGCTGCAAGCCGTCATTCAAGTCGCATCTTTTCCAGGGCCGGAAGCAGCGCGCCCTCCGTCTGGTTACATGTCGACGTCTGTTTGCAGGTCGAAACGCGACAGTTCGCCAGCGTCTCAAGCCGCACTACGCCGATGCGAGCGGGAGAAGACGCTTAGGCCGGTCAACGATGGCCGGGCCAATCATAGTGATGGTGAAGATCCTTTTCGTAATCCGGATCGACGTCGCCAAGGGCGGTCCACG
>NZ_JBKQOU010000126.1:0-10537 GCF_052145335.1 Rhodoblastus sp.
GCGCTGGCGATCATCAATCCGTCTTCCGAAATCAGCGCGCTGGCTTCGAGACCGGGAGAATCGCTTTGCAGCTTGCGCAAAATCTTGTTCAGCTCATCAAGTCTCGACATTTTTTCCTCCTTGACGCCACGCAAGCAATCGACAATTGCGGCGGGCAAACCGACTTTGTCGGCGTTTGCGGGTTCAGGCGGCAAATCTAGCGTCGTCCGTGCGTCGGAGTCCGGCGAAACATCTTGCCCAAGCTTCTCACCAAAGACGTTTCCGGTCCGAGCGAACTGGAACGAGGCTCTGGTCCCTTGTTTCATGGCGAATTTGCTGACGCGGGCCTCCAGTTCTTGGCGTGAAACGGCCGCTGCTTTTGAAAAGGCCAGCGACTGCGGCGCAACGCTCCCGACTTCGGCCTCGACCCGGGCCACAGCCTTGTCGAACTCGCCATATTCCTCATTCAGGCTGGCTTGCGCTGCGCCCGTCCGCGTTCCCACAACGACCTGCGTCATGGCCCGGCGCGCCGAGCGATAGATGTTTTGCCGCGCCAACGGATCAGCCGCCGGCGCTGACGCCAGGGCGCGCTTTAGCAGAGGATAATAGTCGGTCATCGCTGATTTTCCGGTCAGGACATTGGATTGCGACAAAGGTTAACGGAACTTAACGATCTCCATACCGTCAATTTTGCAACATCTGTTTGATTTAGCTCAATTTTGACAGCCAGCGCCGCCGTTTTCAGGATTTAAAGGCAGAGGCTCAGCTCGACCCGTGCTTGACTTTCGCCCGCCGCCCAGCGCAATTTCCGCCGCGCGCTTGCGCGATAGAATTTTGGCTTGGGAGGCGAAACCGTGGCCCTGTGCATTCGATTGGGCGCCCTTTTGGCGCTTTGCGCTTTGGTCAGCGGTTGTGACCCCTGCGGCGGCCCTCTGAAATTCAATAAATTCCCCGGCGTCTGCAGCTACGACCAGCCAAAATAAGGGCGACAGAGCGCCGGCGAGGACGCATTTTGAGCGAGCGCCCCATCAGACGGCCGCGCAAGCGGTCGCAGAAAAGCATCGGACTGATCGGCCTCGGCGCCTTCGGCCGGCTCACCGCCGCCCATCTCGGCGCACATTTTCCGATTTTGGGCTACGACCCGATCGTCACGGGCGAGATCAAGGGCGTGACCCTACGACCGCTGGCGGAAGTCGCCGCCTGCGACGCGGTGATTCTCGCCACTCCGGTGCCGCAACTCAGCGCAGTAATTGCGGCGATCAGCCCTTATCTGCGTCCCGGCGCGCTGGTGCTCGACGTCGGCTCGGTCAAGGTGATTCCGGCACAAATCATGCTCGCCGAACTGCCGGACCATGTCGACATCGTCGGCACGCATCCGATGTTCGGGCCGCAAAGCGCGCGCGGCGGCGTCAAGGGACTGAAAATCGTGCTATGCCCGATAAGGGGACGCCACGTGCGTCCACTTGCCGCCTTTCTGCGCAATACTTTCGGGCTCGACGCGATCATAGCCACGCCCGAGGCGCATGACCGCGACGCGGCGATGGTGCAGGGCCTGACCCATCTGATCGCCAAGGTTCTGGTGGAAATGGAGCCCCTGCCCCGGCAAATGACCACCGCCAGCTTCGATCTGATTTTTCGCGCGATCGAGATGGTTCGTTACGACGCGCCCGAGGTTTTCTACGCCATCGAGCGGATGAACCCCTATGCCCCGGACGTGCGGCGGCGCTTTTTCGCTCTGGCGGCGGAATTGGCGGAGCAGCTAGAGCAAAACGGCGAATCTAAAAAATCAGATCCAATTGAAACGGCCGGCTGAAAACACCAGCACCCGCCCCTGCCATATGTCTGCGACGGGGGCGCGTTCCGCCGGGAGTCCGCCTATCAGCGTCATCAGCGCGCGGGCGACGCCACCGTGCGACACCACGACGCTCGGCGCCTTTTGCGCCTCCAGCCAGGGTTCGAGCCTCTGCGCCAGATCGGCGTAGCTTTCGCCGCCGGGCGGGATGAAATTCCATTTGTCGGCTTCGCGCGCCTTGGCCAATTCGGGATCGAGGGCGCAAACCTGCGGCCAGGTCAGCCCTTCCCAGCGTCCGAAAGTGAACTCGATCAGCCTGTCGTCGAACTCGCCGCCCTCCGGCGGCAATCCGAGTTCGGCGCGCGCCAGCCCCAGGGTTTGCCGCGTGCGCAGCAGCGGCGAACACTGGAACGAGAGCGTTGCGGGGTTTTCGCCTTGCGAAAGCAGCAGTTTTTTCAGCTTGCGTCCGGCCCGCGCCGACTGGTCCCGCCCGAGGGGGTTCAGCGGCACGTCCTGCCTTCCTTGCAGCCGTCCCTCAGCATTCCAGTCTGTCTCGCCATGCCGTAGAAAATACAGCCGCGGCGGAACGCTGCGCTTTGGGACGCCGCAGGTCATTCTTTTCTGGTGATATCGGGCGCGTTAGGGTTTTTCATACCCACCACATGATAACCGGCGTCGACGTGGAGGATTTCGCCAGTTACGCCGCGCCCCATTGGCGAGAGCAGGAAAACCGCGCTTTCGCCGACCTCGTCGATGGTGACTGTGCGGCGCAACGGCGCATTATATTCGTTCCATTTGAGAATATAGCGGAAGTCGCCGATGCCGGAAGCCGCAAGCGTCTTGATCGGGCCGGCCGATATGGCGTTGACGCGAATGTTCTTCTCGCCGAGATCGGCGGCGAGATAGCGCACGCTGGCCTCCAGCGCCGCCTTGGCCACACCCATCACATTGTAATGCGGCATCCATTTTTCCGCGCCGTAATAGGTCAGCGTCAGCATCGAGCCGCCGTCCTTCATCAGCTTTTCCGCACGCTGGGCGATGGCGGTGAAGGAATAGCAGGAGATCATCAGCGAGGTTTTGAAGTTTTCCTCGGATGTATCGACATAACGGCCCGTCAGTTCGTCCTTGTCGGAAAAAGCGATGCAATGGACCACGAAATCGAGTTCCCCCCACAATTTCTCGACTTCCGCGAAAACCGCGTCGATCGAGGCGGAGTCGGTCACGTCGCATTCGCCGACCACATGGGCGTTGAGTTCCGCCGCCAGCGGCCGCACCCGCCGCTCCAGCGGCTCCCCCTGATAGGTCAGGGCGATCTCCGCCCCCGCAAGCCGGGCAGCCTTGGCGATTCCCCAGGCGATGGAGCGATTGTTCGCCAGACCCATGACCAGCCCGCGCTTGCCACGCAGGACTCCCATGTGAGTGTTCAGGGTGGCGTCCGCTACGTTCATCGTCATTATCGATCCCAATTTTTCTTGTGCGGCCATTTAGCCTTGCCCCGCGCCAGAGGCAAGTGCGTGCGGGGCGCCGCTCAAAGCCTCAGGCGTATGCCGCCGTCCGACCTTTACCGGGCCGTCACCCGATCTTTGCCCGCTTTAGGCCGGAAAACGCCGCACACCGGAAAAAAGGCGCCGCCTCCTGGCGCTGGCTGGAGCGGAAATGTGTAAGCTTTGTTAACATTATTTGACCGCGCGATGGCAGTTTTGCGCGTTTTTCGCGGGCGCTAATCGAATCGAGCTCCGCAGTGGCTCATTTTGAATTTCAGCAGGCCAGCCCAGCCAGTGCAAAGCTTAATGTTTCATCGCCACCGTGAATTCCCCGGCGGCGATTCGTTCGGGCAGGCGTCCGGCGAAGGCCGAGACGGCTTCCTCACCATAGGTTTCCACCAGCTCCTGCAGAGCGGCGAAAAGCGCGGCATGAGCGAAACTCTCGCTTTCGATCCCAGCCAGGATCGCCTCTGCAAAAGCTTCCGTTACGTAAGCCAGGGCCGCCCGACGTTCGTCTTCGGCGCCAGTGAGTTCGAAATGGGGAGATTGTGCGGAGGTCATGATGCAAACGACCTTAGCGGGCATAGCCATTCGAAGCGAGCGACGACTTAAGAAACGGTTAATGCTACGGCGGCGGTTTTCAAGGCCTCGCCACACGGATCAAACCCGCCGCCGACGGCAATTCAGTTGGCGCGATATTGGGTGGATATTTCATGCGCAAGCTGCGCGCCTTCATCGAGGAAGCGGCTGCGCGCCAGCATGGCGTTGGGCGTGCAGACGCGATAGCTGAATTCGTAGCCTCGCAATCCTCGATTGAAGGCGCCGGCGAGTTTTTCACGCAGCGAGGGTCCGGTCGTTTCAGCGGCCATCAGATCCTGCATTCTTTCGCGCCAGAGCGGATCTTCAGATGAGGATTTGGCGGCGGCGCAAATGGTCTGGAAGTAGGCGAGAGCGCCCATGATTTCGGAAAGCCGCAGCAATTGCGGCTCATAGGGCGGCGGCGGGCCTTCGACGATCGCTGGAGCGGGCGCTTCAGCCTTGGCCAGCGCGGTCGCCTTGTTACTCGACTTCAAGCGCCTTTCGGCCTCTTTCAACTTGGGTCGGTGCAACTTGTTTCGCGCCGCCGACCGCTCCGATTCGCGGCGGAAGATTTCATGGGGGGGGTGGCGCCTCATTTCGGCGTTTGGCGGCCGGGACGGGCGATTGTCAAAAAACGGAAAGAAGAATTGCGCCCGCGCCGGACTTCCAGCGACCAGGCCCAGCCCGCAAAACACCAGCATCGTTCGCCGAAAAGATGGGGAAAATATCATCGCGCTCCGTCCACGATTCTCTTCGCCTCGGCGAGGATATGGGGCAATCCCGGCGTCAGGAGAAGCCCGGAAAGATTTTCCGGCGCCCGCCAGACGATTTCGCCCGCTTCGGCGCCTGCCCTGCCCTCTCCGTCAAGCCAGAGGGCGGCGAACGACAGAATGACATAGTGACGCTCGACCCGCCCGGAAAAATCCCGGACGATATGCTGAACGGGCTGGTTGAAGCCGACCAGTCGCGCCAATACTCCGGTTTCTTCGCGCAACTCTCGCAGCGCGGCCGATTCGAGCGTCTCTCCGATCTCGACGAGCCCACCCGGCAAGGTGAAAAGATCGGCATAAGGCGCAGCGGTGCGGCTCGCCAGCAGGACCTCGCCCTGGCGAAAGACCGCTATGCTGACGGCCAAAGCGGGCTGGGACGGAAAATGACGGCGAGATTGGCTCACGGATATAGATGCTCGCAAAGCCAGTCCCCTTCCGGCGCGGGACGGGTGAAGCGCTGCCTTTCATGCAGGCGAAAAGGGCGGTCGGTCCAGAATTCGATCTCGACGGGCCGAATGCGATAGCCACCCCAATGTTTCGGGCGGGGAACCTCGCCAAAGTTGAATTTGGCGGCGTAGAGGGCGACGGCCTTTTCCAGCGCGAAACGGCTTTCCAGCGGGCGCGATTGCCGGCTGGCCCAGGCGCCGATCCGGCTGTCGCGGTGACGGCTGACGAAATAGGCATCGGATTCCTCGTCCGAAACCTCCTCGACCGACCCGCGAAAGCGGAATTGCCGGCGCAGGCTCTTCCAGTGCAGAACCCCCGCCGCTTGCGGCTGACCGGCCAGTTCGCGGCCCTTGGCGCTCTCCTTGTTGGTGTAAAACACGAAACCGTCGTCGTCGAAGCCCTTCAGCAGCACCATTCGCGCATTGGGCAGGCCGTTTTGATCGACGGTGGCGAGGCACATTGCGTTGGGATCGTTGATCTCGCGCGCCTCCGCGTCGTCCAGCCAGTGGCGGAACAAAGCAAATGGCGCATGCGCCGGCTGATGGTTACCACCCGTTAATCCGTTCATCCCATTATGGCTCCCGGTTTAATTCCGTCGGACATCGCCCGCCTTGTACCTTTCTTTGCCCACGCTCCATAGTGAACCGACGCCGCGCGGGCCGCAATTGCGGTCGCTCGCCAAAAAATTCGCGGCCTGCGCGACGATTTGCCAGGCTTTGGCCGGTTGCGCCCTGACGCCGCTGGCGCCGGGCGGCGATGTGGAGACAACCGGTTCGATCGCGCCGGTCGCGGCAAAAAAACCGCCCGGACTGCCTACCGCCCTCGACGAGGAAGACCGTCGCCGCGCGCTCGGGGCCTTGGCAATTGCTCTCGACCCGCAGGGCAACGGCGCCAGCGTGCATTGGGACAATCCGGTCAGCAAGGCGCACGGCTCGGTCACCCCGGCCGGATTCGCCTATCCCTCCAACGACCTGATCTGCCGGGATTTCCAGGCGCAGTTCAACACCGCTCAAGGACCCGCGACAGCGCGCGGCGCCGCCTGCCGCGACAAGAGCGCTCAATGGACCGTTGCCGAATGGCGTCCGGCGAAAAAGGACTGAGCACGTTTAGCGCGTCCCGTCCCCCTTGCGCTGGAGCGGGGTTGCGCCCAAATAAAGGCCAAGACAAACGCCGGCGCCTGCGCGGGCCGAGGACGATTTGGGCTTATCGGAATAATGCGCGATCCTTATCAAATACTCGGCGTCGCCAAGGACGCCTCCCACGCCGATGTGAAAAAGGCGTTTCGCAAACTCGCCAAGCAGCACCATCCCGACCAGCATCCGGATGATCCCAAGGCGAAGGACCGATTCGCCGAGGCCAACGCCGCTTACGAAATTCTGGGCGACGAGAAGAAGCGCGCCCAGTTCGACCGTGGCGAGATCGACGCCGAAGGCAAGCCGCGCCATCCCGGCTTCGAGGGCTTTTCCAGGGGCGCAGGGCCTTTCGGTCAGGGCGCGGGTCCCGGTGGCAGGCGCGGCCCGGGCGGCGCCGAACATTTCGAATTCAATTTCGGCGGCGGCGGCGCCGGTTTCGACGCGGCCGACATTTTCTCCGACCTTTTCGCCGGAGCGCGCGGGCCACGCGGCGCCGCGGGGCGGCAGACGCGGGAACCGGGCGCCGATATCGCGCTCGAGACCGCCGTTTCGCTGGAGACTGCGATTCACGGCGGCAAGGCGCGCGTGCTGATGCCCAATGGCCGCACGCTGGAAGTCGCGATCCCGGCTGGGATCGAGGAAGCCAAGCAGATTCGCCTGCGCGGCCAGGGCCAGCCTAGCCCTAACGGCGGTCCTGCCGGCGACGCCATGGTGACGGTCCGCTTTGAAAAGCACGGCCTGTTCCGCATCGAGGGACGCGATTTGCGCCTCGACCTGCCGATCACGCTCTACGAGGCGGTGCTCGGCGCGAAAGTCGAATCACCGACGCTGGGCGGAAAGGTTGAATTGACCTTGCCGCCGCATAGCAATTCGGGCCGTACCTTGAGATTGCGCGGAAAGGGACTTCCCGCGGCGGGCGACAAGCCGGCCGGCGATCTTCTCGTCACCTTGCGCATCGTCCTGCCTGAAGGCGCTGACGCCGATCTGGAAGAGCTTATGCGCCGCTGGCGCGCCGACAAGCCCTATGATCCCCGGACCGATCTGAAAAAATAAACAAAAAAGCCCCGCTCCGACGGTGTCGGGTCGGGGCTCAAAGCCTTCTTCTGGTCGAATCAGGGGCAGACGTCCCAAAAACCGCTACGTCGTGACTGGTCGGTGTAATACCAACATAGACCTGGAGCTGGCGGTCGCGTGGCTGCGTAAGCGGCGGCGCTCCCTGCGGCGATGAAACCGATGGCGGCGCCTGCCGCGATCGCCCCGCCCGGCGCCCAACGATAGCCGCGCCCCCAAGCGCCGCGTCCGCCAACGACGACCGCGCCGCCCCGATAGGCGCCCCCACGGACGCCGCCACGATAAACGCCGCCCCGAACCGCGCTGCCACGATAAGCGCCTCCGCGGACCGCGCCGCCACGAACGGCCACGCCGCGACCGCCGCCGCCCCTGACGACGCGCGCGAGCGCCGGCGAAACTTCGCCCGATTCCGGCGGCGGCGCGATCGGCATGGCCAAGGCTATGTCGGCAAACATGAACATGGCGGCGACGGCAGCAGCGAACAAGCGCAATTTACCTGGATTCATTTCCCTACCCTTGTGGCGAATGACAGCAACGAGGCCGACCATGATTTCGACGGCCGACCCGTTGGGGGTCGGCCGCTCTTGCTTCAGCTTGCTTTTTCGGCAAGCGCCAGTTTGTGGAGCAGGCCACCGATGGCCCCGCCAACCAGCGGCGCGGCCCAGAACAGCCAAAGCTGTTGCAGCGCCCATCCGCCTTCGAACAGGGCAGGACCGGTCGAGCGGGCCGGATTGACCGAAGTGTTGGTCACGGGAATGGAAATCAGATGGATCAGGGTGAGAGCGAGTCCGATGGCGATC
Organism: Rhodoblastus sp.; assembly: GCF_052145335.1. Taxonomy (GTDB): domain Bacteria; phylum Pseudomonadota; class Alphaproteobacteria; order Rhizobiales; family Beijerinckiaceae; genus Rhodoblastus. The sequence goes on from NZ_JBKQOU010000126.1 coordinate 8,056, forward strand.
GGCGCGAAACCCGCCGGAACCCGGGTTTCCGTCGAGCCGAGAATAATCAGCAGGAAGAAGCCGGTCAGAACCATCTCGATCACCGCGGCGGCGAGCAAGTCATAGCCGCCGGGCGAATGGGGACCATATCCGTTGGAGGCGAAGCCGCCCGCCATCGAGAAATCCGGGCCACCGGAAGCAATCACATAGAGCACGAAGGACGCGGCCACCGCGCCGATCACTTGCACGATGATATAGGGGACGAGTTCGCCCCAGGAGAAACGGCCGGCCACGGCGAGGCCGAGCGAAACGGCCGGGTTGAAATGACCGCCGGAAACCGGACCGAAAGCATAGGCGCCGGTGAGAACGGTGAGGCCGAAGGCCAAGGCGACGCCGGCGAAGCCGATGCCGAGATGCGGAAAGGCGGCCGCCAGGACAGCGCTGCCGCAGCCGCCGAAGACCAAAAGGAAAGTGCCAAGAAATTCAGCGAGAAGTTTTGTAGACAAGGAATACTTCATTTGTCGACCCCAGGTGAAGAGGATTGGATTTTTTCAGATGCGACCGCCAAAGTCAAAGCTCGAGTGGCCGTCGTGATGGGCGCTCCGGATTGCGCCGGCTGCGACTGACGAATGTCTTGTCTTCGTCGCTTTGACCGCGTAACGGGCGGTTGCCAAGGTTGGCGAAGCGCGCCGGCGACGGGGATTGGCTCGCCAGGGGATCGACAAGTCATGAACTGGCGCTGGGTCGCGGATTGGATATGGGGACTGCCGCTGTTGATCCTGACGGTGGTTTTTCACGTTTCCGTCTTCGTTATGATGGTCAGGACGCTGCGCAAGGCGCATGCCGGCAAGACAAACCACCGCCGCCGCCATTTCATCGCCAACATCGCCGTGATCGCGCTTGGCGCGGCGGCGCTCCATTCGTTTGAAGCAAGCCTGTGGGCCACCCTCTATATATGGGTGGGCGCCCTGCCCGACGAAGTGACCGCTATGCTCTATTCGCTCAGCGCCATCACCAGTTACGGTCATGCCGGCGTCTTTCTGGAGGACCGCTGGAAACTTCTCGGCGCCATCGAGGCGATGAATGGTCTCATTTTATTCGGACTGACGACAGCCTTCCTTTTTTCCGCCATTGAAGAGGTCACGTCGCCCAAATCGCAATGACGGACAGCGTCCAGAATTTCATCGATTTGGAGAACTCGACGCGGCGACGGGCGCTCCCGCGATTGAACCCGTCCGGGGGCCCCGCTGTCGGAGAGACCGTTGGGCCAAGTTTTGGCGATCGGGGTCTCGTCCCAACGAGGCTCTATCAATCGCGGGTCGCGCCGGTGATCGGCGGGGTCGAGCAGGCGCCGGCGAACGTGGCCAAAGCCATGACCCGCCCGACGCCGGCGTCCTGCGCCAACCCGGGCTCGCGCCAATAGAGTGGTGCGGGCGGCCGGACTTGAACCGGCATAGCCTTGCGGCTGAGGGATTTTAAGTCCCTTAATAGCTATTTTTTATCGTTGACTTTCAATGTATTATAACACTTTCAGAATTTTCGTACAAATACCGTATAAATAAGGCGTACAAAAATACCGCCTCTGGAACGGTGATTACGGACTTAACGCGGCAGCGATAATGCCAGAAATCGCGCTTTGATCGACACCGAGAACGCGCGCCGAATCGAACGGGATCAGCGACGAAACGAACGCCCTGTGACAGCCTTTAATGCAGCGCACCCTGCCCCGCCGCACCTTCAAAAAAGCTCTTGATCCCTTCGTCCTTGATCGCAATCACGGCCTCGGCCAACGCCGCCTCCTCAGACTCGAATGGCTCTTCCCAGACGGTCGAACAACCATCGCTGGCAACGATCTCTAACGACCATTCTGTATCTTCGAGGGGGTAAATGGCGATCTCGACGCGCTCGCCGTTTTCCTCATCGAACCGCGAAACGCCGTCTTGAAACCGCGAAACCGGTTCGGTTCCTCATTCCGGCGTCGAACCAAGGACAACACATTCCGCAGTCGGCAGCTTCACTCGCGAAATAGATGACCGACCCTTAAGCGTGGTCACAGCGCCTCGGCGCTATTTCGATTCTAATCAATCTTCAGCTCGTCAATAGACCGGGGCGATGGTAGTCTTGAAAATATTGCCGCTGTGATAGGGGGAGATCATTATGATCACGCTTGTAATTGGAATCCTGATTACCGTCGTCGTTGGCGCCATCTTGTTCTGGGTCATCGATAGATTTTGTCCCGAAGCGCGACTAGCGCAGCTTCTCAAGCTGCTGGTGGTGCTCGTCTGTCTGGGATCGATTGTGTCTCGGGTATATCCGCTGCTTGACTTCGGTTCCTCCGCGCCAGAACAGACGCCGTAAAACTCGATGCTCCGCGCTGCCGTGTCGGCTTACCGCATCTGAGCGGAGTCAAACCTCGGAGACGATCCACGGTTAAACGGTGGGAGCTAACCCGTGACGAAGCTTATCTCTTGTCTTTCTATCGCTCTGACGCTCGCCGCCTCAG
>NZ_JBKQOU010000127.1:0-17950 GCF_052145335.1 Rhodoblastus sp.
CGCAATTGTGCAAGGCGGCGACCGACATGCTGCTGGATCGCCACGGCATCTATATCCAGCCGATCAATTACCCGACCGTGCCGCGCGGCGCCGAGCGCCTGCGCATCACTCCGACCCCGCATCACGGCGACGCCCATATCGCCCATCTGGTGGAGTCGCTGGTCGATGTCTGGTCGGCCCTGCGCATTCCCTTCGTGCAGTCGAGCGACGTCGAATCGCCCTTCGCCAATGACGCGCATTGCACCTATCCGGCGATGAAACGCGCGGCGGAATAAAATAAAAAAAGCTAGTACCCAAATTTTGAGCCTCCGTTGCATCCGCCACGGAGGCTTTTTCGTTAGTGCGCCCGCAATGCGTCGAGAACAGCGCGCGAAGGATAGCCGTCAGCTTTGGCGATGCCGACCTTTCGCTGGAAAGCGTGAATGGCCAGTCGCGTCACCGGCCCGAAACGCCCGTCGATCTTGCCGTCGTAAAGCCCGGCCGAAGTCAGGCCGCGCTGGATCGCCTCTCGCTCGGCGAGCGTCAGCGGTTGCGCCTCGCTCGGCCACTTTTCGCGTAAAACCGGCCGGCCGACAATTTTGTCCGCCAGGGTCGCGCCGGCAAAAGCGTAGGAATCGGAGAAATTATAGGCTTTCAGCACGAAGAAATTCTCGCTGAGCAGAAAGGCCGGGCCATTAGCCCCCGTGGGGAAAAACAGCATGGCGTCGCCGCTTTTTGGGAGCGGGGGGCCGTCGAGCCGGGTGAAACCGGCTTGCGCCCAGGCGGAAAAATCCTGGCGCAGGGTCGCATAGTCGAAACTCGCCGGAACGCGGGTCTCGACAATCGGGGCGAGGGCGGGCCGCCAGCCCGATTGCTGCAGGAAATTGGCGATGGAGGCGAGCGAATCCGGGCCGCTGCTCCAGATGTCGGGCGGGGCGCCGCCGGCAAAGCTTGTGGCGTATTTGAGATAGGCCGAGGGCATGAATTGCGGATCGCCCATCGCCCCGGCCCAGGAGCCGCGCAGTTTTTCGCGCGGGAGGCCCTTTTGCAGCAGCGCCAGGCCGGCGACGAATTCCTGCGCGTAGACCGGATTGTCTCGGTTGAGGAAGGCCAAGGTCGCCAGCGAGCGCAAGACGTCGCGGTCGCCGCGCGAGGCGCCGAAATCGCTCTCCATGCCCCACAGCGCCACCACCATTTCCGGCGGCACGCCGGTCCTGGCCGCGATCTGGCGCAAGGGGGCAGCGAATTTTTCCGTCATCGTCCGTCCCTGCGCGGCGCGGGCGTTCGAGGCGGCGTCATCGACATAGGCGCGCAAGGGACGCACGAATTCGCCTTGGGCGGCGCGCTTGCCGGTCAGCGAGGGATCGAGCGTCAGGCCGGCGACGACGGCGTCAAAAATTTCGCCGGACACGCCGGCTTGAAGCGCCGAGGAGCGAAAGCTTTCCAGAAAGACGGCAAAATCATCTGCCCACGCGGGCGCGGCGAGCAGCAGGCTGACAGCGGCGAGCATCTGGCGTCGGTTCATGAATGCTTCCTCTTGCCGGTCTCGGCCAGACCAATGCCGCCAAGTCCAAGCGCCATGGCCGCCGCATGATAAAGGTGAAACGGCTCGCCGAGCAAAGTGATGGCGAAAAAAGCGCCGAACAAGGGCGTCAGGTTGGTGAAAATCCCGGCGCGGCCGGGGCCGATCAATTCGACCGCCCGCATGAAGAAAAGCTGGCTGATCAGCGACGGCCCGATGCCGACGAACAGCACCAGGGCGAAACCCTTGGGCGTCGGCCAATAGCTGCGCGCCATCATGATTTCGCCGACGAAAAACGGCAGCGACACGGCGAAGGCGGCGATGGCCATGCCGGCGAAAAACACCATCGGCGGAAGGTGCGGACGGTCTCGCAACGCAATGGTGTAGCCGGCGTAAAGCGCGCAGGCGGCGAGCAGCATCAGGTCGCCTATGTTGAAATCCAGCGCGCCGAGATGCGACAGGTCTCCTCGCGTGCCGATCAGACCGACGCCGACAAAGGACACCGCCATGCCGACGATCTGCATCGGGGTGACGCGGATCCCCTTGAACAAAGCCGCGCCGGCCAAAACCATCGGCGGGATCGAGCCCTGCAACAAAGTGATATTGACCGCGCTGGTGTAATAGCCGGCGAGATAGAACAGCACGTTGAAGCCGGTATAGCCGCAGGCCGCCATCAGAGCGATGTAGCGGCAGTGCCGGCGCAAGTCCCCGGCATAGTGGCCGATCTGGCTTCGCAGCAGCGGCAGCAGCACGGCGCAGACCACCAGCCAGCGCAGCGTCACCATGGTCATGGGCGACACCTCGCCGACCGCCGCGCGGCTGACCACGCCGTTGGCGCCCCACAATGCCGCCGTGAGGATGAGCAGGATGACGGCGCGGTCGTTGAGGCTGCGCCCGATCCGGCGGAAAAAATCGGTCAAGCGGGCGCCTTTTCCGTGCATCGGTATTTTCCGACCATGGCCGCGAAATTCCTCCCCGTCCAGCCTCGGCGCCTTGCAAACCAGGAACGGCGCTTTTGCGTCAAAAAAACATCGCAATCGGCGGCGCATCATCCTGCCTCGTTGACGCTTGAGCAGTGAAAGAAAATGATGCGCAAGACATTTGCCGCCGCCTTGTCGAATCTGGCTCTCTCGATTCTGGCGCTGTGCGCCGCCGCTCCGGCTCTGGCCGCCGAAATCGACGCCGCCTCGCACATCGACGCGGTGACGCTTTATCCCGATGCGGCGATGGTGACGCGCGTGGCCGAAGTCGATCTGCCGGCCGGAGCGAGCCGGCTGGTCTTTCACGCCCTGCCGGGCGGCGTCGATCCCGCCTCGTTGCGCGTCAGCGGCGAGGGCGACGAAAAAATCCTGCTTGGCGCGATAGACGCCAGAAAAGCCCCGGCGCCGGCTGGCGACAGCACATTGGAAGCGCGGCTGAAAAGCCTGCAGGCGGAACGAGACGCCGCGCAGGTAAAGATCGACGCGCTTGCTTCCAAACAGGAGATGATGCGGCGCTATTCCCACGCCGGCCCGGAAAAAATCGGGCCCGACGGCAAGGCGCTGAAGCCGGAGGATTGGGGCCAGGCCTGGGACGTCATCGGCGCGGCGCTGGAAAAGGTCGGGCTGGATCTGCGCGCCGCCCACGCGGCCGCCGCCGAAATCGACGTGAGGATCAAGGCTTTGGAGGCCGCGCGCCCGGCGCCCTCGATCGCCGGCCCGACGCAGGATGTCGCGGTCGATGTCGAAGCCCCGCAGGCCGGCAAGATCCGGCTGATCCTGAACTATCGGGTCGCCGGCGCGCGCTGGACCCCCGCCTATGACGCGCGGCTGGACACTGGCGGCCAGAACAATGGCAAGCCGCAGCTGGAGCTGATCCGCCGCGCCCAGGTTTCGCAAAGAACCGGCGAAGACTGGAGCGAGGTCTCCCTGTCGCTCGCCGCCTTCCCCGCCGCCGGAGGGACCGAAGCGCCGAAAGTCGAGCCGCGGATCATCGATTTCCTGCCGCCGCCCGTCACCTTGCCCGCCGGCGCCGAACCGCGGGCCAAGGCGACCTCGGCGCTGGCTGCCGCGCCGTCGCCCGCGCCGATGCGCGCAGCCGAGACGCAGGCCCATATCGACGCAGGGGCCTATCAGGCGACTTTTCGCGCTCCCGGAAAAGTCAGCCTCGCCTCCGACGGCACGACGAAAAGCGTCAGCCTGTCGACGCAGCAGCCGGAAGCCGCCTTGAGCTGGCGCATCTCGCCGGCGCTCGATCCGCGCGCCTTCCTGTCGGCGCATTTCGTCAATGGCGAGGAGGCGCCGCTGCTGCCGGGACAGGTCTCGATTTACCGCGATGGCGCCTTGGTCGGCCGCGGCCGCATGGCTTTCGCCGCGCCGGGCGAGGCTCTCGACCTGGGCTTTGGCCCCGACGACCGCGTGACGATTGTTCGCGCGCCAGTAAAGCGCAAGGAAAACGAGCCGTCGCTGTTCGGCCAGACCAGGACTGCGACCAGCGAGGTCAAGACAATAGTGCGCAATCTGCACGATTTCCCAATCCACGCCGCCGTGACCGACCAGACGCCCTATTCGGAAAACAGCGCGATCGTGGTCGAGCTTCTCGGCCAGACCACGCCGCCGGAAGAGAAGGCGCCAGACGGCAAGCAAGGCCTGTTGCGTTGGCGCTTCGACCTCGCGCCGAACGGGTCGAAAGAACTAACTCTCGCCTATCGCATCAAATGGCCGGCCGACCGGGATGTGGCGGAGCCGGTGGCGGCCCCCTTCTCAAACCAATTCTAGTCGCTGCGGGGCCTGCTCACGCCAATCTTCTCAGACGAATTTGAAATCGCCGGCAAGGGCGGAATTGGCCAGCGTAGTCTTGCTGACGCCGTTCAAGGTCAGGCTGTCGCCATAGATATCGGTGATCACCGCCGAGCCGGCGGCATTTTGCGTCAGATGCGACGGCGAGATCAAGGCTTGCCAGTCGGCGCTCTGATTAGCGGCGGTCAGACCGGCGCCGAAAGCCGAGGCGGCGAACTGAAGCACGTCGGAACCCGCGCCGGTCGGCTGGAAGCCATAAAGCGTCTCCTGACCGAAATTCGGGGTGAAAATGAAGGTCTCGTTGTTCTGGCCGCTTGCGACGATCGACTTGGTCGAACTGGCGGTGGAGCCGGCATTGTCGGTGGTAATGACGTCGCCATCGGACAGCAGAGTGGAAAGGCTGACTTCGAAGGTCGTGTCCCAGGTCTGGCCGGCTTCGGTCCCCCAGGGGTTGCGGATTTCCAGGTCTCCGGAGGCGCTGTCGTAGCCATAGACCGACATGGCGTGATCGGCGACGAGCGTGGTCCTGCCGGAAGAATCGGTCGCATTGGTGTAGGAGGACAGGATCACGTCATCATGGGCGCCCAGATCGGCGGCGATGGTGCTCAGCAGGCTGACCGTCGTCCCTCCCGCGGAATAGGCGGTGACGCTCAATGACGCGTTCAGGCCGTAATCCAGCCAGGAGCCGCCATTGGCGATGAATTCGTTGATCGCGGAAGCCCCGGTGAGCGCTTCGAGCGCGAAGGCGGGCGAGCCGCCATTGCCGATGGTGGAGTAGGAATCGCCGTAATTGACGGAATTGCCGGTGTCGAGTCCGCCCGCCTGGAATTGCGCATAGGCTTTTTCGGCGAGGCTCGCCCAGATATCCGTCGCATTGTTGAAAATCGAGCCGCCGTCGGCCAGCGACGCATTCACGGTGACAAATTCCGCGGCGCCATTGACGTAAAGGCGCACGCCATAGGTTCCATTTCCATTATCGGTGAACATCGAATCGATGATCGAGGCGTTCTGATTGGCGACCTCGGCGCAACTCGACAGGAAATAGCAATCGCCGAGATAGCCCTGGTTGATGTCGCTCATGGTCGGCCCAGAGGCGCCAAAAAGCGGATTGGCGACTACCGAAGAACTCACGGAAAACGGCGCATAGCCGCTCATCGTGACTTTCGAACTCGGCAGGTCCGTTCCCTGAAGCCATTTGCCGGTCAGTTCCGCCAGTTTCGTCGCATTGGAGCCCACGGCCAGATTGCCGAGAGCGACGGAATTCGCGCCGCCGCCGGTCCAGGTCGCATTGGCGGCGTTGCCGTTGACCAGAGCATTGAAGGCATAGGTCAGGTAGGCGGAAGTCGAAAGGCCGTTGTTGAGATTGGCGGCGATCGTTTGCAGATCCCTGAATTCATTGGCCGTCAGCGTCGATCTGGTCGCCGACAACGTGGAGTCGAGATCGGTGAGGAGCTTGGTCAGGCCGGCCTCGCTGACCGTGCCGGCGATATCGGCGGCTTGCATGTCCGCAGCGAGCGAAGCCGTATGGAGCGCGGAAATCCAAGCCGGCGCAGTGGTCGAGCCGGCGGGCGTCGACGAGGTCAATCCGGTCGAACTGGGAGAGGTTGTGCTCGTCGTGGCGCCGGATGAGGCGCCGGCGGAAGATCTCGCGTGACTGCCAAGGAAATCGAACCCCTCGGAGGAATTGAGGGACGCCAGCCTCAGGACGGGAGCGGGAAGCAGCGATACGGAATTGTCTCCGCCATCTTGCCCAACTAGGGATTTCTTGCTCGGGTCAATCGACATGGCCGCCCTCCCGAAATACGCGCCGGACCGTCAAATCTATAATCGGAATCTTGATTGCGCCATAACCTGAAGCATCACAATGAATTGAAGTCTGCCGCCTCCTGGATTGCCCCTTGGCCCGTCGTCGTTCTGGCGACGCAATCGACGGCCGGCGCCAGCTTGCGTCGGAAATTCAGGCCCTTTAGATTTGCGCGGCAGAAATCGAAAATTGCACGGCGGAGCCCCGGCGGCGGCCCATGGAGCGACAGCGAACTTTACCGCTCTCGATCTCAGCTGTCGCGCCAACCAAAGCCAGTAAGCTCACGCCAAAAACGCAGACATAAGAGAGACGGGCGCCCTTGTCTTACCATTATGCCTTTCAGGTGGAACGAACCCGTCCGGCGCTCGATCTTCTAAGCCGGATCCCGAATTTCGCGCCCGACGATGTGGTCGATCTCGGATGCGGCCCGGGATTTTCCACCAGCTTGATCGCCAGGGCCTTCCCTCACGCAAAGATCATGGGCGTCGATCAAAGCGAAGAGGCGCTTCAGGTGGCTCGGACGCTGCTGCCTGAAATCGAATTCGTCCAACTCGATATCGCCAAATGGGCGCCGGCCAAACCCTGCGGCATGATCTTTTCCAATGGGGCCCTGCAATGGCTTCCCGATCATCAGAAGCTGCTGCCAAGGCTGTTGTCCTGCGTCGCTGGCGGCGGCTTTCTGGCGTTGCAAATTCCCAACAATCTGCACGAGCCCAATCGCGCCCTGATGCGGATGGTCGCGGCTGACGGGCCATGGGCGAAGAAACTGGTGCCGATCGCCAAGACGAGACCGATGATCGAAACCTTCGAAGACATCCACTCGATGCTGTGGCCGATCTGCGCATCGATGGAAATCTGGGAAACCACTTACGTGCATCTGCTCAAAGGCGTCTGGTCGATCATCGACTGGATGATAGCGACCGGACTGGGCCCCTTCCTGGCGCCGTTATGCGACAACGAACGTCGGAAATTCCTCGAACTTTACGCCACCGAACTGTCGAGAGCCTACCCGGCGCTGCCGGACGGCAACATCATGCTGCGGTTTCCACGGCTGTTCATCCTCGCCCAGCGCTGAGTTTCACTCCGCCTTTGACGGAAGCGGGGCGCAAGGGCCCCGCGCCGACGTTCAGATCTCCGTCATCACCTTGGCGACGCATTCCGCGACCTGGTCGATATTGGCGTTGTTCAGCGCCGCGACGCAGATCCGGCCGCTGTCGAGCGCATAGACCGAATATTTCTCGCGCAGGGCGATGGCCTGCGGCGCGGTCAGGCGCGAATAGGAGAACATGCCGTTTTGCCGGGTAATGTATGAAAAATCACGGCCCGGCAGGCGCTCGGCCAGCTTTTCCGCCAGCAGGGCGCGCATAAGCTTGATGCGCACGCGCATGGCGCCGAGTTCGTGGTCCCATTGCTTGCGCAGGTCTGGGTCGGCCAGCACCAGAGCCGCCGCCGCCGCGCCGTGGCTCGCGGGCGAGGAGTAGGTGATGCGGGCGATGCGCTTGATCTGGCTGAGCACACGCGCGCGTTCCGCCGCATTGGCGGTGACGACGCTCAAGGCGCCGACGCGCTCGCCGTAGAGCGACAGCGACTTGGAAAAGGAGAAGGAAACGAACAAAGGCCCGCCGTCCGCGGCAAATAGCCGCACCGAAAAGGCGTCCGCGTCCAGGCCTTCGGCAAAACCCATATAGGCGGTGTCGAGGAAAGGCGTCAGGCCACGCTCGCGCACGATCCGGGCGATTCGCCGCCATTGGTCCTGCGTCAGGTCGAGGCCGGTCGGATTGTGGCAACAGGCGTGCAGCAGCACGACGTCGCCGGCGGGGATCGCCGACAAGGTGGCGATCAGCCCGGCGAAATCCAGTTCGCCGTCAGCCCCGTAATAGGGATAGGTCTCGACGGTGAACCCGGCGGCGGCGAACAGGGCGCGGTGATTTTCCCAACTTGGATCGCTGATCCAGACTTTCGCCCCAGGCGATGCCACTCTTAAGAGTTCGGCGCCGAGTTTCAGCGCGCCGGTGCCGCCGAGCGCCTGGACCGTGGCGACATGGGCGAGATCGGCCGAATCGGCGAAGACCATTTTCGCCACGGTGGAATTAAAGGCCGGAAGGCCGTCGATTGGCGCATAGCTGTGCGGAGCAGCCTTGGCCAGCAGGGCTTCCTCCGCCTGTTTCACGCAAGCCAGCAAAGGCACCCTGCCGTTCTCGTCCTGATAGACGCCAACCCCGAGATTGACCCGGGCCGGATTCTTGTCGGCGACAAAAGCTTCGGTCAGACCGAGGATCGGATCGCGGGGCAGTTCCTGTACATTTGCGAAAAGGGAATTTTGCATGGATGCGCTCGTCTTTTCCGACATTCGAGGTTGTGTTAGCGCATAATGCTGGCAAAAGGCCAGAACCAAAAACCGTCGTCCGCCGGGCGGAACAAGCGTGTGCGCGTCGGGTTACCAATTTGTAACAGGGCGTTGCGAACTTCGCCCTCTTTCGGCCATGGTTTCTGGTCCCTATATGTTCTGTCTGACGGTCGGCGCATTGCGACCGTCTCGGGCGCGCCTCATCGGGCGTCCGGGTTCAGGAGGGTTTGATGGCAGCTGCGCTCCCCATTCTTGCAGGCGAAAATGGCCTGTCGCGTTATCTCGATGAAATCCGGCGTTTTCCGATGCTGGAGCCGCAAGAGGAATATATGCTGGCCAAAAGCTGGCGCGAACATTCCGATACGGCGGCCGCGCATCGTCTCGTCACCTCCCATCTCCGGCTCGTCGCGAAAATCGCCATGGGCTATCGCGGTTATGGCCTCCCCATCGGCGAAGTGATTTCCGAGGGCAATATCGGTTTGATGCAGGCTGTGAAGCGTTTCGAACCGGAAAAAGGCTTCCGCCTGGCCACTTATGCGATGTGGTGGATCCGCGCCTCAATTCAAGAATATATATTGCGTTCGTGGAGCCTGGTGAAAATGGGCACCACGGCCAATCAGAAGAAACTGTTCTTCAATCTCCGCCGGGCCAAGAGCCAGATATCGGCGCTGGAGGACGGCGACCTGAAGCACGACCATGTCGCCGCGATCGCCACCAAGCTCGGCGTGTCCCAGCAGGAAGTGATCGAGATGAATCGCCGCCTGGGCGGCGACGCTTCGCTCAACGCGCCCCTGCGCGAGGAAGGCGAAGGCGAATGGCAGGATTGGCTGGTGGATGATTCCGCAAGCCAGGAAAGCCTGCTGGTCCAGTCCGAGGAAAGCGACAACCGCCGCGCCGCGCTGGCCCAGGCGCTCGGCGTGCTCAACGAGCGCGAGCGGCGCATTTTCGAGGCCCGCCGACTGTCCGACGATCCGATCACGCTGGAGGACCTCTCCACCGAATTCGGCATTTCGCGCGAAAGGGTGCGCCAGATCGAAGTGCGCGCTTTCGAGAAAGTGCAAGCCGCGGTGCGCGACCGCGTCGCCCGGGTGGAGGCGCCGCCGCGCCCCCTGCCGCTGGCGGCGCCGGCGCGGGCGTAAAGATCGAGGCCGCCCGCAAGAGGCGGCCTTTCTTATTGGGATTGTTGCGCTTTCCATTCGGCCAGCACGTCGGCGAAGAGTTTCTCTCCGCCGACGCCTTTCTCGAAAGTCACCTTGGCGATGCGGCCGCTGGCGAGGCTCATCGGAATGTCGATCCAGTTGGGGCCCTGCAGCAGTTCGATATTTTGCGTCTCCGAAGCCGAGGCCAGCCCCACGAGGAAGACATTTGACGCTATTTCGACCGGCAAGCCGAGCAAAGGCGCGCCTTTGGGGGCGTCGTCGCGGCGCATTTCCGGCATGTTGATCGCCTTGACGGCGCCGATCGGCGAATCCGCGGCCGGATCGAAGCGGATGGTGATGGTGTGGCTGACGGAAAGCGCCGTCTCGTAATTCTTCTCCATCACCATCGACATGTTGAATTTCGCCGTCGGAACATCGACCTCCGCGCGAATCGCGCCGGCCAGTTGCTGGTTGGGACCGCGATTGGACGAATCGCGCCGCCAGACCACCGAACCGATATAGGTCTTGATCCCGCCGGGCTCGTCGGGCGCCTGCACCAATATGGCGGCGCGATAGGCGACCGCGAGGTTGGGCGCGCCGGCGCCGCCCGGGGCCTGAGCGCGTCCGTCGGCGCCGATTCGTTCGCCGCTCTTGCCGCCGGATTGCTGGTCGGCGGCATCCGTCGCCGGCGCCCGCCGCGCCAGATCTTCCGGCCGGTCCCGCAATTTCCAGGCAGCGAAACCGACCATGGCCACGACCAGCGCCAGGGCGCCGATGACAATGGCCAGGCGGCGCAAACCGCCGCCCTGCTTGACTTCGGGCTTGGGCGCGGCGGGCCGCGCCGTTTCGCGCGGTGGGGCGGCGGCGTCCTCGTCTTCGACCGGCTCGGCGAGCGGCGGCGGTTCGGGCGGCGAGGCGGGAGCCTCTTGCTCGGACGCCACGGGCGCCGCCGCTGTTTCGGCGGCCGGGGCATCGGCGGGCACCCGTTCGGCAGGGGGAGCGCTTAGAAAATCGCGCTCCAGCCGCGCGATGGCCTCGTCCAGGGCCAAAGCCTCGCGCTCGACGGCGCTTTCGGGCGCCGCCGGCTGCATCGACCGCAATTGGCCGAGCAGCGCTTTTCGCGCGCGTTCGTATATCGCGTGGCGCGCCTCCGGCGTCGAATTCTTGAGGCCGGAAACGGCTTTGGCCAAAAGCGGATAATAATCAGCCATTCTGCGCCTTTTGCTGGTCGTCTTGGTTTTCCGGCTCAAATCGGCCGGCGTCAATCCCGGAAGGGATTAACCATCAAAATGGTGTCGTCGCGATCCGGACTGGTCGACAGAAGCGCGACCGGCGCCTCGATCAATTCCTCGACCCGGCGGACATATTTGATCGCCGGCGCCGGCAGCTGCGCCCAGGAGCGGGCCCCGCCGGTAGGCTCGCGCCAACCTTCGATCGTCTCGTAGATCGGCTCGACACGCGCCTGCGCCGCCTGGCTCGCCGGCAGATAATCGATGGTCTGGCCGTCGAGCCGATAGCCGACGCAAACCTTGACCTCTTCGAAACCGTCGAGAATGTCGAGTTTGGTCAGAGCGATCCCGTCGATGCCGGAGGTTTTCACGGTCTGGCGCACCAGCACCGCATCGAACCAGCCGCAGCGCCGCGGCCGACCGGTGACGGTGCCGAATTCACGGCCGCGTTCGCCGATGTTCCGGCCGATTTCGTCATGCAGTTCGGTCGGGAAAGGCCCTTCGCCGACGCGCGTCGTATAGGCCTTGGCTATGCCGAGCACATAGCCGATCGAGCCCGGGCCGAGACCCGCACCGGTCGCGGCGTTGGAAGCCACGGTGTTGGACGAAGTCACATAGGGATAAGTGCCGTGATCGATGTCGAGCAGCGCGCCCTGCGCGCCCTCGAACAGGATTCTTTTTCCCGCGCGGCGCAGGTCCTCGAGCAACGACCACGTGCGGTCCATATAGGGCAGCACCTGCGGCGCGACTTCTTCGAGCTCGGCGCGGATTGTCGAGGCCTTGATCTCTTCGAGGCCGAAACCGCGGCGCAGCGCGTTGTGGTGGGTCAGAAGCCTTTCGATCTTGGCGTCGAGCGTGTCGAGATCGGCAAGGTCCATGACGCGAATGGCGCGGCGGCCGACCTTGTCCTCGTAGGCCGGTCCGATGCCGCGCTTGGTCGTGCCGATCCGCGCGCCTTCGGCGGCGGAATTTTCGCGCAGGGCGTCGAGTTCGCCGTGCAGCGACAGGATCAGCGGGGCGTTTTCGGCGATGCGCAGGTTTTCGCGCGAAATGGTGACGCCCTGCGCGCGCAGGCCGGCGATTTCCCTGATCAGATGACGAGGATCGACAACGACGCCATTGCCGATCACCGACAATTTGCCGGGACGCACGATGCCGGAGGGCAGAAGCGACAACTTGAAGGTGACGCCGTCGATGACCAGCGTATGGCCGGCGTTATGCCCGCCCTGGTAACGCACCACCACATCGGCCTCGACCGACAGCCAGTCGACGATCTTGCCCTTGCCCTCATCGCCCCATTGGGCGCCGACCACCACCACATTGGCCATATTGGCTCTCTCGCAATCCGCTTCTACGAGACCTTACCGCTTCCATAGATCCTGCTGGATCGCGGCGGCGCCGGGCCCGAATGTTCTTCGCAACGCAAAAACCCCAGCGCAAGGCCGGGGCAATTTGCGGCAATGGCGTAGCGGATCGAGGCGCTTTAGTAAAGCGTTTCCGCGCGACGACGCCGGAACCGGGCTGGGCTGCCCCCCGGGTCGTGCTGACGTTGCGTCAAGATGATAAAAACACGGTTAAAGATTAGGGTTAAGACCTATTTAAGCCTTTACTGGCAAAAATCCCCTTCATGAACACGAATTGCTGGGTGCGCCCGGCCAAGGAAGGGATTTCGTCATGGGCGGCATCAAGGCCCTCATTATCGCGGGCGTCGTCGTCATGGCCGCATTGGCGCCCGCTCTGGCCGCCGATCTTCCTCCGGCGCCGCCGCTCGAAGAACCTTTGCGCGGCGCAATCGACGAAGAATCCGGATTTTATCTGCGCGGCGACGTCGGGGTCGGGATTAATCAGGCGTCCCGCTTGAACTCCACCTTCGGCACGGGCCAGACCCTGGCCGATCTCGGAGCCTGGGACGGGCCGGTCAATGTTGGCGACAGCACTTTGGCGGGAATCGGCGCCGGCTATAAATTCAATGAATGGTTCCGCGCCGACGTGACCGGCGAATATCGCTCCAGCGCGTCGTATAATTCAAAAGCCTTTTATCAATACACCGGCGGCGGCAGCAATTGCCCGGTTGGCGGCCCGACCAATTGCGGCGACAACTATAACGCCTCGCTCCGTTCCGGGCTGTTCCTCGCGAACGGCTACCTCGACATGGGCACTTGGATCGGCGTTGCCCCCTATATCGGCGGCGGCTTGGGCGTAGTCACCTACGGCGTCAGCGGCCTCACCGACATCAGCATGAGCCAGCCCAACGGCTACGGCCTTGCCCCGAACAATAACTCGGCCAATTTCGCTTGGGCGCTGACAGCTGGCGCGGCTTTTCGCGTCACGCCGAACCTCATGCTCGACCTGAGCTATCGTTACGTCAACTTGGGATCATTCAATACCGCCGCCATTGCCTGCAACGGCGGCGCATCGACTGGCTGCGCTTACGAATCCCAGCATTTCAACATGGCCTCCAACGACATAAGGCTGGGCCTGCGCTGGCTGCTGATCCCGGCGGTGGCGCCGGAACCTGTTTTACGCACCCGCTACTGATCGCTCTGGCGCCACAAGGAATTGAAGGCGGAAGCCCGGCGTTTCCGCCTTTTTGCTTGCGTCCTCGCGCTCGCGCGTTGCGTCGATAGCGATGGATGTTCGCGTAAAAGTTGTAAAATTTAAATCGGGATTAACTCTCTTTGTTTACGTTGACCGCAACCTGTAGTTGTAGCTTGCGGACGAAGAGAGTGGACATGCGAAAGACCATTCAGGCGGCGACCGTCGTACTCCTGGCTTTGCCGGCCGGCGTGATTTCATCCGCGGGAGCCGCCGACATGAGCCTGCCGCCGATCTATCCGCAGGAGCCGGCGCCGATGGTGGAATTCGGCACGGGCTGGTATCTGCGCGGCGATGCGGGCTTCAACGAGTTGCACATGGACACGCCTTATGGCGGCATGACTTCGCCGCTGATGGGCGGGAGCATCGGGCCCGGCTACCAGTTCAACAATTATTTCCGCGTCGACGCGACCTATAATGGTCTCGAGGCGCTCACCAAAAGCCAGACCTTCACGCTGGGGGGAACGGGCGCCGCCTACAGCATCCCGGCGCCTTCGGGGCTTTTCCCCAAGGGCTGCCCCGTCGCCGCCGACCCCAATATACCCGGCAATGTCTTCACCACTTCCTGCACCGCCAACCCTTGGGAAAAACTGCAGGCCAGCGCCTATCTCCTGAACTTCTACCTCGATTTGGGCAGTTGGTCCGGATTTACGCCCTATGTCGGCGCCGGCCTGGGCGCCTCCTATCTCCTGACCAGTTCGAACATCGACTATAAGTTCATGAACGGCGTGGCCTATGGCACGGGAGGGCATAACAATTACTGCGGCTTCCAGGGCGGCGTCGGCGGGTTGCCGTGCTATTTCCTGGGCTATCCCAACGACCGCGGCCCCGGCGCCTCGACCATCAATTTCGCCTATGCCCTGATGGCGGGCGTCGCCATCGACGTCGGCCCCCATGTCAAGCTGGACCTCGGCTATCGATTTATGAACCTGGGATCGAACGTCACGACGCAGGAAGCGCGCGCGGGCCTGCGCATCACGCCCGATCTTTGAAAAGACCCGTCGCCCTTTCGGCGGAAACTTACCGTTCCGAAGTAAAGGGGATTGCGCAAGCTTAGGTTTGAGCTAATCTGATGGCTGCGCGGCACGCGGGGGGTTGAGCGTCCGCGCATGGCGGCTTCGGAGGCTTTTACCGGTCTTCGAGGCCGCGCTACTTTCGATCAGCGCAAGCTACCTCCTTTGACGCGGCCGCGCGGTTGCAATTTCACGCATTATGACCTGCAGTGTTGGCGCGCCGAACGCGTGGCGTGGGCGCCCGTCGGGCTGGAGCCATGGTCAGGATCCTCACTCAGTTTGTCATAGGTCTGCTGGCGAGCGCGCTTTTCTCCGTGGCGAACGCCAAAGTGTTGATACGCGTCGATCTCGGCGCCCAGACGATGACCGTTACCGACAACGATGGTCAAACCCATGTCTGGAAAGTGTCGAGCGGGCGCGACGGCTTCGAGACGCCGACGGGGACGTTCAATGTGCAACGTTTGGACGCAGATCACTTTTCGGACGAATATGATCAATCGCCTATGCCGTATTCGATCTTCTTCTACGAGGGCATCGCCATCCATGGCACATATCAGCGTGGTCTTGGACGTCCTGCGTCGCATGGGTGCATCCGCTTGTCGGTTGAAAATGCACGCATGCTGTATTCCTGGGTCGAAAAGTACGGGGCCACGATAAAAGTGAGCGGGATGATGATCTCGAGCGAGGAACCTGAACTTTTTGGACCCAGAAGTCAGTCGACGACGATCAGGTCGCGGGGCCGCGCAAACCGGCCGTGGATCGAAGTCTATCCGCCGTATTGATGCTTGGGATAATAGCCGAATGTCCGGGTTCAAATCCAGTCGCTGACGCCCGTTCCCACCGCCTGTTCGATCTGGTTCATGTTTCGCGCGGCAAGATGCGCCACCAGCCCTGATTTGATGCGTTCGATCAGGCCCATTCCCTCGTAGACCAAAGCGGAATAGAGCTGGATCAAAGTGGCGCCGGCTTCGATCTTGGCCCAGGCGGCTTCCGGACTGTCGACGCCGCCGACGCCAATCAACGGAAACTGCTTTTCGACGCGTAAAAAGGTCTGCGCCAGTATTTGCGTCGAGAGCGAGAACAAAGGCGCGCCCGAAAGGCCGCCCGTCTCGCCCTGCGCCTCGTCGCGCAATGTTTCCGGGCGCGACAAGGTGGTGTTGGAGACGATCATGCCATCGATGCCCCTCGCGCGCGCCACGCGCACCACGTCGTCGAGATCTGCGAGCGTCAGGTCGGGCGCGATTTTCAGCAGCACCGGCCGACGCGGCAAGGTCTCGGCCGTCAGGTCGCGCGCCTCGAGCACGCGGGCGAGCAGGTCGTCGAGCGCGCTTGGCCTTTGCAGGTTGCGCAGGCCCGGAGTGTTGGGCGAGGAAATATTGATGGTGAAATAGCTTGCGAGATCGGCGAAAGCGAGGATGCCGGCGACATAATCGGCGGAGCGGTCGGAGGAATCCTTGTTGGCCCCGATATTGACGCCGACGACGCCGCCATTGGCGCTGCGGGCGAGAAGTTTTTGGCGCGCCGCTGCGTGGCCCTGGTTGTTGAAGCCGAAACGGTTGATCACGCCGCGATCCTCGTGCAGGCGGAACAGGCGGGGCTTGGCGTTGCCGAATTGAGGCCGCGGAGTCAGCGTGCCGGCCTCGGTGAAGCCGAAACCGAGTTGCAGCAAGGCGTCGGGAACGCGGGCGTTCTTGTCGAAACCGGCGGCCATGCCGATTGGATTGGGAAAATCCAGTCCGAACACATTCAGCCCGAGACTGTCGTGATCCGCCGGGGCCGGCGGCAGCGGAAAGCGCTCGAGCGCGAAGACCGTCAGTTCATGCGCGCGCTCGGCGTTGAGCGAATGCAGCATTGGCAAAGCGAAGGAATCGAAAAAAGCCATCATGCGAAAATTCCGGCGAAATCATGCGCGCCGTCGGGGCCGAGCGGCAGGGGAAGGGCGAAACGTGCGAGCGCGGTGGGCAGCGGCCCGTAAAGATGAGGGAACAAGGCGCCGCCGCGCGAAACTTCATAGACCAGGGAGGAGCCGAGGCTTGCTTCCTCGACCGCGACCAGCACGAGGCCTTCCTTCCCGGCGAAATGCCTGGCCGCCGTCTCCGCGACCTGGGCTTGCGTGGAAAAATGGATGAAGCCGTCGACGATATCGACGGACGAGCCGGCAAAAAGCCCGTTGGCGAGAGCCGTAGCCCATTCTTGGGCCGTGACGATTTTATAGATCAGAGCCAAGCCGCATTCCTTGCGTGAACAAAGGATTTACAGCATCTTTTGCAAAACTCCGCCAGACGGGAGCTGCGCCGTCACGCGGAATTGGCCAAAATTGCGGCCTTTTGTTCGAGACGCTGGTTTTGTCGCCACACAGAAGCTAAAAGCTGTCTTTCTCGACCTGTAACAGGAGGCGGCGGAATTGCTTCGCCGAATACCAGCCGTAATGAACGAAATGCTGCCCGATCTCGCCGAATTCGCCCGCCAGTCGACCGCATGGCCGTTCGAGGAAGCGAGAAAACTTGTGGCAAGGATCGAGCGCAGCGGCCAGAAACAAGTGCTGTTCGAGACCGGCTACGGCCCGTCCGGCCTGCCGCATATCGGCACGTTCGGCGAAGTCGCCCGCACCACCATGGTGCGTCATGCTTTCAACACCCTGACCGGCGGCGCCATAGCCACGCGGCTGCTGGCCTTTTCCGACGATCTCGACGGATTGCGGAAAGTGCCGGACAATATTCCCAACAAGGAACTGGTCGCCGCGCATCTCGGCAAGCCGCTCACCCAGGTTCCCGATCCGTTCGGCGAATATCCGAGCTTTGGCGCGCATAACAATGCGCGGCTGCGGGCCTTTCTCGACGCTTTCGGCTTCGATTACGAGTTCGCCTCGGCGACCGAATATTACCAGTCGGGCCGTTTCGACGCGACCTTGCTGAAAATGCTGGCGCGCTACGAGAGGGTGCAGGCCATCATGCTGCCGTCGCTGCGCGCCGAACGCGCCGCCTCCTATGCGCCCTTCCTGCCGATTCATCCGCACAGTGGCGTGGTCATGCAGGTTCCCCTTGATGAGATCGATGCTTCGCGCGGCATGGTGGCGTGGACAGATCCCGAAACCGGCGAAAGATTCGAAACTCCCGTCACCGGCGGCCATTGCAAGCTGCAATGGAAGCCCGACTGGGCGATGCGCTGGTGCGCGCTCGGCGTCGATTACGAAATGGCTGGCAAGGATCTGATCGATTCCGTCAAGCTTTCCGGCGAGATTGCCCGCGCCCTCGACTGCGCGCCGCCGGAAGGATTCAATTACGAGCTTTTCCTGGACGACAAGGGCCAGAAGATTTCCAAGTCGAAGGGCAACGGCCTGACCATCGACGAATGGCTGCGCTACGCCAGCCCGGAAAGCCTGTCCTTCTTCATGTACTGGAAGCCGCGCGAGGCGAAGAAGCTCTATTTCGACGTGATCCCGCGCTGCGTTGATGAATATCTCGCCTTTCTCGACGCCTATCCGCGCCAGGACTGGAAATTGCGGCTGGGCAATCCGGCCTGGCATATCCATTCCGGCGAACCGC
>NZ_JBKQOU010000128.1:0-65543 GCF_052145335.1 Rhodoblastus sp.
TCGACCGGCAAGAACGTGCTGCCGCGCGTCGCGGCGCTGCTCGACGTGGCGCAGGTGTCGGAAATCTCCAGGGTGATCTCGCCCGACACTTTCGAGCGGCCGATCTACGCCGGCAACGCCATCCAGACGGTGCAGGCGAGCGACGCCAAGAAGGTGATCACGGTGCGCGCGTCCGCCTTCGCCGCTACGGCCGCGGGCGGCTCGGCGCCGATCGAGGCGGTGACGGCTTCGGGCGAAAGCGCGCTGTCGGCGTTCAAGAGCGAGGCTCTGGCGAAATCCGACCGTCCGGAGCTGACCTCGGCGAAGATCATCATCTCGGGCGGCCGGGCGATGCAGAACGCCGAGAACTTCAAGACCTATATCGAGCCGGTGGCCGACAAGCTCGGCGCGGCGATGGGGGCGTCGCGGGCGGCGGTGGACGCGGGCTACGCGCCCAACGATTGGCAGGTGGGCCAGACCGGCAAGGTGGTGGCGCCGGACCTTTACATCGCGGTGGGGATTTCCGGCGCGATCCAGCATCTGGCGGGGATGAAGGATTCCAAGGTCATCGTCGCCATCAACAAGGACGAGGACGCCCCGATCTTCCAGGTCGCCGACTATGGCCTCGTCGCCGATCTTTACACGGCCCTGCCGGAACTGGCCGATGAGCTGACGAAGGTCGGACGTTAGACTAGATGCGCCGGCAGCGATTGTGACCTATGATCGCCGCCGACTTTAAGAACCGCTCGGGAATTGGTCATGGCTTTTGAAATTCGCAAAATCGGCGTCATCGGCGCGGGACAGATGGGCGGCGGCATTGCGCAAGTCAGCGCGCTCGCCGGATTTGACGTCGTCCTGAACGATCTGTCGGAAGACCGGATTGCAGCCGCCCTAAGCAGGATCGACGCCAATCTCGGCCGTCTGGTCGAGCGCGAAGCAATTTCCGCCGCCGATCAAAAGGCAGCTTTGGCGCGCATCAAGGCGGCTCCTGATTTTGCGGCGTTGTCCGACGCCGATCTGGTGATGGAAGCGGCGGCCGAAAACGAAGAAGTCAAACGCAAGATTTTCAGCAGTCTTTGCGCTTATCTTAAAAAAGACGCCATTATCGCAACAAACACCTCCTCCATTTCTATCACACGGCTGGCGTCGATTACCGACCGGGCTAGTCGTTTCATCGGCATTCATTTCATGAATCCGGTGCCGCGCATGCAATTGGTCGAACTGATCCGCGGCATTGCGACGGAGGACGAAACCTTCCAGGCGGCCCGCGCCTATATCGAAAAATTGCACAAGACTGTCACCGTCTCCGAGGATTTTCCGGCCTTCATCGTCAATCGCATTCTGCTTCCGATGATCAATGAAGCGATTTACACGCTTTATGAGGGCGTCGGCTCGGTGGATGCGATCGACACGGCCATGCGGCTCGGCGCCAACCATCCTATGGGACCGCTGCAACTCGCCGATTTCATCGGCCTCGACACCTGCCTTTCGGTCATGCAGGTGTTGCATGAAGGCCTCGCCGATTCAAAATATCGTCCCTGCCCTTTACTGGTCAAGTATGTCGAGGCGGGGTGGCTTGGCCGCAAGACACAACGCGGATTCTATGATTATCGCAGCGGCGTACCCGTACCGACGCGTTAAATCGATGCATCGTCGAGAATCGCCTTCACAAAGCCGTCATCGCGCCTATACATTATAGCTATCGGAGATTCGGTCCCCGAAAGGGCTGATTTGGACGAGGCATGCAATGACTCAACATGTCAAGCCAAGATTTATGCTGGCGCTTTGCCCGGCATACCTCTTTTCGTCCCTGAAATCGGTTCAAACGACGCAAAAACCCAGGACGGGAGGCGCGGCGTGATCGCCGCGTCGTCTCTGCTTCGGCGTCAACGAGCGCCGAATGTAGAAACGACCGCCGAGGAAGCTGCGCTTAAAAAGTCGTCCACCGTCGGAGCCTCATTCCTTCATCCCGGCTCTAAGCTGCTGTTCGAACGAAGTCGGCACTCCACTGAACTTATCTGGCGGAGGACGACATGAACGCTTCCGTGGCCAATTTGCGCACTCTTGTACTGAATGCCGACATGCAGCCAGTCTCCTGGGCGCCGTTGTCGATTTGGAGCTGGCAGGACGCGCTGGTGGCCTTGCTCAAGGGCCGCGTCTACCCCGTGGCGTCTTATGACGACGTCGTGGTCCGCTCCGCCAACAAGTCTTTCGAGGTGCCGTCAGTCGTCGCGCTCAAAGCTTATCATCGGCGCAAGACCATTGCCTTCACGCGGTATCATGTTTTCCTGCGAGACGAATTCACCTGCCAATATTGTGGTCAGAAAGGCCTGGCCAAAGATCTGACCTTCGACCATGTCACGCCGCGCTCGAAAGGCGGCCAGACAGTCTGGTCTAATATCGTCGCCTGCTGCCAGCGCGACAATCTGCTGAAGGCTGATATGACGCCCAAGCAGGCGGGATTGAAATTGCGGCGCCAGCCGTTTGAGCCCTCGCCCTATCAGCTCGATACGATCGCCCGGCGCCTTCCCCAGGCCAATAGCGAACTCCATAAGACGTGGAACGATTTTCTCTATTGGGACGCGGAACTGGAACGCTAGGCGACGACTTCGCCCCGCAGCGGACATGCGCTTTTGCAAGCCGGATCGGTTTCAAAATATAGAGCGCTTCAGCTTTTTTGGACCGATTGGGCTCTCATTTTTTGCTCTTACGCTTTTTCTTAGGAGAAGCACAATCCAGTCCACTCAGCCTGAAAATGCTCTTTAGGTAACGATTCGCAATCAATGCGGATTGACAGCGGCGCGGCGCGCGAATAACCCCACCGTCCGATAGCCATTGACCACCCGGGCCTTGGCGGAGGACGACGACAGGGGATTTAGACCATTGGCCAAACCGGAGCTCGGCAGCAAGCGCCAGTGCCAGAATTGCGGCGCGAAATTTTTCGATCTGAACAGAGACCCCATCTTCTGCCCAAAATGCGGCGCGACATTCCAACCGCCGGCCCTGTCGCGCGCTGCCGCCCGCGCCGCCGCCGCGGAGGACGAGGAAGCTGAATTGCCCGAAGCCGGCGCGGAAATTGTCTCGCTTGAGGACGCTGACGCCACCGATGACAAGGTCGCAGCCGTTGTGGACGACGATGTCGATCTTGGCGACGACGCCGCGGACGACACCTTCCTCGAAGAGGAAGAAGAGGATAGCGACGACGTCTCCAATCTTATCGACGGCGACATCGAAACTGACGAAGAAGCCTGATTTTTTCTGCCAGGTCGAACATTGCCTTCTACGCCCGTTCCGTTTTTTCGGAGCGGGCGTAATTTTTTCGCGTCCGAGCCACAACTTCAAAGGGCCCCGGATTTTAGTGACCGACAACGACGGTTTTTTGCATTTCGTAAATTTTTCCCTCAGCGACGATCAAGGGGCTTGTCGCATGGTCGCCTTGCCGCTATACAGCCGCCCACTGCCTCGCCGCGCTGCGGTTGGCCTTCCCAAAGGCCGAGGTTGAAAAAGTGGGGCCATAGCTCAGTTGGGAGAGCGCTTCAATGGCATTGAAGAGGTCGTCGGTTCGATTCCGTCTGGCTCCACCAAATCGCCTTCGATCATTCAAGGCCGCTAAATAGTCTTGCGAATGACGAAAGCGCCGGTAGGCTTCTCACCGTTTCCATCGCCTTCGACGATCCGAAGACGGGCGATTTCACTTCCGCTCGGGCCAAGTCGCATTTCCGCCATAAGCGCGTCCAGAGCATCCGCAGTGCCCCGAACCCACGCCTCGACCTCGCCGTTGGTCCGGTTGCGCACCCAGCCAGAAACACCGAGCCGCTGCGCCCATCTGCACACGAACGCGCGATAGCCGACGCCCTGAACATAGCCCTCGACAAAGACGTGGCGAACCTGCACGACTTTCTCACCCATAAATAGCCGACCAGCCTCCAATCCATTCGCACAGCCCCGGGCGGGGACAAACCTTGTCACATTTCCCGTGTAATCTTTTCGACAAGCCCCTGCGGTCCGCCAGCGTTCTGACGCGAGAATAAGGAGCGCGACTCGCCGCGCGCCCATTTCCGCACGGCGCTCGAGGCGGCAATCTCGCCCTTGTTGGCGAAAGCCTCATGGTTCCGTTCGATCTCGTCGAGATCGTAAAGATAATTGACCATGATCGTCGCAGATTCGCGCAAACCTTTGTCCGAGCGGTCGCCGAGCCAGTTGATACGCTCCAGTCGGGCGCCATTGCCGAGGTGAAACCGCGCCACGGGATCGATCGGACGTCCGCCCGCAGTCTTGGCCTTCAAGAAATATTGCGCCGCCAGCGGCTCCAAAGCCCTCCGCGCCATTTCCGCCATTTCCGGCCTGTCGATCCAGTCGGGCGTTTTCACCATTTCGCGAACAATCTGGTCAAGTCCCGCGATAGCCGGGTCCCTTCCAGTCAATAGCCAATTCATGAAGCCTGGGACCGGCGACAGGGTGACGAATTGATCGAGCCTGGGCAGTTCGCGGCGCAATGCGACAACGACCTGCTTGATGAGAAAATTGCCGAAGGACACCCCCGCCAGGCCCTCCTGGCAATTGGAGATCGAATAGAAAACCGCCGTGCGGACTTTTTCGGCGTCTTCCGGTGTGCGGTCTGCCGCCAGCAGAGCCTGCACATTGTCCGCCATGGTCGTCGTCAGCGCCACTTCGACGAAGATAAGGGGTTCATCAACCAAAGCCGGGTGGAAAAAGGCGTAGCAGCGCCGATCTCGCGGACTGATTCGGCGACGCAGATCGTCCCAGTCGCGTATTTGATGAACCGCCTCGTAGCGGATGATCTTTTCGAGAATATTGGCCGGCGTTCCCCAATCGATATGACGCAGCACGAGAAAGCCGGGATTGAACCAGGACGCGAACAGGTGGATGAAATCCGCGTCCACTAGCGCCAGCTCCGGATTGCCCTGGTATAATTTGCGGAAATCTGCGCGCATGCCGACGAGGTCCTTGGTGCCGCCCGGCGCGCGGTTGAGTCGGCGAAACAATTCCTGGCGGCGCGGTTCAGTCCGATAATGCAGGTTCGACGCGGTCGCCGCGTCGGGGTTGCGGCTGTAAGCCGCCACCGCTTGGGCCAGTCGTTCGCGATCCGGTCCGAAATCGCGCGCCAGGCTCTCGAAAAACTCCATTTTTTCCGCTTCAGGCAATCGCGCATAGGCGTCCAGCGCCTCACGGGCGATCGCCGCCGCCGAAGCTTCGCCGCGCCCCGATAGCACCGCTTCGCACAAGGCCAGCACGCCCACCGCCGCCGTCGGCGTATCGCTTGCGGTCCAGTTCTTCCGGTCAAGCAGATTGCGTCCGCCTTCGGCAATGCTGGTCAGCAGGTCTGAAAAGAAGGCGTTGCTCATGTCGCGCTCGTCCTTTAGTCGGTTTTGACAGGTTCGGGCGTAAAACAAGTGAAATTAAGGCAAAGGCGCCGACCGCCCGCCCTGCCACGCTTGGCCGCGTCACTTGGCGATCAGAACCTTCCTGCATTCGGGCGGAAGGGCCGCCATGGTCAGGGGCGGTGCAGGTTTGGCGTGAGGATTGAGTCTTGGATGCAGGATGGATGGCTTGAACCACCAGTCGAGGGATGCGGCGTCGCAGCCATCGCCCGGCGGAACGGGATCCTGCTCCTTGCACAGGTCGGCGCCGTCGGGACAGGAAATACGGACGTGGAAATGATAATTATGCCCATAATAGGGGCGCACCTTGTGCAGCCAGGAGCGGTCGCCCGTCGCGTCGCGGCAGAGGGCCTTCTTGATCGCAGCATTGACAAAAATACGTTCGACGCCGGAATCGCGCGCCGCCGCCCGGATGATAGCCAGTTGTCCCGCGGTCCATACCGAGCGATCGACGTCGAGCCCGTCTTCGCGCACCATATTGACCGCTGACATTTCTTCGCGCTCTCGCCGGTTCAGCCTCCGGTCGGGCATGGGCGTGAGCCAGATGTCGGCGTCCAGGCCAATCTGATGCGAAGCGTGCCCGGTGATCATCGGGCCACCGCGCGGTTGCGACATGTCGCCGACCAGAATGCCCGGCCACCCCGCCTCCTGAGGCGCGCGGCTTGAAAGATGTTCGAGAAACTTGACGAGATTGGGATGGCCCCAGTAGCGGTCACGCGAAACGCGCATAACCTGCCAGGTTTCTCCGTCGACCGGCAGCGCTTTCGCTCCCGCAAGGCAGCCGTGCGAGTAAAAGCCGATCGAACGCGCGGCCATGTCGGCAGCAGGCTGGTTGACGCGGCCGAACAATTGTTTGGCTGGCGTCGACGGATCGTCGGGATGGGCCAACGGCGGCAATGGCTTTGGATCGACCGATCCTTTTTCCTGCGCCAGCGGGGCAAGGGAAAGAGGAAATATCATCAACGCCGTCGCGATCAGGCCGACAGCCAGAAGATCAAGCCTTATTCTTAACGGCATTTCATCAACCTTTATTTCAGTTTGAACTTTACCGCGGCGACGCGAGCTGGGAACTTAGGCTCACGTGCATCAGTTTTCGGTTCATTGGGGGGCGCGTCATGCGTAAAATTACTCGGCTCCTTTTTGTTTTTCTCGCCATTCTCGCGATCCCGCTTGCCGCTCAGGCAAGAGTGCGCATCACGGTCGATCTCTCCTCGCAGCAAATGTATGTGTCTGCATCCAGCGGCGCCTCTTTTTCCTGGCCGATCTCCTCGGCCCGTTCCGGTTATGTCACACCGCGCGGCGTCTATTCGGCGGTCAGCCTGCAAACCATGCATCGGTCGAAAAAGTACCATAATTCGCCGATGCCGCATTCGATTTTCTTCCGCGGCGGCTACGCCATTCACGGCACTTACGAAACCGCCTCGCTCGGCCGTCCCGCCTCGCATGGCTGCGTCCGCATATCGCCGGCCAATGCGGCCACGCTGTTTTCCCTGGTGCGGGCCGAGGGCGCCACGATCCAGATCGTCGGCTCGCCGCCTCCCAGCATGCCTTTCGCCAGCGCGAGCAGCCATCATCGCCACCATTACGCCAGCAACCATCGCGGCAAACCGTCTTCGGTTCTCTCCTATGCGCCGGATCATCACAACGATTTCCCGGCGCGAATATTCGGGGCGATCCTGCTGCGATAAGAATAGAGCGCGCATTTCTAATCGACTGGATCGGAAATGGGGTTCTGGTGGAAACGGTCCTTCTCATCTGCATCGCAGCGCAGCTTGAGCACGATGATCAGCAGATTAAGCGCCACCGTCACCGTATTGAACACTATGATGGAGGCGGAGCCGATCAGCACGCCATAGAGCAGCCAAAATGAGCAGCCTATGACGAATGCGACCTGCGTGATCAACGAAATCGATTGGGCGTCGTGGCTGCGGAGGATTTTGATCGCTTGTGGCGTCCAGCACAAAGTCGTCAAGGTGCCGGCGACGAAGCCGACGATTTCCGAATTGAGGTTCACCCGCGCATTCCTTCACTGGCAGACTTGCGCTCGCATTATACTCCGCCGAACAACCGCGCCATGACACGCGCTGTATAATCGACCATCGGCACCACCCGAGCGTAATTCAGCCGCGTCGGACCGATCACGCCGAGCACTCCGACGATCCGCCGTTGCGAATCATGGAAAGGCGCGGCTACCATCGAGGATCCGGAAAGCGAGAAAAGTTTGTTTTCTGAGCCGATGAAAATGCGAACGCCCTCGCCGTCTTCCGCCCGCGCCAACAGATCGATGACATCGCGTTTGGTTTCGAGGTCGTCGAAAAGTAGCCGGATGCGTTCGACATCGGCCAGGGCGGTGAGATCCTCCAGCAGATTGGCCTGGCCGCGCACGATGAGATTTTGCGCCGCGCCGGCGGGGCCCGCCCATCCCGCAAGTCCCGCCGACACCAGCCTGGCAGTCAGGACATCGAGTTCGCTCTGGGCGGCGGCGCGCGAAATCTCGATCTCGTCTCGCACCTCCGCCAAAGTCCGGCCGCGCACCCGCGCATTTAGATAATTGCTTGCCTCGATCAGCGACGAGGGCGGCAAATCGGCGGGGACCGGCAGGATGCGGTTTTCCACCGAACCGTCTTCCGAGACTAGGATGGCCAAAGCCTTTTCCGGCTCCAGCCGGACGAAATCGACCTGTTTTAGGCGGTTATTCTCCTTGCTGGTCAACACTACCCCGGCGCCGCGAGAAAGGCCGGAGAGCAACATTCCCGCTTCGGCAAGGGCCTCGTTCATAGTCTTGTCGCGCGACGCAGCGGCGATCTGCGTCTCAATACGGCTGCGCTCCTGATCGGTCAGATCGCCGATTTGCAAAAGCGAATCTACAAAAAAACGCAAGCCCAGTTCGGTCGGCAAGCGTCCCGCGCTGGTATGGGGCGAAAAAACCAGCCCCAATTCCTCCAAATCCTGCATGACATTGCGCACCGACGCTGCGGAAAGAGACATGGGCAGGATACGCGATAGGTGTCGTGAGCCAACCGGCTCGCCGTGCGCCAGATAGGATTCGACGATATTCTTGAATATCTCCCGCGATCGCTCATTGAGCCGGGACAGGGCGCCGATGCTGGATGTCGGAAATTCGGGATTGGAAGCCATGCGGCGATTTTCGCGCGTCGCGCATTCCTACGCAAGCGGCGCTTCGCCTTCGTTGCTGCATCAAAGTCAAAAACCCCGCCAGGAGACCCGGCAGGGCTGGCAATCTTAGAAAAATCGAAAATCAGGCCTTTTTGGCGAGCGCGGCGACGCTGGCAGTCAGGCGAGAAACCTTGCGCGAGGCGGTATTCCTGTGAACGATGCCCTTCTGGGCGGCGCGCATCAGGATCGGCTCGGCGACGCAGAGAGCTGTCTGCGCGGCCGTCTGATCGCCGGAGAGGATGGCCTCCTCGACCTTGCGGACGAAAGTGCGCATCTTGCTGCGGCGCTGACGGTTCACCGCGGTGCGGCGGGCGATCTGACGGACGGCCTTTTTAGCCGATTTGGTATTGGCCATGATTTTCCCCGGACGAAGCGCCGACCGAAAGTTTTTGGGCCGCGCAGTCGAAAAACGATGACGGCGCCATTTTGCAGGCGCCGCGAGTAGAGGGGCTTATAAGCGCGAAACGGGCGATCCGTCAACGCGCGATTTCGGGCGAGCGCGCGATTCCAGTTCAGCGGTCTCGGAAATGCGCGGGCCGCTTGGCGATAAACGCCGCCATGCCTTCCTTCTGGTCCTCGGTGGCGAAAGCGGCGTGGAAATTCCGCCTTTCGAATTTCACCCCCTGCGTCAGCGTCATTTCCTGCGCTGAATTGATGCAATCCTTGATCTGCATGGCGATGGGCAGCGACTTGTCCGCTATCGACGTCGCCGCCAGCATTGCCTCCTCGACTAGCTTGTCGGCGGGCACAATGCGCGCGACGAGCCCAGCCTTCTCCGCCTCCTGCGCATCCATCAGTCGGCCGGTGAGGCACATTTCCATGGCCTTGGCCTTGCCGACGGCCCTGGTCAGCCGCTGGGTTCCGCCCGCGCCGGGCATGATGCCGAGCTTGATCTCCGGCTGGCCGAACTTGGCGTTTTCCGCGGCGAGGATGTAATCGCACATCATAGCCAGTTCGCAGCCGCCGCCCAACGCGAAGCCCGCCACGGCGGCGATCGCCGGCTTGCGAAAAAAGGACAGCCTCTCCCAGCTGGCGATCGTGTCGCTGAGATAGGCGTCCATATAGGTCAGCGCCTGCAATTCCTTGATATCGGCGCCGGCGGCGAAAGCCTTTTCCGAACCGGTGAGAACCAGCGCGCCTATGGCGCGATCTTTCTCGAAGTCGTCGAGCGCAACATTGAGTTCGGAGATCAGGGCCGAATTGAGCGCGTTCAGGGCTTTGGGCCGGTTAAGGCGAATGAGCCCTACGGCGCCGTGAACTTCGACGATGATGTTTTCATAATTCATGCAACGCCCTTTCCGGCTCGGTTGCCGAATGGTTAACGGAGCCGGAAAGATTTTGGAAGAGGGCCGGAACCCGGATCCGATTTCGATCGGATCAGAGTTGTTTGTTTTAATGGGCTTTTGGAAATTAAAGCCCGTCGAAAAGAGCCGTCGACAGATAGCGTTCGGCGAAGGAGGGAATGATGATGACGATGTTCTTTCCTTCTGAACTCGGCCGCGCCGCGACCTGCAGCGCCGCCGCCACGGCGGCGCCGGAGGAAATGCCGACTGGAATGCCTTCGATCCGCGCAACATGCCGCGCCGTCTCGAGCGCCGTCGCGCTGTCGATGGTGACGACCTCGTCAATTACGCCACGATCGAGGACAGGCGGCACGAAACCGGCGCCAATACCCTGAATCTTGTGCGGGCCGGGCTGGCCGCCGGAGAGGACCGGCGATTCCACCGGTTCGACCGCGATCATTTTTACGCCAGGCTTACGCGCCTTGAGCACTTCGCCGACGCCGGTGATGGTGCCGCCGGTGCCGACGCCGGAAATCACGATATCCACGCCCCCATCGGTGTCGTTCCAGATTTCCTCCGCCGTGGTGCGGCGGTGAATATCGGGATTGGCGGGATTTTCGAACTGCGCGGGGGAAACGGCGCCCGGAGTCGCGGCGACCAGTTCGACGGCTTTGGCGATCGCGCCTTTCATGCCCTGCGCGGCAGGGGTAAGAACCAGTTCAGCGCCAAGAAGAGCCAGCATTTTACGTCGTTCGATCGACATCGATTCCGGCATGACCAATTGCAGCTTGTAGCCGCGCGCCGCCGCGACAAAGGCCAGGGCGATACCGGTATTGCCCGAGGTCGGTTCGATCAGAACGGTCTTGCCGGGCTCAATCTTTCCCTGGGCTTCAAGCGCGTCGATCATCGCGACGCCGATACGGTCCTTGACCGAGGCGATCGGGTTGAAGAATTCCAGCTTGGCGAGCAAGTTGGCCTTGACCCCGCGCTCGGCGGCGATCCGGTTTAAACGCACCAGCGGCGTATCGCCGATCGTATCGGTGATGGAATCATAAATCTTTCCGCGTCCCGGCGCTTTGGCCGTGGTGTCAGGCTTGATGGCGTAGGTCATTTCTCTGCTCCATTAGGCGCTTGGCGCCCTTTCCAGGGTCTATCCGGGCCAGACTAACAAAGCTGACAAAATCTGTCGACTAATGACTCTCGCAAAGAAATGGGTCCCTCCGATGCATTCAGACAGAGCCAGCGCCCTTCTCCGTCGAGCCGAAACCGCCTTCTCCGCGGCGAGTCGCCGAAACTTCCTCCGCGAGGGTCAATCGCGCCTGCGTCACTGGGGCAATAACGAGTTGGGCGATGCGGGCGCCGCGCGCGATCTCGAACGACTTGTCACCGTGATTGATGAGAATGACGCCAATTTCGCCGCGATAATCGCTATCGATCGTGCCGGGCGCGTTCAGCACGGTGACTCCGTGATTGAGGGCGAGCCCCGAACGCGGCCGCGCCTGCGCTTCGTAACCGGCGGCCAGTTCCATAACCAGTCCGGTCGGGATCAGGGCGCGACCTCCCGGAGGCAAGAGCAGGGGTGCGTCGGCTGGAACGGCGGCGACCAGATCAAGACCCGCCGCGCCAGCGCTTTGATAGACCGGAAGCGGCAGGCCCTCCGCGTGGGGCAGGCGCTTGAACTTGATTTCCACCTAAACGCTCCCAAACTTTGCTAGATTTTGCCCCAGATGGTGCACGAGCCGGCGCGCCGCCGCGTCCTTGTCTAGTTTAGGCCAAGCCGTCTCTCCACCGGCGCTCACCAGCACCATGGTGTTTTCGTCGCCGCCCATGACCCCTGCGGCCTCGCTAACGTCATTGGCCACGATCAGGTCGCAGCCCTTGCGCGCGAGTTTTTCACGCGCATGGTCGATCAGATTTTCGGTTTCGGCGGCGAAACCGACGACCAGCGGCGGACGGTCTTTAGAACGGCGCGCCACGCCGGCGAGAATATCAGGATTTTCGACCAGATTCAGAGGGGGAGGGGCGCCGCCGCTCTTCTTGATCTTCTGGCTGCTGCCGCCATCGACGCGCCAGTCGGCAACAGCCGCGGCGGCGATGAAAATGTCGCAAGGCAGAGCGGCCTCGACCGCCGCCGCCATTTCGCGAGCCGTCTCAACGCGCACGAGAGCGACGCGCTGCGGCGTTTCAAGCGCAACAGGACCGGAAATCAGGGTGACCTCCGCACCCGCCTCGCTCGCCGCTTTGGCAATGGCGTAGCCCTGCTTGCCGGATGAGCGATTCGCGATATAGCGGATCGGATCGATCGGCTCGTGCGTCGGCCCGGCGGTGACCACGATTTTTTTTCCCGTCAAAAGCTTGACCGTCAAAGGCTTGGCCGAACCTTCGCTCCGCTCCAGAACGCCGACAATGACCGCGAAAATTTCTTCTGGCTCGGCCATGCGGCCGGGACCATATTCCCCGCAAGCCATCACCCCGTCGTTAGGCCCGATGAACATCATCCCGTCGGCCCGCAATCGGGCGAGATTGCGCTGAGTTGCAGGGTGGGTCCACATCCGCCAGTTCATCGCAGGCGCGGCGATCGCGGGCTTGTCCGAGGCGAGCAGCAGCGTCGAGGCAAGATCGTTGGCGAGGCCCTGCGCCGCCTTGGCGAGAAAATCGGCGGTGGCCGGCGCGACGACGATCAAGTTGGCCTGCCGGCTCAGCTGGATATGGCCCATTTCGGTTTCGTCGGTCAGCGAGAACAAATCCTCGTAAACCTTGTTTTCGGAAATACTCGCCAGCGAAAGAGACGTGACGAATTCGCTGCCGGCCTTGGTCAGGACGACGCGGACCTGCACTTCCGCTTTACGTAACAGCCGTATCAGCTCGAGGCTTTTGTAGGCGGCTATGCCGCCGCCGACAATCAGCAGGATGGACGGGTTTTTCGTGGGCGTCGCCATAGCGGGCGTCTCCTCAGCGCCAGAGCAGCAGAAGGATTAGCAACAAAAAAAGAGCGAAACCATAGCGCCAGAATCGCTGGCCTGCCGACTGCGCCGCTCCTAATGCGGCCACCGTCTGCGGGGCCAGAGTCAGGCCGCGTTCCGTAATCGTCTCGAATCTCTCGACGATCCGGCCCGCGCGCGTCAGCATGTCCGGCGTTTGCGCCGCCACATGCGCCAAGGCGGCAAGGCTGTGGCCGGCGTCCGCCATTTTCCCTCGCGGACCGAGATTATCCTCCATCCAGCTTCGCACCACCGGCTCGGCCGTGGACCACATGTCGAGGCGAGGATCGAGCGAGCGCGCCACGCCTTCGACCACCACCATGGTCTTTTGCAGCATGACCAGTTCGATCCGCGTCCGCATGTCGAAAAGCGCGGTGATCTCGAACAGCAGGGTCAAAAGCCTGGCCATCGAGATTTCATCGGCGCGACGCGAATGGATCGGCTCGCCGACGGCGCGGATCGCCTGCGCGAAATCATCGACCCGGTAATGCGCCGGCACATAACCCGCCTCGAAATGCACTTCCGCTACGCGCTTATAATCCCGGGTGATGAAACCGTAGAGGATTTCCGCCAGGAAACGTCGTTCCTTCAGCCCGAGCCGCCCCATAATGCCGAAATCCACCGCCGCCAGCCGGCCTTCAGGTGTCAGGAACAGGTTGCCGGGGTGCATGTCGGCGTGAAAAAAGCCATCGCGGACCGCATGACGCAGAAAAGACTGGATCAGGGTGCGGCCGATTCGTGGCAGGTCGGCTCCGCTGCGACGCAATGCCTCGACATCGGAAAGCGGAATGCCGTCGATCCACTCCAGCGTCAGGACTTCGCGGGCGCAGCGGTCCCAATCCACCTTGGGGACGAGAAAATCGTCGTCGCCCTCGGTATTTTCGGCGAATTCCGAGGCGGCGGCGGCCTCCAACCGGAAATCCATCTCGATCTTGACCGAACGAGCGAGGGTTTCTACGACGCCGACCGGATTAAGCCGTTCCGCTTCTGGCGAGATTCTTTCCGCCATTCGTGCGGCGAAAAACATGTCGCCGAGATCGCGCCGAAACCGGCGTTCTATGCCCGGCCGCAGGACTTTTACCGCGACGGGTTTTGTCTTGGCGTCCTCAACGATCGTCGCGCGATGCACCTGCGCCACTGAGGCCGCGGCCACCGGCTCGCTAAGGTCCGTAAAAACATCTGAAAGGGGCCGCGCAAAAGCCTTTTCGATGACGCCCACCGCCACATCATGAGAAAACGGCTCCATCCGGTCCTGCAGGGCCTCAAGCTCACGCGCCACATCTACTCCGACCACGTCGGGACGCGTCGCCAGCGTTTGGCCGAGCTTGACATAAGAAGGCCCGAGCTTGGCGATGGCCGGCGCCAGCCGCTCCAAGCCGCCGTCACGACGTGCGACCAACGCTGCCATCGCCAAAGCCAGCCGCGCTTCGGTCGGCAAATCGGACGGGTCGACGCCGGAAAATACGCCTTCGCGCGCCAGAATGAAGCCGGCGCGGCCGAGCCGCAGGACATGGCCGAGAGATGCCAACACGGATTACGCCCGATCTCTTATAATTTCCAGCCGGAATGAATGGCGACGACCCCGCCGGTCAGGCGGGTGAAGCCGACCCGCTGAAACCCTGCCCTTTCGATCATCGCGGCGAATTCCTCGGCCGAGGGGAATTGGCGGATCGATTCGACAAGATAGCGATAGGGCTCCGCTTCGCCAGCGACGAGGCGGCCGATCAGCGGAATCATCGAGAAGGAGTAGGTTTCATAGATTTTAGCGAGCACGGGCGCCTCGACATGGGAAAATTCGAGGCAAAGAAAGCGACCGCCGCGCTTGAGCGTGCGATAAGCTTCAGCCAAAGCTTTTTCGATACGGGGCACGTTGCGAATGCCGAACGCGATCGTATAGGCGTCGAATTCATTCGACGGAAGAGGCAGATCCTCGGCATTGGCTTCGACAAAGGTCAATTGTTCGCCAAAACCCTTCTTTTCCGCCCTTTCGCGCCCCACCGCCAGCATGTCGCCATTGATGTCGAGGACGGTGACCCTGGTTTGCGGACCGCCGGCCCGCGCCACACGAATGGCGACGTCGCCGGTGCCGCCCGCCACATCGAGATGGTTGAACGGCGCCCGTCGTGAAGGATGCACCTTGCCGACCAGCACGTCTTTCCAGACGCGATGCAGGCCGCCGGACATCAGATCGTTCATCATGTCGTAGCGATGCGCGACCTTGTGGAACACGTCATTGACCAGTCCCTGCTTTTCGCCGAGCGGAACTTGCGAATAGCCGAAATGGGTGCTGGCCTCGCCGTTCTGGCTCGCGCCCGTATCTTGCGTCGAGCCTGGCGATTGGGCGTCTTGCATCTTGTCCACTCCCGAAACGGGCGGACCATAGCGCGGCCGCTCGCGGATGGCTATCTATCGGGCAACAGAGAGAAATGAAAGGGACGAAATGCCCGAATTGCCGGAGGTCGAAACAGTGCGGCGCGGCCTGGCGCCGGCTATGGTCGGCGCGCGCATTTTACGCGTGGAATTGCGGCGGCCCGATCTGCGCTTTCCCTTTCCGCCAGATTTCGCCGAAAATCTGCAAGGACGACGAATCATCGGGCTGAACCGCCGCGCGAAATATCTGATCGCGCCGCTCGACGACGGCGCGGCGCTGATCGCGCATCTGGGCATGAGCGGCGCTTTTCGCATCGAAACCCCTGACGACGCCTGCGCCGAACCTCCGGGCGCCTTCGCTTTGCCACGCTCGAAGAACCCGGCGCATGATCACGTCATCCTGCATGTCGAGAATGCGCGGGTGATCTACAATGATCCGCGCCGCTTCGGCTTCATGACTCTTGCTCGGGAAGCAGAGCTGGAGGCGCATCCCTTTTTCGCCGAACTCGGCGTCGAGCCGCTATCCAATGTTTTCGACGCCGGGATCTTGGCAAAGCTTTTCGCGGGAAGGAAAACGCCGCTCAAATCCGCCCTTCTCGACCAGAAATTGGTCGCCGGACTCGGAAACATCTATGTTTGCGAGGCGCTGCACCGTTCCGGCCTGTCGCCCACCCGCCCGGCTGGCGATCTGGTCAAGGCCAATGGTGCGCCCGCCAGGGCAGCAGAAAAGCTTGTCCGCGCCATTCGCAATGTGCTGGAGGAGGCCGTCGCGGCCGGCGGCTCATCGCTGCGCGACCATCGCCAGGCCGACGGCTCGCTCGGCTATTTCCAGCATCAATTTCATGTTTACGGGCGCACCGGCGAAGCTTGCGCAAAGCCCTCCTGTAGGGGGACAATCGTTCGACAGACTCAAAATGGTCGTTCGACCTTTTTTTGCCCGACATGCCAGAACTGATCTCAGGAGAGAGCCATTGGCGAAAACGGCGATTGGTTTTGAAACCATGCTGAGGTTTCTTGGCGGAGCCCCAAAAAAGGCGGTCAGCGAAATCCAGATCGCGCACCGGGGAGCGACTTTCCGCATCGCGCTCAAACGGGTGGCGACGGCGCGCCGGCTTACGCTCCGTGTACGCGCCGCGACGCGCGACATCGTTCTGACCATGCCGCTCCGCGCCGGTTTGCGCCAAGCCCAGGAATTCGCGCAAAATCACGCCGATTGGATCGCCCAGCGCCTCGAGCGGCTACCGCAGCGCCTGCCTTTCGAGCCTGGCGCAAGTATCTTTCTGCGCGACGTTGAGCATGTGCTTCGTCACGACACGAGTCGTCGAGAAGCAGGCGAAAGACGCGGCGCCGTTTGGCTGGAGCAGAAGGATGGAATTCCAGCCCTTTGCGCCGGCGGAGATCCGGCACATTTCGAGCGGAGAATCTTGGATTTTCTGCGTCGCGAGGCGCGACGCGATCTCGAGCAGGCCGTGCGACGTCACGCGGCGGCTGTGGGACGCGCCCCTATTGCGCTTTCCCTGCGCGATACATCTAGCCGCTGGGGCTCCTGCTCCGCCAAGGGCGCGCTGAATTTTTCCTGGCGGCTGATCATGGCGCCGCCCTTCGTCCTGGATTATCTCGCGGCGCATGAAACGGCGCATCTGCGCCATCACGACCATTCAGAAAAATTCTGGGCCCTTACCAAAAGCCTCTGTCCCCGAACTGAACTGGCGGAAGCCTGGCTGAAGGCGCATGGCGCAAAATTGCACCGTTACGGACGCCGTCCGCAGGCTGACGGAGATGAGGACGTCAACGGCGAATGAAGGTCAGATAAACCGGACGCCGCCCTTCGCGCAAAGCCTTGGCTTCATAGCGCGTGCCGGGCCAGTCGGGCCAAGGCGTCAGCCACTCGACGGCCCTTTGCGCCGGCCAGACGAAGTCTGGAGAACGCAGGATGCGCGCCAGCGTCCAGCCGGCGTAGTCGTCGATATCGGTGGCGAAACGTAATTCCGCGCCGGGACGCATCGCTCGCGCCAGACGAGCCAGCATCGCGTCGGAGACGAACCGGCGCCCGTGATGACGCCTTTTAGGCCAGGGATCGGGGTAAAACAGGCAAACTCCAGACAGGCTCGCGGCGGGCAGAACATCGATCAAATCGCTCGCGTCGCCTGGATGGAGACGAATATTGCTCAGGCCGCGAACATCGATTTCGGCCAAAAGTTTCGCCACGCCATTGATGAAAGGCTCGCAACCGAAATAGCCCCGCTCCGGGTGTGCCTGCGCGTCGGCCGCGAGATGTTCGCCGCCGCCAAAGCCGATTTCGAGTCGCAGATCGTCAGGCCGGCCTTCGAAAAGGCCGAAAGGGTCGGCGAGGCTCACGGCAGAAACAACGCGGAGTTTCGGCAGCAGCGTCTCCATCAGGCCAGCCTGATAGGAGCGCAGGGTCTTACCCTTGCGCCTGCCGTAAAGCCCCGCGTCGCGTCGCTCGCGACGCGGTTCTCCAGCCTTGCGCTCGCTCATGCCTTCTCAGCTTTTCAGGCGAAGTGCGCCTTTAGCTTTTCGACGAGATCGGTCTTTTCCCAGCTAAAGCCGCCGTCGGCGTCAGGTTGACGGCCAAAATGGCCGTAGGCGGAGGTGCGCGCGTAGATTGGGCGGTTGAGATGGAGATGTTCGCGGATGCCGCGCGGCGACAGGCGGACGATCTTGAACAGCACTTCTTCCAGCGCCGCCTCGTCCACCCTGGCCGTGCCGTGCGCATCGACATAGATGGACAAAGGTTCGGCGACGCCGATGGCATAGGAGAGCTGGATGGTGACGCGATCGGCCAGACCCGCGGCGACGACATTCTTGGCGAGATAGCGCGCAGCGTAGGCGGCGGAGCGGTCCACCTTGGTCGGATCCTTCCCCGAAAAAGCGCCGCCGCCGTGCGGTGCGGCGCCGCCGTAAGTGTCTACAATGATTTTGCGTCCGGTGAGGCCCGCGTCGCCATCAGGACCGCCAATGACGAATTTGCCGGTCGGATTGACGTGCCAGACCGTCTGATCGGAAACCCAGCCCTCAGGCAAGGTCTTGACGATATAAGGCTCGACGATCCGCCGCACGTCATCCGAGGTCAGGTCTTCATCGACGTGCTGGGTCGAAAGGACGATCTGTGTCACTCCAACCGGCTTGCCCCCGACATATTTAACCGTGACCTGGCTCTTGGCGTCCGGTCCGAGCTTGATCGCGTCGCCGTCGCCGGATTTGCGCGCCTTGGCGAGATTTTCGAGAATCTTATGCGCATAATGCAGCGGCGCCGGCATTAAATCGGTCGTTTCATTGGCGGCGTAACCGAACATGATTCCTTGGTCGCCGGCGCCTTCGTCCTTGTTGCCCGCGGCGTCCACGCCTTGGGCGATGTCCGCGGACTGCTCGTGCAGCAGAATCTCTATTTTCGCCGTGTCCCAGTGGAAGCCGGCCTGTTCGTAACCAATGTCCTTGATCGCCTGGCGTGCGACTTGCTCGATTTTCTCGTGGGAAATGGCGGGTCCGCGCACTTCGCCGGCGATAATCACACGATTTGTCGTCACCATGGTCTCGGCGGCGACTCGAATCTGGAAGGGGTCAATCCCCGCCTTCTCGCCTTCCCGAAAGAAAAGATCCACGATTTCGTCAGAAATCCGGTCGGCGACCTTGTCGGGATGACCTTCGGATACCGATTCGCTTGTGAACAGAAAATCGCTGCGAGCCACGAACTGCCTCCCATGAACAAGTGCCGCCGCGCCGAGAGGGCGAGCCAAAGTCTGGATGGTTTAAATGGAGGCCGTTCGTTTCGTCAAGCTTTTAGCCAAAAATCGTTCGATAAAACGAACGACACGGCGCTTCTTCAGCTCTTTCCGCCTTCGGCAAGCGTTGTAACCAGATCGACGATTTTCTTGCGCACCTTGGGATCGGTTATACGCGCGAAAGCGCGGTTGAGACTCAAGCCTTCCGCGGTCATGACGAAGTCACTGGCGTAATTGTCTTCGGTAGCGTTTTCGGCAAACCCGCCAGCAACGGCGCCATCGGAGACCGGCGCGCCTTTGAAAAAATAGGCCAGCGGAATACTAAGGGTTTCGGAAATCTGCTGGAGGCGGCTGGCACTGATCCGGTTGGTGCCCTTTTCGTATTTTTGCACTTGCTGGAAGGTCAGCCCCAACGCTTCACCGAGTTTTTCCTGGCTCATGCCAATCAGCATCCGGCGCATGCGCACCCTCGCGCCGACATGCCGGTCGATTGGGTTGGGGACTTTGGTCACGGGAGATCCAGCCTGCAGACTCATGGGCCTTATTTGCGACACAGCTTGACTTAAAGTCAAATGCTACGTGGACGAATATAGGCTCCGATGAGAGCAAAAATCCACAAGATCATCGGAATCGATCGAGGGTGTCTGGAAAATAGCGTTGGCTCCAGGGATCGAGACAAGGATCCATCAAGGACAGCCTCGACGCCGACAGGAGCCGACGCGATGATTCGTCCCAAAGGGTCGATAATCGCCGATATGCCTGTATTGGCCGCTCGCGCCATCGGCAGGCCCTGTTCGATGGTCCGCAGCCGCGCCTGCGCGAAGTGCTGATAAGGTCCAGGCGTGTTTCCGAACCATCCATCGTTGGTAACGTTCAGCATCAGCCCGGGACGCACGGCCTCGCTGTTTATGCGGTCGGCGATTTCGTCGGGAAAAATCGATTCGTAACAGACCATCGGGAATACGGGCGGCAGGCCAGGAGAGGTCAGGAGCCGCGACGAAGCCCCCGATTCAAACCCGCCTGGAATAGCGACAAATTGCGTGATTCCGGCCTGGGCGAGCCAATAGGCGAAGGGCATATATTCGCCGAAGGGCGCCAGATGCATTTTGTCATAGCTTTCCTTGATATCTCCTCCGGCGATCACTTCGACGGCGTTAAAATATTCAGCTTCGCGTCCATCGCCTTCGACCCGCGCCGCGCCCGTGAAGAGAACAGCATTTTGCAGCCGCGAACCCATCTTCGCCAAAGCTGCCGGATCGCGCGAAAGAATGAACGGAAACGCCGATTCGGGCCATATCAGGTGGGTGACGTCGGCGACCCCGGTGGTTTGCGGCGAAGTCGATCGATCGGACAGGCGCAGGTAATGCTCGAGCAATTCATCGCCGCGGTCGGCGCGGAATTCGTCGAGCGGAACATTGGGCTGAACGATGCGTAATTTGGCGCTTTTGATCTCCTCCGTTGTCGCCTGAAGACGCCACCAGCCGAAAATCGCCAGCCCCGCCATGACCATAGCCGCAGCGGCGAGAAAAGGCCGATTTGGCTTGACGTCGGCGAACAATGCGGGAGAGGCGAAAAGCAGAACCGAAAGCAAGGTCAGGCCGTAAAGGCCGAAGAACGACGCAGCTTGCGCCAAGACCAGATTGCCGCCGAGGACCATGCCGAAATCGTTCCAGGGGAAACCGGTGAGCACATGGCCGCGCAACCATTCCGCGAAAGCCAATCCTGCCGCGAGCGCAAAAATCCGCGCCGCGCCGGAAGACCATATCAACCGCGCCAGAAAAAATCCCAAAGCGGTGAAAAAAGCTAGGCCCGCCGGCAGGCCCAAAACCCCAAGCGGCAAGGCCCAGGCGAATCTTTCGGCCTCCACCAGGAACGCCGCCCCAAGCCACCACAGCCCAGCGATGAAATAGCCAAATCCCATCCACCAACCGGCGCTCGCCGCACGGCGCAAGCTCGCCCAAAGGGATTCGCCGCCGGACCCGTCGATGAGCCAGACCGCCAGAACCATGGGAACAAAAAAGGCGGGAAAAAAGCCTATGGGCGCCAATGCCAAGGCGCCGAACGCGCCCCCGCCAAAGGCGATCAGGCGGCGCGGCCATGAATCGGCGAGGATGACGCGCTGGGCGATTAACAGCATTGGGCTTTTCCGGCTCGATCGGCGTTAGGAGAGGAAGCACCGATCTTTCGAAATATTTCGTGAAATCAATTTAAGGGGATCACGCCGGGCTTTCCTGCGCTTGCCCACGGGCCGCTTTCGAATCGATCAGGCGCAATTTTAGACGTTTCAGGCGTCTCGGATCAGCATCGAGAATATCGAATTCGAAATCACCGTCGGGACTGGCAACGACCTCGCCGCGAATCGGCACGCGACCAGCGAAAGCGGCGGCGAGGCCGCCGAGCGTGTCGACCTCCTCGCGCTCGCCGTGGACATTCAGATCGAGTCCGGTGATTTCCGAGGCTTCCTCCAGCCCGACGCGGGCGTCGGCGGCATAGACGCCCGGCGCTACACATTCGATTTTCGGATTTTCGGCGAAATCATGCTCGTCCTCGATGTCGCCGACGATCACTTCAACAATGTCCTCGATCGATACGAGGCCATCCGTCCCGCCGTATTCGTCGATGACTAGCGCCATGTGCGTGCGGGTCGCCTGCATTTTAACGAGCAGATCGAGCGCCGGCATCGAAGGCGGCGCATAGAGCACCGGCCGCAAAATGCCCGCCACCTCAAGGGGGATCGACAAATCGATCGGAATGTAACGGGCGCTCGAAGCTTCTGTCGCACCGGTCAACGTTTCCAATGCGGAGGCCGCGCCGCTCGGTTTGCCTCGCCTTTGGGCGAGCATCTTTTCCGCCGAAGCGGCTACGAAATCAACGAAATCGCGGATGTGAACCATTCCGCGCGGATCGTCGAGCGTCTCACCATGAACCGGCAGGCGGGAATGTCCCGCCGTGCGAAACGTCATCAAAACCTCCGCCAGCGACAAGTCGATCGAGACCGAAATGATATCGGCGCGAGGCACCATGACGTCGCTGACCCTGATTTCATGCATGCCCAGCACATTCTTGAGCATGGCGCGTTCTTGAGGGCTGAAATCGTCGGCGATCGAGGCGTCGTCCAAGGCATCCTCGATATCATCGCGGATGGAGGCGCCGCTCATTCCAAACAATGCGCGCAAACGCTCAATGACCGAGCCGCCTTGCTTGCCCGGACTTCGCTCGCCAGATGCGGTTTCGTCCGTGTCCCGTTCAGGCGCGCTCATTGCCGACCGTCTCTTTTCTGTGGTCCTCGCGATAAGGGTCATCAACGCCCGTTCGCCGCAGGATGCGGATTTCCATAGCCTCCATCGCCTCGGCTTCCTCGTCTTCTTCGTGGTCGTAGCCAAGAAGATGCAAGAAGCCGTGAACGATCATGTGACGGCAATGCTGTTCAAGCGATTTGCCCTGCTCTTGCGCCTCGCGCGCGACGGTTTCATAGGCTATCGCGATATCGCCAAGAAAATGCGCGGTTTCGACCGGTCCGGGGCCGGGAAAGGACAAGACATTGGTTGGCTTGTCCTTTCCGCGAAATTGCCGGTTCAGCTCTCGGATCGCTAAGTCGTCGCAAAAAAGCAGGCTGACGACGGCGCCTTCGGGCAGATCGTCGCCGCTCTCCTCGAGCGCCGCCTGCAGACTGGCGGCGATCAGGAAGTCAAGGCCCTCCAGCGCGCTCCACCTTGCGCAATCGATCCTGGTTTCGATGGCCAGGCTCATGGCGACCAGTCCTTGTCGCGATTCGAGCGAGGCGCCGGCGCCTCGTTCACCCGCCGAGCCGCCGCCTCGTAGGCGCCGACGATGCGGCGAACCAGATCGTGCCGGACCACATCTTCCTCGCGAAAGGTCACATGACCCACGCCTTCAAGCCCGGCGAGCAGGGAAATTGCTTCGCTCAAACCGGATTTCTGGCCAGGCGGCAAATCGGTTTGGGTCGGATCGCCAGTGACGATCATGCGCGATCCTTCGCCCAATCGGGTCAGGAACATTTTCATCTGCATTGTCGTGGCGTTCTGCGCCTCGTCCAGCAGGACGCACGCATTGGACAAAGTGCGTCCCCGCATAAAAGCCAGCGGTGCGACCTCGATCATGCCGGTCTGCATCCCGCGTTCGACCATGCGCGGGTCCATGAAATCCTGCAAGGCATCGTAGATCGGCCGCAAATAAGGATCGACTTTTTCGCGCATATCGCCCGGCAGAAAACCCAGCCTTTCGCCGGCTTCGACCGCTGGACGCGACAGGATCAGACGTTCGACGGCGCCCTGTTCGAGCATGGCCACCGCATGGCCGACCGCGAGCCAGGTCTTGCCGGTGCCGGCCGGACCGGCGGCGAAAACCAGTTCGAAACGCCGCAATTCGCGGATGTAAAGGTCTTGCGCGGCGGTGCGGGCGCGCACCGCGCCCTTCTTGCGGGTTGAAATCTGTTCGAAGGTGGAGCGAGGCGTCGGCGGAGTTTCCTTGGGAAACAGATTGCCTTGCAAGGCGCATTCCTGAATCGCGCCATCGACATCGCCCAAAGTCGCTGGTTCACCGGACCTGGCCCGTTCGCAAAGAATTTGCAACACGCGCCGCGCATGACCCGCGGCCTCCGCCGGACCCTTGATGACGACATGATTGCCATTGGCGTTCAGGACGACATTCAGCCGCCGTTCGATTCGAGCCAGATTCTGGTCGTAGTGGCCGAAAACCATTGACGCCGTGCGATTGTCGTACAGAGCCAGCGTCAGATCCGATGAGACGGAATCCGCGTTTTGCTCGGCCTGCCCGGGCGAATGGCCCGACGTTCCGTCCGTAAGCGCCATGATCAATTCGCCTCCCGCGTGGGCTGGGCTTGCGAAAAACTTTCCGCGAGACGGCCAAAAAGCGAATTGGAGCTGCATTCGACAATTTCGACCGGCGCGATCTGCCCGATCAATGTTTCCGGGCCGTCGACCTGCACCGGCTGAAGATAGGGCGATTTGCCCGCTATCTGGCCCGGATAGCGTCCCTTCTTCTCGAACAAGACATCAATTGTTCGTCCGACCAGCGCGCTATTGAAGGAGCGTCTTTGCGTCTCGACCACTTCCTGCAACCGGCCCAGACGCTCGGACTTGATTTCTTCCGCCACCTGATCTTCGAGGTCAGCGCCGGGCGTTCCCGGCCTGGACGAATATTTGAAGAAAAACGTCGAGCCGAAAGTGATTTCCCGCGCCAATTCCAGGGTTGCGACGAAATCCGCTTCGGTCTCGCCAGGGAAACCTACGATGAAATCCGACGAC
Source organism: Rhodoblastus sp. (assembly GCF_052145335.1). Lineage (GTDB taxonomy): Bacteria > Pseudomonadota > Alphaproteobacteria > Rhizobiales > Beijerinckiaceae > Rhodoblastus. The sequence goes on from NZ_JBKQOU010000128.1 coordinate 24,224, forward strand.
AGGGCGATGTCCGGCCGCGCCCGACGGATGCGTTCGACCAGCCGAACATAATCCGCGGCGGTGTGACGGCGGTTCATCGCGTCGAGAATCCTGTCCGAACCCGACTGCACCGGCAGATGCAGGAATGGCATCAACGACGGCAGTTCGGCGTGAGCGCGGATCAAATCCTCACTCATGTCGTTGGGGTGGCTGGTCATATAGCGCTGCCGCGCGAGGCCATCGACTTTAGAGAGGCGAGTTAAAAGGTCGGCGAGGGACCAGTCTTTCCCGCCCTCGCCCTCGCCATGATAGCCGTTGACGTTCTGACCAAGGAGGGTGATTTCGCGCACGCCAGCGCGGGCAAGGCGTTCGGCCTCCGCTAAAATCTTGCCGGCCGGCCGCGACGTTTCCGCGCCCCGGGTATAAGGCACGACGCAAAAGGCGCAGAATTTGTCGCAGCCTTCCTGAACCGTCAGAAAGGCTGTCACGCCGCGTTGCCGGATCTTCTCTTCCGACGGCTGAGCCAAATGGTCGAACTTGTCCTCGACCGGAAAATCCGTATCGATCACCGGCCCCAGCGCGGCCTGCCGCAACATTTCCGGCAAGCGGTGATAGCTCTGCGGACCGACGACGAGATCGACGGCGCGTTGCTTGCGCAGGATTTCCGCGCCTTCCGCCTGCGCCACGCAGCCAGCGACGGCGATGGTCGTCGTCAAGCCGGCGGCTTCGCGCGCCTCCTTCAGCATTCTCACCTTGCCCAATTCGGAAAATACCTTGTCAGCCGCTTTTTCGCGGATGTGGCAGGTATTGAGCACGATCAGGTCGGCGTCTTCGATGACGCCCGTTTCCGCATAGCCCTCCGGCGCCAGGACATCGGCCATCCGCGCCGCGTCATAGGCGTTCATCTGGCAGCCATAGGACTTGACGAAGAGCTTTTTGACGCCGGCCTGCAGCGGCGTGGGATTCGTGGCCGCGATCGCGGTTTCGGGCCGACGGGAATTGAGATCTGGCTTCAAAATCGAGAATGTCCCTCCGGGACGACAGGGTTTTCCGATAGATAACGGATATTACCGCATCCGGTAAGCGATGTGGCGGAAAATTTGATTTTCCTCCGGCTGCTCAGAACGCAAGCTGGGCCTCGGCCAGTTCCCGCACCCGCCGTTCCGTTTCCAAGGCGATCGCCTTGCGCTCGCTTTCGGCGCAGAAAGCCAATGGAGCTCCGAAATGCACGACGCATTCAACCGGTGCGCTTTTCAGCAAAAGCCAGATGTGAGGGGCAAGCTCTGCGTCGCCGAACCAGGCCAGACGGCGCCGACCGGCGGCGTCGAGTTTCTTGCCCTTCGCGCTGGTATAAGCGATGGCGGCGGGCTGGACCGTCACCGAAGTGACGGCCGGATAAAGCCGCAAAAGATCGCGAGCGGCGGCGAAATGCGACGGTTTGAACGAGAGTACGCCCTCGCCGTCGCTCGAGGTGCCCTCCCCAAACAACAAGATGTCCTCGCCCTGCATCATCTTTTCCGCCATGGCTGCATTGACCCGAGGCACATCGGCGCGATTGTCGCGACGCACGAAAATCGTGTCCTGTACCCGGGCGAAAGTTCCTAGCAAAGGCCATTCCGCCACTTCGCTCTTGGCGACAAAACAGGGCGTCTCAAGACTGGCGTAAACAAGAATATCGCTCCAGGAGACATGATTGGAGACAATCATCCGTGGCTTGGGACCCAAATCCTCACCTTCGAAGCGGATGCGCAAGCCCAGCAATACGCAGATGGTTCGAGCGAAAAACGGCGGGATCAGCCGCGCCAGAGCCCAGCCGCGGCGCCTAGCCAGCCGCTGGACGGGCACGCCGATGACGTAGAAGCCGCAAAGGGCCAAAAGAAGAAAGAAAGTGCGGACATAAGCCATGCCGCCCGATAAGCGCGACAGATGACACATTTATGGCATTTTTCGCCCTGCCGCCGACAAGCTCAGGTCAGCTCCCGACCCATGATCAGCGCGTTGGCCCGCGACCCATCTGGTTTGACATAATAAGCCTTCCGCATCCCCTGTTCAGTGAAACCGTGACGGCGGTAAAGCGCCAAAGCGGCAACATTGGCCTCGTCGACCTCAAGAAAAAGTTTTGTTACGCCCAAGGCCGACAATCGCGACAGATGAGCGGCAATAAGCCTTTGTCCACAACCTAGCCGACGCCAGCGAGAAACGACGACAATCGTCAGGATTTCAGCCTCGTCGACCGCGCGACGCGATAGTATAAAACCGGCAAGGCGGCCTTTTGCCTCAATTGCTTCGCCCGAACATGCGGGATCGGCGAGCAAGGCCTCGAATTCAGAGGCGGACCAGGGATGAGCGAAGCTTGAGGCGTGCAAAACGGCGCAGGCGGCGCTGTCGGGCGGGCGCAGCGCACGCGGCGCGGCCAAGGCGGGCTGGCCAGGCCAGAACAGGGGTTGTTTCATGGGGACGCGTGCGGGAGGGCTTGGTTGATCTTGGGTTTGACATCCGGCGCCTTGAGATAAAGCGGACGCGCGGGCGCATTGCCAGGGTCCGCGGCGAGACCAAGCCGGGCTACTGCGAAAATATCGGGCGCCGGCGTGGCATTGACAACGGTGACATCACAACCGATTTTGGCGGCTTCTTCCTTGAGGAGCAAAGCGCCGGAACCGACGACGCGAACGCGTCCGGCGCCGAGAAGGCGGCAGGCGTCCCGCAAAGGAAGGATGCGCGGCGAGGTCAATACACGCCCACCCGGTCCATAAGCCGTAAAAAACACATGACCGTGCCGCGCGTCGATGGCCGCGGCGACGATCCCGTCGGGTTCCTCAAACAACAAAGGCGCCGCGTATGCCGCGAGCGTGGAGACGCCGACGGCTTCGATGCCCCGTGCGAGAGCGATGCCGCGCGCAGCGGCTATGCCGATGCGGATGCCGGTGAACGAACCTGGCCCCACCGTAACCGCAACCCGATCCAGCGAAGCGAAGCCGCCTTCCACCTGCGCCATCGCGCGCGCCACCATCGGCATCAGAGCTTCGGCGTGACCGCGCTCCATAGGGAGCGATTCGCTGACCAGCGGCTGCGGCGCTCCGCCGTCGAGAATGCAGATGGAAGCGGCCGGCAAAGCCGTATCGAGCGCGAGAATCCGCATCGGATGTTATTGCTCCGCGCCGTCAGGGTGACGTTTCGGCGCGTTCACGCCTGCTCCACTGCTTTGACATCGGGAAGGAAATGGCAAAGCAGATTCTGGATGCCCCGCTTAAGCGTCGCCGTCGATGACGGACAACCGGAACAGGCGCCTTTCATCTGCAAATAGACAACTCCATCCTTGAATCCGCGAAAAACGATGTCGCCGCCATCCCCCGCGACGGCGGGCCGCACCCGAGATTCTAGCAACTCCTTGATAGTCGACACCGTTTCGGCGTCTTCCGGCGCATAGAACTCGCTTGCCGCCCGATCGGCGTCAAGGGCGTTCGAGCCGAGGAGCGGCTCGCCGGACATGAAATGCTCCATGATCGCGCCAAGAATGGCAGGCTTGAGGTGCTGCCATTCACCGGAGGATTTGGTCACGGAAATAAAATCAGGGCCAAAAAACACGCCGCTGACCCCGTCGATTGCGAAAAGCGCGCTGGCAAGAGGCGAAACCCGGGCCTCTTCCGCGTTCTCTATTTCCCGCGACCCGTTTTCGAGAACCTGGCCACCGGGCAGAAATTTCAACGTGGCGGGATTGGGCGTGGCTTCGGTCTGGATGAACATGCGTGCCTCCGATATCGTCCGGTTCAAGGCCGGAGATGGATAAGAGTGAGATAGGGCGCAGCCGTCCCCGTGAAAGGGGCGGTAACGGAAAAATGCCCAATTCAGCGGATCAGACCCAGGACATCCTTCACTTGGTCCATGACCGGCCCGGCCAATTCGCGCGCGCGGAGCGAGCCGTCGCGCAAGATCGAGTCGATATAGGCGGGATCGTCCTCCAGCCGACGCATCTCCCCGCCGATCGGACTTAGCTTAGCAACCGCCAAATCGACCAAACCGTTCTTGAAAGCGGAAAACTGCGCGCCGCCGAAATCTTGGAGGACGCTTTCGCGTGGCGAATCGGAGAGAGCGGCATAAATTCCGACGAGATTTTCCGCTTCAGGTCGACCCGCCAGACCTTCGACATCGGAAGGCAAGGGTTCCGGGTCGGTCTTGGCCTTGCGGACCTTTTGCGCAATGGCTTCGGCGTCGTCGGAAAGATTGATCCGCGAAAAATCGGACGGATCGGATTTCGACATTTTCTTGAGACCGTCGCGCAGACTCATCACCCGCGCCGCCGGTCCTTGAATCAGCGGCTCCGGCAAAGGGAAGAACGGGCCATCATGACCGTTGGCGGCGATTGAACCGGCGAAATCGGTGTTGAATTTTTGCGCAATATCGCGCGCCAGTTCGATATGCTGCTTCTGGTCTTCGCCGACTGGCACATGGGTGGCGCGATAAAGCAGAATGTCCGCCGCCATCAACGCCGGATAGGCGAAAAGCCCGATCGATGCGTTCTCGCGATCCTTGCCGGCCTTTTCCTTGAACTGGGTCATGCGATTGAGCCAGCCCATGCGGGCGACACAATTGAAAATCCAGGCAAGTTCGGCGTGTTCGGCGACCTGGCTCTGGTTGAAAATGATGTTTTTGACCGGATCGAGGCCAGAGGCGATATAGGCGGCGGCGATGCGGCGGATCGCCTGCCGCAGTTCTCCCGGATCCTGCGGCACGGTGATCGCATGCAGGTCGACGACGCAAAACAGGCACTCGTGCGTCTTTTGCAGCGCCACAAATTTGACGATGGCGCCCAGGTAATTGCCGAGATGCAAATTGCCGGTGGGCTGGATTCCGGAAAAGACGCGTTCGGGAAAGATCGTCATTGCAGTCCGACGGGAAGGAGGAGACCGCAGTCTTATGGCTTTCACCTGATGCTCTGGCAAGAGGCGCGTCGTTTGCTCCTGTCTAACCTCCCGCGTCTGGTTCAGCCGGCGTAGCCGCCGACGAGCCGGATAATTTTGCCGTTCGGCGTCTCAATCAACCGATCCTTAACCACTTGCGTCGTCGCTTTTTCCGGTTTGCTTGTAGTAACAGGGGCGCCAGAGGCCGAATCGACGCGTGATTTCACACGCGCTACGCGGACTGGTTTCGCGGCAGGCGATTTTTCCAGCGCCTTGAGCTGCGCTTTTAATGCCCGGCTGATTTGAGGGGCGGCCTCGACCGGTACGAATTTCGTATCGCCATTCCGGTCGCCAACAAAAACCTGCAAACCCTCAGAGGTCATGAAAGCGTCGCCACGGCGCAACGTGCTATCGCCCTCCGACACCTTTGCGATCATATCGCGAGCGCTTTCCAGCCCGCTCGCGTTAACGCCCCATACTTCGGCATAGCTCAGTTTCATCGACGCGGGCGATGGCGTCGAATCGTCACCTCTAGCGCTAGCTTCGTGACCCGAGTGCTTCCGCCACGCAAAACGGTCAGACTTGAAAGAATGATGACCATTTCGACGTGATGGACTGGCAGAGTTCTGATGCGATTCCACCGGCGCCTTGAGGTGGCCAAAAATCATTTCAAGCAAATTTTCGGCGCGGCCGCCGCTGCTAAAACAAAACATGCCAAGAATGCTCATACCCGATAGGTAGGCGCCAGCTTTACTCATGGCTAACCCCGAGACAAGCGGCCTGTCGGCCCTCAACTGCGACCGAAAACACTGAGGAGTGGCATTGACGGCGCCAATAGACGCCACGAACAAGGCAACCAAGGCATTTCGCAATCAACGATTGCCGCGATGGTTAGCTCCGTTTCGCGACGGTGATATGTCTCGACCAGCGCCCTTACAAAATAAAGCGGCTCAAATCGACATTGCGCGCCAGATCGCCGACGCGGTTTTCGACATATTCGCCATCGATCGTGACGTCCTTACCGGAATGATCCGCAGCAGCGAAACTCACCTCGTCGAGCACTCGTTCCATCACCGTCTGCAAACGTCTGGCGCCGATGTTCTCGACACTGGCGTTAACCTGCACCGCCAGCCGCGCCAAAGCGTCGATAGCGTCGTCGGTGAATTTCAAATTCACGCCCTCCGTCGCCAACAAGGCGCAGTATTGTTTGACCAGGCTGGCTTCAGGCTGGGTGAGGATTCTCCTGAAATCCTCCTCGTCGAGCGAGGAAAGTTCGACGCGGATTGGCAGCCGGCCCTGCAACTCCGGCAAAAGATCTGACGGTTTGGCGACATGGAAGGCGCCTGAGGCGATGAACAGGATATGGTCGGTTTTTACCGCCCCATGTTTCGTCGCCACTGTCGTTCCTTCTATCAAGGGAAGCAGGTCCCGTTGCACGCCTTCCCGCGACACGTCGCCGCTGCGCCCGTCGCGCGCGCAGATCTTGTCGATTTCATCAAGGAAGACGATGCCGTTGTTCTCCACTTCGCGGATCGCCAGCCGGACGATCAAGTCCTGGTCGAGCAATTTTTCGCTTTCTTCGGCCTGCAAAGGCGCATAAGCGTCTTTAACCTGCAATTTTTGCTGTTTCGGCCGGGAGGATTTGCCAAAAATATCGCCCAGTGAAATCGCGCCGATTGAGGCGCCGGGCATGTTAGGCAAATCGAACATCGGCATGGACGGATTAGCGCTCGAAGAAATCTCGACTTCGATTTCCTTGTCTTCCAATTCCCCGGCGCGGAGCTTCTTGCGGAACGAGTCGCGGGTTGCGGGACTGGCGTTGGCCCCGACCAAGGCTGTGACGATTCGTTCTTCCGCCGCCAACTGCGCGCGCGCGGCGACGTCCTTCCGCTTGTTCTCCTTCACAAGGGAGATCCCGATTTCGACCAGGTCCCGCACGATCTGTTCGACGTCGCGGCCGACATAGCCGACTTCGGTGAATTTGGTCGCTTCGACCTTGAGAAAGGGCGCATTGGCGAGACGCGCAAGGCGGCGGGCGATCTCCGTCTTGCCGCAACCAGTGGGGCCGATCATCAGAATATTCTTCGGCAAGACCTCCTCGCGCATGATTCCCTCCAGTCGCAGCCGCCGCCAGCGATTGCGCAGTGCGATGGCGACCGCGCGTTTGGCGTCTTTCTGTCCGATGATGTAACGATCGAGTTCGGAGACGATTTCGCGGGGGGAAAGTTCGCTCATGCAATCAGGCCTTGGGGCTGACTTTGTCGAGGGTCAAAGGGATTCGACGCTTTCGACGACAAAGTTGGAATTGGTATAGACGCAGATTTCGGACGCAATCTGCAAGGCTCGACGGGCGATGGCCTCTGCGTCCATGGAAGTATCGAGCAGCGCCCGCCCCGCGGCCAAGGCGTAGTTTCCGCCCGAGCCTATGCCCATGACTGCGCCATCCGGTCCCTGTTCGGGCTCCAAAACATCGCCATTTCCAGTCAGGACCAAAGCTGCATTCTTGTCCGCGACCAGCATCATCGCTTCAAGCCGCCGCAGATAACGGTCGGTTCGCCAATCCTTGGCCAATTCCACGCAGGCGCGCAGTAGGTGACCTGGATATTGCTCCAATTTGGCTTCGAGACGCTCACACAAGGTGAAGGCGTCGGCGGTTGCGCCGGCGAAGCCGACGATCACCTGCCCCTTGCCAAGACGGCGCACCTTGCGGGCGTTGCCCTTGATGACGGTCTGTCCAAAGCTCACCTGACCGTCCCCGGCAATGACAGTTTTGCCGCCCTTGCGCACCAGAACAATGGTCGTTGCGTGCATGGAGGGCGGATTCGAGCGATCGTTCATGTGAAACTTTCCAGCGCGGCCGATTTTTCCACTCTTTGCAAGCGCATCTATTGCGGCAAAGCGACGGTTACAAGTCCGTTTGACGGGAGAGTGGCGAAACGGCGCGTCTTTTGCTACAAGCCGCGCAGCCGCAGGGCAAGGAAAGAAAGAATGACGCGCCAGGCCGAAATCACACGCAAGACTAAAGAAACCGCCGTCTCCGTGAGCCTCACGATCGAGGGCGCCGGCAATAGCAAAATTTCTACCGGAATTGGCTTTTTCGACCATATGCTTGATCAGTTGGCGCGCCATTCGCTGATGGACATAGAGATCGACGCCAAAGGCGATCTGCATATCGACCAGCACCATACGGTGGAGGATGTCGGCATCGCCCTAGGCCAGGCCTTGCGGAAGGCTCTGGGGGATTTGCACGGCATTGTGCGCTATTCCGACGTTCACTTGCCTATGGACGAAACGCTGACACGTGTCGCCGTCGACGTTTCGGGACGACCTTTCCTGGTGTTTCGAACGCAGTTTCCACAAGCTAGGATTGGCGACTTCGACGCCGAACTGGTACGCGAATTCTTCCAGGCCCTCGCCCAGAACGCCGCAATAGCCCTGCATATCGAAACGCTATATGGCGTGAACAGCCACCATATAGCGGAAAGCTGTTTCAAGGGCGTGGCGCGAGCCTTGGGCGCCGCCGTGGCCATTGACCCGCGTCAGAGCGACCGTGTGCCTTCGACCAAGGGAGTGCTCTGAAAGGGCGAATTGAGGACATGCAAATCTATGCGGTTTACCTTCCCTCCGGCCTCTCGCCGCTGCAAGTGGCGGAAGAAGCGGTGCTGGTGCGGCAGGGTTTCGATTGGAAGGCATCCCTGCTAACGCCCGGTTGGGCGCTTTGGCATGGGCTGTGGCTTGCCTTGGCGCTTTGGTTTGCCTGGACCTCTCTGGTCGCAATAATTGGCGCGCTCGCCCACCTGCAGCCCGGCGCCACCTTGTTCATCTATCTGGTTGGTGCTTTGGGCTTCGGCTTGGAAGCGGATCGATTCCACCAAGCGCGCCTGTCGCGTTCCGGCTATCTTTTGCAGGGCTTGGCGCTTGGCGAGTCGATCGGCGAAGCGGAAAGTCTTTATTTTAATCGCCGAAGGGACCGGCCTCAGGTCATCGCGCCAAGCGCGCCGGCGAAGCCCGCCATCGCCCCCGGCGACCGGTTGGGATCGCCCACACAGAATATCGGAGCCGACCTTTTGGGACTGTTTCCGCCGCAGGAGACCAAGCGTTGAGCGTCGCCATCATCGATTACGGCTCCGGCAATCTGCATTCGGCCGCCAAGGCTTTCGAGCGCGCCGCCCGTGAAGTCGGGCAGACGGCGCCGATCCTCGTCACCAGCGATCCGCAAGACGTTCGTCAGGCCGATTGGGTGGTTCTTCCTGGGGTGGGCGCTTTTGCCGATTGCCGGCGCGGTCTTCTCGCGATTGACGGCATGGTCGAGGCCATGACCGAAGCAGTCGAAACGCGCGGCGCCCCCTTTCTCGGAATCTGCGTCGGCATGCAATTATTGGCGGAACGTGGTCTGGAACATGGAGTGACGCCGGGCCTGGGCTGGATCGGCGGCGAGGTCGTCCCGATCCGGCCAGGCGATCCCGCGCTGAAAATCCCGCATATGGGATGGAATAACCTCACCCCCACAAGGCCACACGCGCTGCTGAAGGACATTCCTACGGGGGAACAAGGACTTCACGCTTATTTTGTCCATTCTTACCATCTTCGCCCGTCAAATCGCGAAAACATAATTGCGACGACCGATTACGGCGACGCATTGACCGCCATCGTGGGGCGCGACACGATCGTTGGCGTCCAGTTTCACCCCGAAAAGAGCCAGACAATGGGACTGCGGCTGATTTCCAATTTTTTGAGGTGGCGTCCGTGATCCTGTTCCCGGCAATCGATCTGAAAGGCGGCCAATGCGTTCGCCTAATCCATGGCGACATGACGCAAGCGACAGTGTTCAACGACGACCCGGCCGCGCAGGCGTTGGTTTTCGAACGGCAAGGCTTTGAATATCTGCACGTCGTCGACCTCGACGGCGCCTTTGCCGGCAAACCGATGAACGCCGCCGCCGTGGACGCCGTTCTCGCCGCTTTGACCAAAATGCCGGTGCAACTCGGCGGAGGCATTCGCGACATGCGCACCATCGACGGCTGGCTCGGCAAGGGCGTCGCACGGGTCATCATCGGCACGGCGGCAGTGCGCGATCCGGAACTTGTCCGCGAAGCCGCCCGGAAAAATCCGGGTCGGATCGCGGTCGGCATCGATGCGCGCGACGGTCTGGTCGCCGTCGATGGCTGGGCGAAATCTTCACAACTGACCGCCATCGAACTCGGCAAACGCTTTGAGGACGTCGGCGTCTCAGCCATAATCTACACCGACATCGCCCGAGACGGCGTACTGAAGGGGCTGAATATCGAAGCCACACTGGCGCTCGCCGACGCCCTCGCTATTCCCGTCATCGCCTCGGGCGGCCTCGCCTCCATCGCCGATGTCGAGCGACTGCTGCACCCTGATTGCGTCCGTTTGGCCGGCGCGATCAGCGGCCGCGCGCTTTATGATGGGCGCCTCGATCCGCAACAGGCGCTGGACTTGATCAGGGCCAGGCGCGCGGCCTGAAAGCGACGGAGAAGCTAATTGCTCAAAACGCGCGTAATACCCTGCCTCGACGTCAAGGACGGACGGGTCGTCAAGGGTGTCAATTTTGTCGATCTCCGCGACGCGGGCGATCCGGTCGAAAGCGCCATCGCCTATGACGCAGCCGGAGCCGACGAATTATGCTTCCTCGATATCACCGCCAGCCACGAGGAGCGCGGCTTGCTGCTCGATGTCGTGCGGCGCACGGCGGAAGCCTGTTTCATGCCTCTGACCGTCGGCGGTGGCGTTCGTACGCTCGACGACATCCGCAACCTGTTACTGGCGGGCGCCGACAAGGCGTCTATCATGACCGCCGCCGTGCATGACCGCGATTTCGTCCGAAGGGGCGCGGAAAAATTCGGGAGTCAGTGTATTGTCGTCGCGATTGACGCCAAAAATGTCCGCCCGGGCCGTTGGGAGATATTCACCCACGGCGGCCGCCGACCCACCGGAATTGACGCGGTCGCCTATGCCCGGGAAGTCGCCGATCTGGGCGCCGGCGAAATTCTCCTGACGTCAATGGATCGCGACGGCGCCAAGATCGGATTCGACATCGAATTGACCCAGACCATCGCCGACGCCGTCTCCATTCCTGTCATCGCCTCCGGAGGGGTCGGCACTCTCGATCATCTCGTCGAAGGCGTGCGCGATGGCCACGCCAGCGCGGTTCTTGCGGCTTCGATCTTTCATTTCGGCGAATACAGCATCGGCGAAGCCAAAGCCTTTATGGCCAAGGCAGGCCTGCCGATGCGCCTCGATCCGCCCGCCGCCTGAACGGACTCCGACCTATGACCGAACCTTTCACCCTCGACGATCTCTCCCGGCTCATAGCGAACCGGGCCGCTGCTAGCGCCGATAAATCCTACACGCGCAGCCTGCTCGATTCCGGCACGGCGCGGATCGCCAAGAAATTCGGAGAGGAAGCCTTCGAAGCAGCCATTGCCGCCGTCGAGCGCGATGGAGCGGGTTTGAAAGCCGAAGCCGCCGACGTGCTCTATCACCTATTGGTCTTGCTTCAAGACGGCGGCGTTCCGTTGCAGGATGTAATCGAAGAACTTGCCCGGCGCACTCAGCAATCGGGCCATCAGGAAAAAGCCTCGCGTCCGTAATAGGCGGCTTGGCGCGTCTTGGAGGCGGCCTTGGTTGAACTTGTGAGACAATTGCGCGACGAAGCTGCCACCGAAACGCCGGGCCCAAATTTGTCGCCCTACCGCCATTTTACGCGCGAAGAATGGGCGCAATTGCGCGCCGACACGCCGTTGACTCTGACGATCAGCGATCTGAAACGGCTGCAATCGATCAACGATCCCATTTCGCTCGAAGAAGTGATCGCCATTTACCTGCCGCTGTCGCGCCTGCTTGCTCTCTATGTCGCCGCCACCCAGGGATTGTTCAAGGCGACGCAGAGGTTTCTCGGCGCGGACGACGGCAAAGTGCCTTATATCATCGGCGTCGCAGGTTCCGTCGCCGTTGGGAAATCGACGACCGCCCGCGTTTTGCAGGCCCTGCTCTCACGTTGGGCCAATACGCCGAAGGTCGACCTCATCACCACGGACGGTTTCCTCCTCCCCAACGCTCAGTTGGAGCGAGAAGGCCTGTTGGAGCGCAAAGGTTTTCCGGAAAGCTATGACAGCGCCAAGCTGTTGCGCTTTCTGTCAGACGTCAAGGCGGGACGCAGCCATGTCGAGGCTCCGGTCTACTCCCATTTGACTTACGACGTTGTGCCGGATGAAAGCGTCGGCGTCGACCGGCCAGATATCCTCATCGTGGAAGGCGTGAACGTGCTCCTGCCCAGCAGACTGCCCCGCGATGGCAAGGAAACCCCCTTCGTTTCCGATTTTTTCGATTTTTCGGTCTACCTTGACGCTGACGAGGATCAACTGGAAAAATGGTATGTCTCGCGCTTCATGCGGCTGCGCTCGACCGCTTTTCGCGACCCCAGGTCCTATTTCAAGAAATTTTCCGAAGTCAGCGACGCCGAGGCCGAAGAAGTCGCTCGCAGCATCTGGAAGCGCACCAATTTGCGCAATCTGCATGAAAATATCCTGCCTACGCGCGCGCGCGCCAGCTTGATCTTGACCAAGGGATCGAGCCATCGCATCGAGGAAGTCGCGTTGCGCAAGCTTTGACTGATCTCAAGAACTATACAAGTCTCGGCCTTTTTTCGAACGCCGCAAGAAGCCGCGGCAGTTCCGCGCTGCGCTTCAAGATCAAGCCCGTCTGCATGACGATCGAATAAGCCCCCGGTTTGCGCACACCCTTCGGTTCCTTGACGATCCGGTAATAGGCGGCCTCGCCGTGATGACGAAAAATCGAAAAGATCGCCCGGTTCGGCAAGAAATCCATCGCATAATCGCGCCAGATTCCATCGGCGACCATTCGCCCGTAAATATTGAATATAGCCTGCAGTTCGCGCCGGTCGAAGCCGACCAGCGGGCCGGGCGGCGCGCTTGCCATGGCGCCTGGCAAGCGCAGAAGCTTGAAATTCGGTTCGGTGCGATCGTCGCTCAAGCGGAAAGACTTGGGGTTGGATGAAAATGGCCGCCGATGATCGCGCGGTTCTTTTTCTGGCGCAAGCACAGATGGAGAATGCCAGAGCGCATCTGTCTATCGGCGATTTTGCGCTTAAGCTTTGATTCAAAATTATTAAATCATATTTCTGCCGCCTTGCCGCCCTTCGCTCGCTCATTTGTGGTTGCAAAAACATCTCGGTCGGAGGGTATTGCCCCGGATTGTTTCGCGTCGACGCAGCCCCCCTAGCAGACGTGATTTTCCGGCGATAACCCAGCTATCCTCCAGACTTTGAGCCGATCGGGTTTTTCCGATCGGCTCATTCATTCCTGATACTGCCAACTGAAAGACGTCGCCCATGCGGTTTCATCTTGAAACTGGGCGGGTGCGCCGCGATATTGCGGCTCGGAGCAAAGCTCCAATGGCAGAATTTGAAAGAACCAGAGTGGGCAATATGGATTCGGAAGCTGCGACAATGACGGGCGAACGTCATGTTTTTCAGGCGGACGTGGCTCGTCTGCTGCATCTCATGGTGCATTCGATTTATTCTGAACGCGATATTTTTCTCAGAGAACTGATCTCCAACTCCGCCGACGCATGCGAAAAGCTGCGCTATGAGGCCAACTGCGACCCCGCCCTGGTCAGTGACGGCACGCCCTTCGCGATTCGCGTGGCGCTTGATCCGGACGCGTCGACGCTCAACGTCGAAGATAACGGCGTCGGGATGTCCCAGGAGGATCTTTCGGTTGCACTGGGCACGATCGCCAATTCTGGCACCCGCGCCTTTCTGGAAAAAGTGAAGGGGTCAGAAGGTGAGGCGGCTGAATTGATTGGCCAATTCGGTATCGGCTTCTATTCGGCCTTCATGGTTGCGGACCTCGTTGTCGTCGAAACCCGAAGAGCCGGGGAAGATCATGCCTGGCGCTGGAGTTCTGACGGTAAGGGCGATTATGAAATCGCGGCCATCGGTGTGGAACAGGCTCCATTGCGCGGCACGCGTGTCATTTTGCACCTCAATGAAGAATCCAAAGTCTACCTTGACCAGCAAAAGATCGAAACGATCATCAACGAACATTCCGCGGCCGTCGCTACGCCGATCGATTTGATCGAAAAGCCCGGCGCGGAGCCCCGCCGCATCGGCGAAGGCGCGGCGCTCTGGACAAAAAGTAAGAGCGAAATCACGCCAGAACAATATAAGGAATTCTATCAGGAGCTGGCGGGCCAGTTCGACGATCCCGACCTGACTGTTCACTGGCGCGCGGAAGGTCGCGCCGAATATACGGTTCTGGCCTTCGTTCCCGGGTCGCGCCCGTTCGACCTGTTCGATCCCGCGCGCAAAGGTCGCGCAAAGCTCTATTCCCGTAGAGTGCTGATTTCACGCGACGCCGACCTCTTGCCCGGGTATCTGCGATTCGTGCGGCTCGTTGTCGATTCGCCTGATCTGCCGCTCAATGTTTCCCGCGAAGTGGTTCAGCAGAGCCATCTCTTCGCCGCGATCAAGAAAGGCGTCGCCAATCGTGTTTTGCAAGAAATCGCCAAACTGGCGGAAACGGACGCCGAAAAATTTGCGGAAATCTGGAAAAATTTCGGCGCCGTGTTGAAAGAGGGCCTTTATGAAGACCCCGAGCGCCGCGATGTCCTGTTGAAAATGTCGCGATTCGCCACGACAGCCGAAAAAGAAGCGAAGCGTTCGCTGGCCGATTATGTCGCGGCCCTGCGGCCCAATCAGACCGCCATTTATTATATCGCCGGCGAAGGCGCTGATCGCATAGCCGCAAGCCCACAACTCGAAGGATTTCGAGCAAGAGGCGTCGAAGTCCTGCTGCTTTCAGACCCGGTGGACGCTTTCTGGGTCCAGACCGCGGTTGGATATGAGGGCAAACCCTTCAAATCCGTGACCCAAGGGGCGGCTGACATAAACTCAATCGACTTTATCGACGGGAACAGAGCGGCGACGGACTCTGGATCCGTCGCTGATTTCGTCGCTCTTGCGAAACAGACGCTGGAAGCCGTGGTGGAGGACGTTCGCGTTTCCGACCGTCTTTCGGAGAGCCCGGCCTGCCTCGTGGCGCCTGAATTCGGTCTCGACCTGCGCCTGCAGCAAATCCTTGCCTCACACGGCCAGGATTCTGGCGGCATGAAGCCGGTGCTTGAGGTCAATCCCTCGCATCCGCTGGTGATCGCCCTGGAATCGCAAGCTAAGGCGAGCGACAAGAACCTGTTCGAAGACGCCGTTTGGCTTCTCTTCGACGAGGCCAGGCTTATGGATGGCGAGGCGCCGCAAGACGCCGCCGCTTTCGCCGCCCGTCTGACGCGCGTGTTGGGCAAAGCGCTTGGAGCCTGAAGCTGGACGCTAATTCGCCAACCTTCGCCGCGACCGAAACTTTGGCCCAGGCGAGGAAAAAACTGGCGGCGGCCCTAGCCGCCGCCGGCAAGGAGCCGGCTACGCTCGAATCGCGCCACTTGTTGGAAGAGGCGACAGGCTTGACGCCGCTGGTCCTTTCAACGCACGCGGAACGGCGTTTGGGTCTTGGCGCCGCGACACTGTTGCAACAATTTGCAGCGCGTCGATTGGCCGGCGAACCTGTCAGCCGCATTCTGGGGCGCAGCGGCTTTTATGGGCTGGATCTGCGTGTCGATCCCGAAGTGCTGGATCCCCGCGCCGACACCGAGACGCTGGTCAACGCGGCCCTGGCCATTCTCGAAGCGAAAAACATCGTCCGACCGCGTATTCTCGATCTGGGGACGGGGTCCGGCGCAATTTTATGCGCGCTCCTTAGTTGTCGCGACGACGCCTTCGGCGTTGGCGTTGATATTTCACCCGTCGCCTGCGCCGCGACCCATCATAATCTAACGCTTTGCGGCCTTTCCCAGCGATCAGGCGTTATTTGCGGAGACTGGACGGAAGCGCTGCAAGGCCATTTCGATCTGATCGTATCGAACCCGCCGTATATAGCCCGTCGCGAAATCGCCGCGTTGGAGCCGGAAGTCGCCGCCTTCGATCCGATTCTGGCTCTCGATGGCGGCGAGGACGGTCTCGTTCCGTATCGTCGAATCGCCCCTAATCTCAAACGGCTATTGCGACAAGGCGGCGCCGCCTGTTTTGAAATCGGGTGGCGGCAAGCCTCAGATGTGACCTTTATTCTGGAGGCGGAAGGATTTTCCCAAGCGAAAATCTTCCCGGACGGCGGACGGCGGGACCGGGTTGTCGCCATTCAAGCCCTGTAGCGGTCTGGTTCGGTCTTCCGTCTGGTTCGCTAAGTTTGGACTTGGCTAGGCACAAAAAAACGTCTAGTCTGCTCCGCAGCAAATACCTAGTTGCGCATCATTTAATCGCAGCAGGGCTCGGTCATCATCCGGTTCCGGTAGACAAGGAATCGTTTGGATTCGTGAGTTCGGGCCCATCAGACGCGACTTGAGCGACGTGGTAGGATCTGCCGATTCCCTCTTGTTAGACGGAAAAAAGTTTGCGGGAATTCCGCGAACATGGCCGGTGAAGGCGAAAACGCCAAATAGCCGCGCCATGGTGACTAGCATGAGGCGATGATGCCTTTATGCGCAGGCGATGGTTATCGCTTCGCTCTATTATTACTCAGGGATTGTCAATGAGACCTGGTCAAAACAAGCGCATGCGTGGTCGCAACAATCGAAAAGGCCCGAACCCGCTGTCGCGGACTTATGAATCCAACGGCCCGGACGTAAAAATCCGTGGCACGGCGCAGCACGTCGCCGAGAAATATTTGCAACTCGCGCGCGACGCCCAATCTTCCGGCGATCCCGTCGCTGCCGAAAATTTGTTGCAGCACGCCGAGCACTATTTCCGGATGATCGCCGCCGCGCAGGCCGCCCAACAACAGGCGCAAATGGGCTATGGGCGGAACGGCGAGGAATTCGACGAAGGAGACGAGGACGACGATTTCGTCGCCTTGCCCGACCGTTTCGCTTCTCCTTTAGAGCGCACACCCCAAACTCCTCCTTTTCAACAACCGCAGCCAGATGGCGGGCAAATGGGATATGGCGGCCAGCCGCAACCCTATTTCGACCGCCCGGCGTTTAATGGCGATCAAAGTGAACGGCGGAACGACCGGCCGGAGCGCCAGGAAAGAAATCCGGAACGCGCTCCCCAATCCAGTGGCGAACGCCAAGACCGGCAAGACCGCCAGCCCCGCAACGACCGGCGGTTCGGTCAACAGGGCGAGCGCAATGGCGGCGAGCGACCGCACGGACAGGGCCGGAACCGCTTTCGCGATCAACAGCAACGGTTTGAGCCCAGCCCCGCCGGGCAGGAGCAGCCGCGCGTCGATTTCGACGCGATAAGCTCCGCTTTGCCGGCTTTCATCACTGCGCCGTCGCGCCCGCTTGCGCCGCAGATGGAAGCTCCACCCGAAGCATTCGTCGAGCAAAGCGCGGCAGCGCCGCCACCTGTGGATTTTGGGCCCACGCCAAGCGAAGACGACGGCGAGAACCGTTTTCATCTGCGCCCCCGCCGCCGGCGCAGGGTTCGCCCCGAGACGGGAGCCGAAGGCGGCGACGCCGCGCCTTTGCCCGAGACCAGTTCGGCGGACTGAATTGATTCTTTCCGAAAACATAGGCATTAAAAGATTGCGGCGCCCCTCGGGGCGCCGTTTTTTATCGATCGTCAAAAGTCTCAAAAAAGCCAAGCTTTCAAATCCGGCGCCCTTTCAACCGGCAAAGACGTTCCCATATCACTCCCGAGGCCGCCGGAAGGGGCCATCTCGTATGACGCGCAGTCTCGCCTAGCGGGGGACCGTCGTGGGCTTGGAGGATTGATATGAATATCGAGAAATTTACCGAACGCGCGCGCGGTTTTGTCCAATCCGCGCAATCCTTGGCCGTCCGCGAAGGCCACCAGCAATTTACCCCGCTTCATCTGCTCAAAGTACTGCTCGACGACGAACAGGGCCTTTCCGCCGGTCTCATAGACAAATCCGGCGGCCGTTCGCGAGAAGCGTTGCAACAAGTCGAATTGGCATTGGCCAAGCTCCCCCGTGTTGAAGGTTCGGGCGCCGGGCAGCTCTATCTTGCCCCCGCCACCGCGCGGCTTTTCGAGAGCGCCGAAAAAATCGCCCAGAAGGCCGGCGATTCTTTCGTGACCGTCGAGCGGCTATTGCTCGCTCTCGCCATGGATTCAAGCAGCGAGGCTGGCAAAATCCTCGCCAAGGCCGGCGCCAATGCGCAGGGCCTGAACAAGGCGATTGAGGATTTGCGCAAGGGCCGCACCGCCGATTCGGCTTCCGCGGAAAACGCCTATGATGCACTGAAAAAATACGCGCGCGACCTTACCGAGGCGGCGCGCGAGGGCAAACTCGACCCGGTCATTGGCCGCGACGAGGAAATCCGGCGTACGATTCAGGTTCTGTCCCGCCGCACGAAGAATAATCCAGTTCTGATCGGCGAGCCCGGCGTCGGCAAGACGGCGATCGTCGAAGGCCTGGCGCTGCGGATCGTCAATGGCGACGTGCCAGAGAGCCTGCGCGACAAGAGTCTTCTGGCCCTGGACATGGGCGCCTTGATTGCCGGCGCGAAATATCGCGGCGAATTCGAGGAGCGCCTGAAAGCCGTCTTGAATGAAGTGACGGCGGCCGAAGGCGGCGTCATTCTGTTCATCGACGAAATGCACACCCTGGTCGGCGCCGGCAAGGCGGACGGCGCGATGGACGCCTCCAACCTGCTCAAGCCAGCATTGGCGCGTGGCGAATTACATTGCGTCGGGGCGACCACGCTCGACGAATATCGCAAACATGTCGAGAAAGACGCGGCTTTGGCGCGGCGCTTTCAGCCGGTTTTCGTCAGCGAACCGACGGTCGAGGACACGATTTCCATCCTGCGTGGCCTGAAGGAAAAATACGAGCTCCATCACGGCGTGCGGATCAGCGATTCCGCCCTAGTCGCGGCCGCGACTTTATCCAATCGCTATATTGCCGATCGCTTTCTGCCCGACAAAGCCATCGATTTGATGGATGAAGCGGCCTCACGCCTACGAATGCAGGTCGATTCGAAGCCGGAAGAACTCGATGAATTCGACAGGCGCATCATGCAGCTCAAGATCGAGCAGGAGGCGCTCAAAAAAGAGACCGATCAAGCCTCCAAGGACCGGCTGCAGCGATTGGAAGGCGAGCTTGCCGAATTGAGCGAAAAATCCGCCGAACTGACGACGCGCTGGCGAGCGGAAAAAGACAAGCTCGGCGCGGCCCAGAAGATGAAGGAAAAGCTTGAAGCGGCGCGCAATGATCTACTGATCGCCCAGCGCAAGGGCGATTACGCTGAAGCCGGGCGGCTGACCTACGGAATCATACCCGAACTGGAGCGCACACTCGCCGAGAACGAAGCCAAGTCCGGCGAAGTTCTGGTCGACGAAGAGGTCACCCCGGACCAGATTGCTCAGGTCGTGTCACGCTGGACTGGCGTGCCGGTCGATAAAATGCTGGAGGGAGAGCGAGCCAAGCTCCTGAAAATGGAGGATGAACTTGCGCGAAGGGTTGTCGGCCAGCGCGAAGCGGTCGCGTCGGTGGCGACGGCCGTTCGCCGCGCCCGCGCCGGTTTGCAGGACCCCAACCGCCCGATCGGCTCCTTCATGTTCCTCGGCCCGACCGGCGTCGGCAAGACAGAACTGACCAAGGCTCTGGCGTCGTTCCTGTTCGACGACGAAACGGCGATGGTCCGCATAGACATGTCGGAATATATGGAAAAACATTCGGTTTCCCGGCTCATCGGCGCGCCGCCCGGCTATGTCGGCTATGAGGAGGGCGGCGCCTTGACCGAAGCGGTGCGGCGTCGGCCCTATCAGGTCGTACTATTCGACGAAATAGAAAAAGCCCATCCCGACGTATTCAACGTCTTGCTGCAGGTACTAGATGACGGTCGCCTGACCGATGGCCAGGGCCGCACCGTGGATTTCCGCAATGTCGTCATCATCATGACCTCCAATCTCGGCTCGGAGTTTCTGGTCATGCAGAAGGAAGGCGAAGATTCCTCCGCCGTCTATAGCGAGGTGATGCAGGTCGTCCGTTCGCATTTCCGGCCGGAATTCCTCAACCGGGTCGATGAAATCATCCTGTTCCACCGCCTGCGGCGGCAGGATATGGGCGCGATCGTCGACATTCAGTTCAAACGGCTGGACCGGTTGCTGGAGGATCGCAAGATCATACTGGAACTGACCGAAAATGGCAGGAGTTGGCTGGCCGACAAGGGCTACGATCCGGCCTATGGCGCGCGCCCCCTCAAGCGCGTGATCCAAAAATATGTGCAGGATCCGCTGGCTGAAATGCTGCTGGCCGGCGAAATCAACGACGGCGCGCAAGTCGTCATCGGCGCCAATAATGGCGAACTGACCATCGACGGCAAGCCTGTCGGCAAGCCGGCGGTAGCTCCGGAAGCAACGCCGACCTTGCTCAACTGATTGAAACAGCAATGAAAAGGCCGGCCTCGGCCGCCCTTTTCATTGGAACCAGCCCACGGCCACGCCGACCAGCAGAAAAACGCCGAGAAGGAAGCGGTAGACAACGAAGGGCCAGGAGGAGAATTTTTCGAGAATCCGCATCAAACTCCAGATCGCAACAAAAGCGGAAATGGAGGCGACGACGAGGCCAACCATCAGGATCATCCAGCCTTCGGCCGACAAATGCGCCTTGTAAAGTTCGAACAGTTCCTTGGCTCCCGCCAGAAAAATAGCCGGAAGTCCGAGAAGGAAGGAAAAACGCGCCGCTTGGTCGCGCTCGAGATCAAGGAACATGGCGGCTGTCAATGTAGACCCCGAGCGCGAAACGCCCGGGATCAATGCGCCAACCTGCGCAAGTCCGACCAGCATGGCGTCCTTGAGAGAAACATCGTCGAGCGTCCGGCGATGGGCGCAGAATTTTTCGGCTAGGGCCAGCAGAACCGCCATCGCGATGCAGGCGACGCCGACCACCGGCAAGGTACGCAAGGGCGACCCGCAGGCGTTGAGCCATTTCGACAGCAGGGTTCCGAAGATGACCAGGGGCAGCGTCGCCATCAAAATCCAGGTGGTGAAGCGGAATTGCCAATCACGAAAATCGCGCCGCCGAACGGCGTCGATGGAGCCAAAAAACAAGCCCCTGACGTCGCTCCAGAAATACGAGATAACGGCGACGAGCGCGGCCATTTGCATGGCGGCGGAAAAGGCCGAGCCGGGATCACGCCAACCGAGCAAAGCGGGGACGATACGCATATGGGCGGTCGACGATATGGGTAGAAGTTCCGAAATGCCCTGAACCACGCCGAGCAAAGCCACTTTGGCGGCGCCCAGTTCGATAAATCCGGTATCCAACCCCTGTGTGCAGGCGTCCGCCGACATAGTGCAACTCCGGTCAAATCAGAGAAAAGCCTCCGACCGTTTTGGCAAACATGTCGGAGGCTGGCAATCGCGTACTGCTTTCAGGCTTTGCCGGCGCGGTCTTCGACGACCCGAACAATATCCGCCATGATGGCGTTGAGTTCGTAATCCTTGGGCGTATAGACAGCGGCCACCCCTTCGGAAAGCAGCAGCTTCTCGTCCTCGGGAGGGATAATGCCGCCGACAATAACCGGCACGTCCGACATGCCTTGCGCTTTCATCCGCTCCAGTACGTCGCGCACCAACGGCACATGCGAGCCGGACAGGATCGACAGGCCTACGACGTGCACACCTTCTTCCAGCGCGGCATTCACGATTTCGGCAGGGGTAAGGCGGATGCCTTCATAGACAACCTCCATGCCGGCGTCGCGGGCGCGCACCGCAATCTGTTCGGCGCCATTGGAATGGCCGTCGAGACCGGGTTTTCCGACCAGGAACTTGATCCGACGGCCGAGTTTTTTCGACACCCGCTCGACTTCCGAGCGCACGGGATCGAGCGAGCCGCCGGTTTGACGGGCGCTCCGTCCGACGCCGGTGGGAGCGCGGAATTCGCCAAAAACTTCGCGCAGGGTCTGGCCCCATTCGCCCGTCGTGACCCCCGCCTTGGCGGCTGCTATCGACGGCTCCATGATGTTCCGGTCCTCTTGCGCGGCGGAGCGCAGATCGGCCAAAGCTTTTTCCACCCCCTTGGCGTCGCGCTGCGTCCGCCAGGCTTTTAACCGTTCGACCTGTTCGGCCTCGACGTGGTGAGGCACCACGAGTATGGAGCCATCGCCGGTCGTCAGCGGAGAGGGTTCGCTCTCGACAAATTTGTTGACGCCGACGACGACCTGCTCGCCCGCTTCGATCGCTTCCAGACGGCGAGTATTGGATTCCACCAGTTTCGACTTGAGATAACCGGTTTCTACAGCGGCGACGGCGCCGCCCATGGCATCGATGGTGGAGAGTTCAGCCAGCGCTTCCTTTTTGAGCTCGTCGACCTTCTTCGTCAGTTCGATGCTGCCGTCGAAAAGATCGCCGTATTCGAGAAGATCGGTCTCATAGGCTAGGATCTGCTGCAGACGAAGAGACCATTGCTGGTCAAAGGGGCGCGGCAAACCGAGCGCCTCGTTCCAGGCAGGCAATTGCACGGCGCGGGCGCGGGCCTTTTTCGACAGGACCACGGCGAGCGTTTCGATCAGGATACGGTAGACGTTGTTTTCCGCCTGCTGCTCGGTAAGGCCGAGCGAATTGACCTGGACGCCATAACGGAAACGCCGGTACTTCTCTTCCTTGACGCCATAGCGGTCGCGGGTCAGTTCGTCCCAAAGTTCGGTAAAGGCGCGCACTTTAGCCAGTTCGGTAACGAAGCGCATGCCTGCATTGAGGAAGAACGAAATGCGGCCGACGACTTCGCCGAAATCCTCTTCCGACACCTGCCCCGATTTCTTCACCATATCGAGAATGGCGACCGCCGTGGCGAGGGCATACGACAGTTCCTGCACCGGCGTCGCGCCGGCTTCCTGCAAATGATAGGAACAGACGTTCATTGGATTCCACTTGGGAACCTCGCGCGTAGTGAACAGGATCACGTCCCTGGTCAACCTTAGCGACGGTCCGGGCGGAAACACATAGGTACCGCGCGAAAGATATTCCTTGATGATGTCGTTTTGCGTCGTGCCCTGGAGGGCGTTGCGCGGCGCGCCCTGGGCGTCGGCGGCGGCGATATAGAGCGAGAGCAGCCAGGGCGCGGTGGCGTTGATCGTCATCGACGTATTCATCTGGGCGATCGGAATGCCGTCGAATAAAGCGTTCATGTCACCGAGATGCGAGATCGGCACGCCTACCTTGCCCACTTCGCCGCGCGAAAGCACATGATCGGAATCATAACCGGTCTGGGTCGGCAAATCGAAAGCGATGGAAAGCCCCGTTTGGCCCTTGGCGAGATTGCCGCGATACAGCTTGTTGGATTCCATAGCGTCCGAATGGCCCGCGTAGGTGCGGAAAATCCAGGGCTTGTCTCGTCCAGGGGCTGTCGTCGTCATCAGAACCTCACTTTCAGCTGCCGCGCGGGCGGTCAACTTTACGATCCGCGCTTTCGCTCGCCTATTGCTTTGCCTCACTTTTTCGCAGAGCACAATCGGCGCTCCTGACGGAAGGACAAGACGGACACGCACCCGATGAAAGGCAATAAGCCGCTGTTTTTTATTTGATATTTGCTTCTACCGTCCCGACGGGCGCAGGGAGAACAAAACGGGCGTCGACTTTAGCACGATGCAAAAAAATGCGCGGGTGCTCGCCAAACCGCAATAAAATGTATATTGGCGCGCTAAGAAGTGAAGTGGACCCGTCGCTCGGGAAGGGGCGGCATGTTCCCGATTCCGTGTTTCGCACCGGATGAAGCGGAAATTTTATTTCGCTTTTTTCGTATCCCGTTTAGCCTTGGGCCAGTTGCAACCATTTGGCCAGCCACGACAGGAGTCAGCGTTGAATAGTCAATCGCCAACGGCGGGCGGCGCGAAGACCGAAAGCGAACCGCTCCTGAAGGATCTTTACGATATCGGCGAAATTCCGCCCCTCGGCCATGTGCCCAAAAACATGCACGCCTGGGTGATCCGCAAGGACAGGCACGGGCCGCCGGAATCGGCGATGCAGCTGGAAGTCGTCCCTACCTGGGAACTCGACAGCCATGACGTTCTCGTCCTGGTCATGGCGGCCGGCGTCAATTACAATGGCGTATGGGCCGCTCTCGGCGAGCCTATTTCCGTTCTCGACGCTCACAAGCAACCTCTTCACATCGCGGGCTCCGACGCGGCCGGAGTGGTCTGGGCCATTGGCTCCAAGGTCAAGCGCTGGAAAGTTGGCGACGAAGTCGTCGTCCATTGCAACCAGGATGACGGCGACGACGAGGAATGCAACGGCGGCGATCCGATGTTCTCCTCATCGCAGCGCATCTGGGGCTATGAGACGCCGGATGGCTCTTTCGCCCAGTTCTGCCGGGTGCAGGACCGCCAGTTGATGGTGCGTCCGAAACATCTGACGTGGGAAGAAAGCGCCTGCTATACACTGACGCTGGCGACCGCCTATCGCATGCTGTTCGGCCATGAGCCGCACCGCCTTAAGCCGGGCGACAATGTTCTGGTATGGGGCGCTTCAGGTGGCCTGGGGGTTTTCGGCGTGCAGCTGATCGCCGCGGCTGGCGCGAATGCGATCGGCATCATCTCAGACGAATCCAAGCGCGATTACGTACTTTCGCTCGGCGCGAAGGGCGTGATCAATCGCAAGGACTTCAAATGCTGGGGCCAGCTCCCGAAGGTCAATTCACTGGAATATGCCGAGTGGACCAAGGAGGCCCGCAAGTTCGGCAAGGCGATCTGGGACGTCACCGGCAAGAAGGATGTCGATATCGTCTTCGAACATCCCGGCGAAGCCACGTTCCCGGTCTCGACGCTGGTCTGCAAGCGCGGCGGCATGGTGGTGTTCTGTGCGGGCACGTCCGGTTTCAACCTGACATTCGACGCCCGTTATGTCTGGATGCGCCAGAAGCGCATTCAGGGCTCGCATTTCGCCCATCTGAAACAGGCGGCGGCGGCCAATAATTTCGTCGTCGATCGCCGCGTCGATCCCTGCATGTCGGAAGTCTTTCCCTGGGCGAAGATTCCGCTGGCCCACACCAAAATGTGGAAGAACCAGCACGCGCCGGGCAATATGGCCGTGCTGGTCAACGCCACTCAAACGGGCCTGCGCACGATCGAAGACGTCATCGAAGCGGGCAAAGCCGGCTGATTTTGACCGCTTTGAGCTTTATAAGGCGGGGCTTTGGTTCCGCCTTTTTTCTGCCTCTGATTCAGCTTCGTTTTTCTCGTCGGTGTTGCGCTGGAGTTGGCGCGCGCGTCGTAGCGCAGCGTTGAACTCACCGCCGAAGATGAAAATGGCCGCCAAGGAATAGAGGAAGACGATGGCAATCATCACCGAGGCGAGGCCCGCATAGGTCGCCACATAATTCAGCGCGAACCGAGCCAGGTAGGAGCTGAAAGCCAAGGCAAAAACCATCCATGCCGCATAGGTCAAGACGATGCCCGGCGCGGCCTGTCGCAGCGAAAGTTTGACGTTTGGCAGAACGCGATGCGCAATGATCAAAGCCGCGAGCAAAATGGCGGTCGCGACGGCATATCGACCCAAAGTGACCATTTTGCTCAATGGGCTCAGCGCCGGCGCATAGGAGAGGATCGCCTTCCAGACAATCGGCCCCAAAATCAGTAGAAACGCCATGGACAGCAGCGCCAGAGCGCCGATGAAGACATAGGCGATCGACTGCATTCGCAGTCTCCACCACGGCCGCGTTTCGCGCGCGCCATAAGCGCGGTTCAGCCCCGTGCGCAAGGCTTCGACGCCGCTGGAAGAGAAGTAGCCCGCCAGCGCGGCGCTCACCGTCAGCAGCCCGCCATGCCGAGCGCTCATGACATTATGAATCTCGTTGAGGATCGGGTCGGCGACGCGTGGCGGCCAGATCTCGAAAAACGCGGAGGCGGCGTTGTCGGCCAAGGGCTGCGCGCCAAGGAAACCGGCCAGACTGGTGACGAAGATTAGAAAAGGAAAGATCGCCGTCAGACCGGACAGGGCGATATGGCTGGCCATGGCGTAGCCGTCGTCTCTTTCAAAGCCCCTGGCGCTATCAAGAACGAGACGGACCAATCTAGTCATTCAACGCCCACTGGTTCCAACAAGGCCGGGATGTCAGTCGAATATTTCTTACAGCGAATCGCTTCGGCGTCTTAGCCTTCGCCGGAGAAAACTGGCGCGCTCACCTATCGCGCCCTATGTTTGGAGCAATCGGAGATTGAGAATGGACACGCATAACCCGCTGCTCGAAACTTGGTCGACCCCTTTCGCACTTCCACCCTTCGAAACCATCGAGTCGACGCATTTCCTTCCGGCTTTCGAAGCGGCGATGCGGGAGCACGACGCCGAAATCTGGGTCATCGTACATAATTCGCAGGCGCCGGATTACGCCAACACCATTGACGCGCTGGAGCGCGCGGGTCAAACGCTGAACAAGGTCGGCGGGGTGTTCTGGAATCTCGCCTCTACAGACTCCAATGAGGATTTGCGAGCCATCGAGCGCGATGTTTCGCCGCTGCTGGCGCGACACTACACCGCCATCTCTCTCAATGCCGAGCTTTTTGCGCGAGTCGCGACGCTTTATCAAAACCGCGCGAGCTTGACGATGAGCGATGAACAGGCCCGCCTGCTCGAGCTGACTTATAAAAGTTTCGTTCGCACCGGCGCTTTGTTGAGAGGAGCCGATCGCGCCCGTTATGCCGAAATCGCCGAGAAGCTGGCGAGCCTTGAAGCGCAGTTCGCGCAGAATGTGCTGGCGGACGAATCCAGCTTCGTTATGGAATTGGACGAAGCGGACCTTGCCGGCTTGCCCGCCGACGTCAAGGCGGCGGCGGCGCAGACCGCCGCCGAACGCAAAACAACCAAAGCCTTCGCCCTGACCCTGTCGCGCTCCAGCGTCGAACCCTACCTCAGCCACGGCGAGCGGCGCGATTTGCGCGAAGACCTGTTCAAGGCCTGGATTGCGCGCGGCGCGCATCCGGGAACGACCGACAATCGCCCTCTCATCGTTGAAATCCTGGCGTTGCGTCAGGAGCGGTCGCAATTGCTTGGCTATGCGACTTTCGCGGATTACAAGCTTGAACCGACCATGGCCGGCGCCCCGCAAGCTGCTCTCGATCTGCTCGACAGCGTTTGGCGCCCCGCGCGCGCCAAGGCGAGCGAGGAATGCGCCGGCCTTCAGGCTGTCGCGGATTCGCAAGGCGCCAATTTCAAAATCGCGGCACATGATTGGCGTTTTTACGCTGAAAAACTGCGACGCGAGCGCTACGATCTCGACCAGGGCGCTCTTTCGGCCTATTTCCAGCTCGACCGAATGATCGACGCGGCCTTCTATTGCGCCGAAAGGCTTTTCGGACTGCGTTTCCTTGCGCGCGACGATTTGCCAACCTACCATCCCGACGTTCGCGGCTATGAAGTCGTTGATCGCAAGGGCGGGCATGTGGCTATTTTTCTTGGCGATTATTACGCCCGCAGCTCGAAGCGATCCGGCGCGTGGATGTCCAATTTTCGCGGGCAGAAAAAGCTGGACGGCGACGTTCGGCCTATTGTCGTCAATGTGATGAACTTTCCTAAACCCTCACCCGATCGCCCCACCTTGTTGACCTTGACGGAAATCACGACGCTTTTCCACGAATTCGGCCATGCGTTGCACGGCATGTTGTCCGACGTGGTCTATCCATCGATGAGCGGGACGGCGACGCCGACCGACTTTGTCGAATTTCCTTCGCAGCTTTACGAACATTGGGCGCTTCGCCCTGAAATATTGCAGCGCTTCGCCCTGCATAGCGAAACGGGCGCGCCGATTCCTTCCAAAATGATCGACCGCATCATGGAGGCCCGCCACTTCAATCAGGGTTTTGCGACCGTCGAGTTCTGCGCCTCGGCCTATGTCGATTTCCTCATTCATTCTCGCACGAAAGCGGCAGACGACATTGAGGCGACCGAGCGTGACATTTTGCAAGAAATCGCTATGCCTCAGGAAATTGTCCCCAGACATGGCGCCCCGCATTTTTCCCATATTTTTTCCAGCGAAAGCTATGCCGCCGGCTATTACAGCTATTTGTGGTCCGAGGCTTTGGACGCCGATGGCTTCGCCGCTTTCGAGGAGGCTGGCGATCTATTCGATCCCGCCGTCGCCAAACGACTGCATGACTATGTCTATGCCGCAGGCAATCGCCGCGACCCGAAGGACGCCTATGCGCTTTTCCGGGGCCGCCCGCCCCGTTTTGATGCGCTTCTGCGAAAGAAGGGTTTAGCCTGAGACCAAGACATATTGCGCTGCGGGATCAGGGCTGGCAATAAGAACTCGGACCATTGAAATTTGCCAGCCAAGACCCAGCAGGAGCCATGGATGACGCAGGCCGCCAACGCGATCGCCACCGCAGATTTTTTTGAACTGGGCATGAAGGCGACGCACTCAATAGAAAGCCTTTATGAAAAGGCCGTGGCGAGCGTTCGCGCCAAAGTCAGCGAAAATGGGAAATTGTCCAATTCGCTGATCGAAGCCGAGCAACATGCTGCCCACGGTCTGGCCTGGTTCGCCACCTACGTCGAATCTGTCCGCGAAATGCTCGCCTATGGCGAACGTATGCAGGCCGAGGGCCTTTACGGCGAGACTGAGGAGCTTTTGACCCGCATCGGCGTCGGCGAATATCTGGCGCAGATATTCGGCGGCATTGCCATGAGTCAGGGCGAATTCGTGCGCCCCTTCGACTTCGGACTGTCAAACGAGGCCATATCCGCCCACCGCATCGCGGCAATTGACAGCCTGATCGCGTCGGGAAATACGGTCGGCAATCGCGCGCGTCTGGTCGACCTCGTCGACCATGCGGAAGCCTCGGCCACGGTCGGCGCTCCGGGTCTGGACGAGACACTGGAAGCCATCCGCGAGGAAATCCGC
Source organism: Rhodoblastus sp. (assembly GCF_052145335.1). Lineage (GTDB taxonomy): Bacteria > Pseudomonadota > Alphaproteobacteria > Rhizobiales > Beijerinckiaceae > Rhodoblastus. The sequence goes on from NZ_JBKQOU010000128.1 coordinate 52,992, forward strand.
AAATATGCGGCGGCGGAAGTGCTTCCCCATGCCCACGAATGGCATCTGAAGAACCAATATATTCCCCTCGCAATCATTCAGGGCCTTGCCGATCTGGGCGTATTCGGCCTGACCATTCCCGAAGAGTTCGGTGGCATGGGCTTGGGCAAGGTCGCGATGTGCGTCGTAACCGAGGAGTTGTCGCGCGCCTATATCGGCGTCGGTTCGCTCGGCACCCGGTCGGAAATCGCGGGCGAGCTCATCCTCTGCGGCGGCACGCAGGAGCAGAAGGAAAAATATCTGCCGAAGATCGCGTCGGGAGAAATTTTGCCGACTGCGGTTTTCACCGAGCCAAATACCGGTTCCGACCTAGCCTCGCTGCGCACGCGCGCCGTTCTGGAGGGCGATAATTATATCGTCAACGGTAACAAGACCTGGATCACACATCCGGTTCGCGCCGATTTGATGACGCTTTTGACCCGGACTAATCCCAACGAGCCCGGCTACAAGGGCTTGTCCATGCTCCTGGCGGAAAAACCGCGCGGCGACGATCAAAACCCCTTCCCTGCAAAGGGCATGTCCGGCGGTGAGATCGAAGTGCTCGGTTATCGCGGCATGAAGGAGTACGAAATCGCCTTTGACGGTTTCGAAGTGCCTGCGAAAAATCTGCTCGGTGGCGTTGAGGGGCAGGGCTTCAAGCAATTGATGCAGACTTTCGAAGGCGCTCGCATCCAGACCGCCGCCCGCGCCGTCGGCGTGGCGCAATCGGCTATGGAACTCGCCTTGCGATACGCCAAGGAACGCGTCCAGTTCGGCAAGGCTCTGATCCATTTCCCGCGAGTCGCCGATAAGATCGCGATGATGGCGGTTGAAGTGCATATCGCCCGACAGCTCACTTATTTCGCCGCTCGAGCGAAGGACGAGGGAAAGCGCTGCGATCTCGAGGCGGGCCAGGCTAAATTGCTTGGCGCGCGCGTCGCCTGGGCGGCGGCGGACAACGCCCTGCAGATTCATGGCGGCAACGGTTTCGCGTTGGAATATCCGGTTTCACGCGTGCTTTGCGACGCGCGCATCCTGAATATTTTCGAAGGCGCCGCCGAAATTCAGGCGCAGGTTATCGCCCGTCGCTTGCTCGAAGGCGGCAACTGACGCGGCCTGAAAAACGGGTTTGGCGCTGGAAAGACCGCGCCAGTATGAAGCGATCCGTTGCTTTCCGCCATTCTGCAAGTCACGAAGAAGCTTCGGATTCGTCGATCAGTCGATAAGTTTTGGACGCTTCCGAATAGGGGCCACGACGCTCCGCGCAACCGAGAATTTCGAGCACATTAACCCGCCGTTCGAATGCGATGGTCAGAATGTCGCCCGCGCCGACAAGCTTTGCTGACTGCTGGGTTCTTTTGCCATTAACCCGAACATACCCTTGGGCAATCAATTGCACAGCCAAAGGGCGCGTTTTGACGAGGCGCGAAAACCAGAGCCATTTGTCCAGACGTTGTCGCGCAACCTCTGAAACCATTTCGCGCCGTTTACCTTAACCGAAAATAATGCGCCAAAGTCGCTTTGGCCTGTTCACGAAGGCGTCGACGGAATCGTTCACGCCACAAGGCGCCTTTGAACCCATTGACGCGGTCCTCGCATAACGACATCATCACATCCGCCATCCTCAGACGTCCTCGCCAAATATGATCGATCATTGGGTGGTCGGCGACCGCGCAGGAATCTGCCACAAGTATATGGGGCTCATGAAATAGCCGGTCGGTCATTTCCAGGGTCACGAGAACGCCCGGCGAAGCAAAACCAAAACCCTCATCGTAGGCGGTTTTCCAGAAATAAGCCGTGCACCCGGCCAGCAAAACAATATTTGCCGCGATCACTCGCCCATCGACAGCGAGCCAATATATTCGGCATTTGCCTTCACGCCCCATGGCAAGCGACGCGTTGCGCACAAAACAAGGTAGACTGGGTTGTTCAAAAAAGCGCTACCTTTTCGTCCCTTCCAGCCTTTCGCCTCCAAGACCATGAAAGCTTCAATCTTGTCCCGCAAAGGAGCGCCATCCTCCGCCTGGCCAACGGTCACGCAGCCCATTTCGTTCAGGCGGCGCAATTGCCGCTTTATTTCCTTTTTTTTCTTGGGTGAAATGGAATCGTGAGCGTTGGCTCCTATGGCGTTGGCATTCAAGGCGGCTCGCTCATATTGCGTCAAGACATCGAAAGGCAATCGATTTTTTTGGGCATATTCGTACAGTAGGGCGAAAGTCGGCCCAGTTTCGAGCAATTGAACTGTAGATAGAGCGCAAATTTGCCCGGTTTGACGCTTCAACCATCGGAATATTAGTTCGAGGCCGGCGCTCCCATTTTCCTTGTCCAATAGCGGCGCGCCGGAACAGCAGAAATCATGAACCCACGCCTTCACCGTTCGACCGAAAATCGTGCGTGGAAAAACCAGGGCCCAAAGTGCAATCAGCCGTCCTCGGACCGACGACGCGCCGACTTCCCAAACGAGAAGGAAAAGGGGAGTTCCGCCGCCCGAATCAAAGCCCGCGAGTGTCAAAGCGAATTGCGGTTCAAGAAACGCATTCGGCTCAAGAGCGCGCGACGCCAGATCGTTCCATTCGGCGCTATAATTCCGCGCCAGCTCGGCGCTCGCGCATTCCACGAAATGCGAATCCAGCATGCGCTGTTCTTCGGCTAGTCCGCACGCCTTCATAGGTAAAGGGCGGAAGTTGCCTCTGGCATCAAAAAAGGTCGCTCTCAGCGAGAGTCGCGCGTTCAAAAACAGATCAACCAAGCGATCCAACTCCGGTCGCCACCAGGGCCAAAGGGTCACTGGGGTCATCTTGGCGCCAAAACTGCTCCAATCTCCTAAGAGTTCATCCAATCCCTTCAAATTTTACGATCACTCACAGACCTTAACGCCTCCGTTCAGGACAAAAGGCCTCCCACCCTCGGCTTTAGCGGATTGGCGGCCAGAGCCTGCGCGTCGGGCGCGTCCCAACGGAGCTGCCCCGAAAATGCGGCGTAAAGACCCTCGATAATATGCGGACTCAAGTCCCTGACGATGAAAACGATACGGGTACGATGATCGGAATCAGGCCACCCGTCGAGGCGCGCGGGAGGATGAAAAACATGCTGTACCCCGTGGATAACCAGCGGTCGCAGCGGGTCGTCGGCCAAGGCGATAACGCCCTTCACTCGCAAAAGGTTGGGTCCATGCGCCGCGCGCAACATCTCAAGAAAGAGATCGCACGCGGAAAGGGGGAGGGGGACATCGCTGACAAGACAAAAAGATCGGATGGACTCTTCATGCCGATTTCCACCCGCTTTGGCTGGGGCCGAAGGATGCAAATGACTATCGGCCTCATGTGCGTGATCATGCCTGCGCGATGCCGTCGCGCCATCTTCGGATTTATTTGCTTCGTCGATTAATCGCTCCGCATTCAACCATCGCGTGACATCTGACGATTTTGTCGAAGGATTGAATAATCCCGCGTCGAGCAAATTCGCGGCGTTCCAGTTTTTCGTATTGTCCAATAACCGCGCGGTTGGATTTAGTTTGGCCAGACGGGCCAAAAGCCGCGCCAGCTCTTGCTTCTGTTGTTCCGACTGGATCAAATCCGTCTTGGAAAGCACCAAACGATCGGCGACCGCGGCCTGTTTGAGCGCCTCAGGATAGGCATCGAGCGTCGCCGCACCGTTGATCGCATCAACCACCGTCACGACGCCATTCAGGCGAAAGCGCAGCAGCAAGTACGGATGGCTCATGATCGTGTGCAGCACTGGCGCGGGGTCCGCAAGGCCAGTCGTTTCGATGATGACCCGATCGAAGTCCCGCATCCGGCCGTTATCGCGTCGGCGCAACAAGTTTTCAAGCGAATCGATCAAATCGCCGCGAATGGTGCAGCAAAGACAGCCGGAGGCCATTATGACCATGTCGCCGTCGATTTTTTCGACGAATAAATGATCGAGACCGATCTCGCCGAATTCGTTGATGAGGACAACGGCCCTGGCCAGGGCGGAGTCGCGAAGGAGAGCGTTGAGTAGGCTCGTCTTGCCGGAGCCGAGGAATCCGGTGATGATCGTTACCGGGACCGGAGGCGGCGCGCGACGAGCTTCGGCTAAAACGGTCACTTTTCTGCTGCCTTGCCGTCCGACGCTGCCGCTGACGAGGGCGTCTTTTTCACTGGCATTGTCGGCGCCGCGGCGGATGCGGGTTTCCCATGGGGCGTTTTTCCGCCCTTCTGGCCGGCATGTTTCAAATGGACTTTGGCCGCGGCCGCGGTTTTTTGTTTCGACGCCTTCCCGCGCCGCATCGATAGCGCAGCCGGATCCGGCCTTAACGGAGCGGTTGTCGCCGCCTTTTCAGGCGACGTATAGGCGACGACGCCGATGGGAGTGTTGGCGGGACGCGGACCAGCGACCGGTCCGTTGTAGCCGGGCGCAGGCCCGACAAAAACATCGATCGGCTCATAAGTCGGGCGAGGCAAAGCCGCGATGATGTCGCCATTGTTCGGTTGCGGCTTTGACCCTTCGGGCGTTTGGATCGGAGCGTTCAAATCTTCGGTTTCCGCCTCGGTCTGCGCCTTCTTGCTGTGTTGACCGCAAATTTCTCCGCGCATGTCGGGTGGAGCGCCGGCGCTGGACGGCAATTCCACTGCCGAATCGCCCAATTGCCCGGAAGCGAAGGCATGATCGAACAAATTCGCAGCATGAGCCGTGCGCTTGCGCGCGGAGGGATCGCCCAGGACCACAACGATTACTTTTTTTCCTTCGCGGGTCGCGCTGGCTACGAGATTGAAACCCGCGGGGCAGGTGTAGCCGGTTTTCATTCCATCGGCGCCAGGATAGCGCCCGAGTATTCCATTATGCGTCGGTATCACCTGGTCGCCCAGTTTCATCGCGCCTATATTGAAGAGATCGGCGTGTTGAGGGAAACGAAGCAGGAGGGCGCGCCCGAGAACCGCCATATCCCTCGCCGAACTTACGTGATCCGGGTCGGGCAGACCATTCGGATTGACGAAATGCGATTCGCGCATGCCCAGCGCTGTAGCTGCCTCGTTCATTTCTTCGGCAAAAGCTTCGACCGAACCGGAGACGCCTTCGGCTATCGTCACGGCCATGTCATTGGCGGACTTAACCATCAACATTTTCAGCGCATTATCGAGAGTAACCTCGGAGCCAGGCGCAAATCCCATTTTGGAAGGCTTCATTCGAGCTGCACGCGCCGTGACCACCAAAGGCGTATCCATGGTGAGCCGCCCCTGCGTCACTGCCTGAAGCGCAACATAAACGGTCATCAATTTGGTGATGGAAGCCGGATACCAGGTGCGCGTCGCATCTCTTTGCTCAATTACGCGGCCGCTCGGCACATCGATCGCGATATAGGGGGTCACCGTGTGATGTTGTTGACGCACCGTCGCATGAGCAGAGCCATGTTTCGTTGCTCCGGCCTTTGGTGCGGCGACGGCAGGGCTGACCAACTCAAGTGGACTACACAGCAAGACTGCCGAAACAAAAGCTCCGAGGGTTCGCAGTACCCGGGGCCAATCCAAGGAGTTGATCATTTTTGTAAAATCCATCCGATCCAGCCGATCGACGCTAGTTGATCCAGGAGTTATTTCAGAGAGATTCCAAGGAACGGTCTCTTTACCGCTTATTCAAAATCTGCGAAAGCCAATTTCATTTCTCGCCTGGCGCGCTAATATCCAAAGCAAGAGCGTGCACGCTGGCGGCTAATTCATCGGCCAATGCGCTATTGACCGCCCGATGGCGTTCGACACGGCTTTTTCCCGAAAAGCACTCCGTAATCATCTCGACACGGAAATGCGTTTCGCCGCCATGGCCCGCGCCTCCTTCATGACCCATATGTCCCGCATGTTTGTGCGATTCATCGATTACCCTTAAAAATTGCGGCGCAAATGCGGAAGAAAGTTTTTCTTCGATCACGTCACGAACCGCCCGTTTGCCTGTTTGCGTCATAGCGCTTCCTCTTCTCCGCCACCCGCTCGGCTGTCCGTATGAAAGTCAAGCGATTTAATCGTTTTCGCGTTCTTGCTCCCGCGCCCTTATCGACCATATTGTGCCGATCATGGATTTCAATTCTCCTCTTTTTGATCGGATCAGAACGCGCCGCAACGCCGAGCCGACGCAGACGAACCAATCCGCTCCAAAATGCCAGCATCCTGCATGCCAGGCGCCGGGAGAATTTCGCGCGCCGATGGGACGGCTGCGCGAAGGCCAGTATTTTTGCTTCTGCCTCGACCATGTCCGCGAATATAATGCAACTTATAATTATTTTAATGGCATGAGTGACGAAGCAGTGCTGCTCTATCAAAAGGATGCGCTGACCGGCCACCGTCCGACCTGGAAAATGGGCTCCGACCGCCAGAACGCAAGCTATTCGGGCTCGCGCGATCCTTACAATATGAGAGGAGCCAATAGAGCCACTCCCCATTCGCCACGTCAGCCCAGGCATGGCGTCGTCGCCCGCAAGGCCCTGTATGTTTTGGGACTCGACGACGACGCAGGAGCGCCTGAAATCAAGGCGCGCTACAAGGAATTGGTCAAACGGATGCATCCAGACGCGAATTGCGGCGATCGTTCTAACGAAGAGCAACTGCGTGAAATAATTAATGCATACAATATCTTGAGATCGTTTCGCGCGGTCTGAGCCTTTCGATTTCAGATAATTGATTTCACCCTCCGAAGGATCTGACCGAGACGCCCCTTGTGAGCCGTCCCTGCGGGAGGTTATCGTGCCAGCGAAACGCGCCTTGGCTCTCGGCCAAGGGATCCAAAAACGAATTTCCGCCAGCGTCAGCCCTCCGATGACCGCCAATGTCGTCGTGGATTCAGAAAGACGGCGCGGAACCGGAGGTTAGATGCAAGTTTCCCTTTCCAAACCGCCTTTGGCCGGCTTGCCCGACAAGAAGGTTTCCGTTCGCGAGCTGTTTGGCGTCGATTCAGACATGCAGGCTCCGGCGTTTTCCGCCCGGGACGAGCATGTTCCCGACCTCGACCCGGATTACCTGTTCGACAGGACGACGACCCTCGCCATATTGGCCGGTTTCGCCTTCAACCGCCGCGTCATGATCACCGGTTACCACGGTACCGGGAAGTCAACCCATGTTGAACAGATCGCCGCCCGCCTGAACTGGCCTTGTGTCCGCGTCAATCTCGACAGCCATATCTCGCGTATCGATCTCGTCGGCAAAGACGCGATCGTGCTGCGCGACGGCAAGCAAGTTACGGAATTTCGTGACGGCATTCTTCCTTGGGCGCTACAGAACAACGTCGCGCTCTGTTTCGACGAATATGACGCCGGCCGTCCCGACGTGATGTTCGTAATTCAACGCGTTCTTGAAGTGTCGGGGCGCCTGACCTTGCTCGACCAGAACAGGGTCATTAGTCCCCACCCCGCCTTTCGACTGTTCGCCACCGCCAACACGATTGGTCTTGGCGATACGTCAGGCCTTTACCACGGCACACAACAGATCAATCAGGGGCAAATGGACCGCTGGTCGATCGTGACGACTTTGAACTACCTCCCTCACGATAAGGAAGTCGAAATCGTCGGCGCCAAAGTGAAGTCTTTCCAGAAAACCAAAGAAGGCGTTGACACGATCGGAAAAATGGTGCGCGTCGCTGATTTGACTCGCAACGCCTTCATGAACGGCGATCTTTCAACTGTCATGAGCCCAAGGACGGTGATCACCTGGGCCGAGAACGCCGAAATTTTTGGAGACATCGGCTTCGCCTTCCGGCTCACTTTCCTTAACAAGTGCGACGAGTTGGAGAGACCTCTGGTTGCCGAATTCTACCAGCGCTCTTTCGGCAAGGATCTTCCGGAAAGCTCCGTCAACGTGGCCTTGAGTTGACGCTCTTCGCCTGAACCCTCTGCGCCAGCGAGGATGGAGTTTCCCAGTGACCTTGTCCAATCAGAAAAGCGCTTCCCCGCGCGAAGCGCCCCATGAACCGTTCAAACGTGCGGTCGTGGGCTGTTTGCGCGCCATGGCCCGCGCGCCGGAGCTCGAAGTCAGCTTTGCGCCCGAAAAGCCGGGGCTGATCGGCGCGACCGATCATGGGAAAGCCCGCCTGCCTGAACCGCCCCGTCGCATGGATGCGCGCGATGCGGCGATTTTGCGTGGGCATGCGGACTCCATCGCGTTGCGACTGGCCTGTCACGATGCACGAACCCATAGCCGCCTGGCTCCGCAAGCGCCGATGGCGCGCGCCATATTCGACGCCATGGAGAAGGCGCGCGTCGAAGCTATCGGCGCCCGAAGGATGCTGGGAACCGCGCAAAATCTCACGGCGGCGTTGCAAGACCACTATGAACGCGGTCGGTTTGCGGAGGTGCGCCAGCGCGCCGAGGCGCCGCTCGAAGACGCCCTGGCCTTGCTCGTCCGCGAAAGGCTGACCGGAAATGCTCCGCCGCCCGCAGCCCTTCATATCGTCGATCTTTGGCGCGAGATCATCGAAACGCGCGCCGGGAGCGATCTTACACTTCTTGTCGAAGAACTCGAAAATCAACGATCCTTCGCCAGGCTCGCTCGCAAGATTCTCGCTGATTTGGACATGGCCGAACTGGGCGAGAGCGACCAGCAAGAAGACGAAGGCGCAGGCGACGAAAAGGAGCCGGGAGCGGACCGGTCAAAAGAAAAGGCTGGCGACGAGTCCGAATCCGCTGATTCGTCGAAGATCGAGCGCGTCGAGGATTCGGACGAAGAAATCCACGAAGGCGAAATGGAGGCCGAAGACGGCCCCCCCGGCGAAGCACCGGACGAAATGGAGCCCGGCGATAGCGATGACGCTGGAGCGGCGATTCGGCCGCCGATTTCGAACAATAAATCCGCGGGCGTCGAATACCATGCTTATGCGCCGCAATTCGATGAAATCATCCGAGCCGAAGATTTATGCGAGCCGGAAGAGCTCGAAAGGCTTCGCGCCTACCTCGACAAGCAATTACAAAATCTTTCCTCGGTCGTCGCGCGCCTCGCCAATCGCCTACAACGACGTCTGATGGCACAACAAAACCGCGCCTGGGAATTCGACCTGGAAGAAGGGATGCTGGATCCCGCCCGCCTCACGCGAGTCATTGTCGATCCGCAAGTGCCTCTTTCCTTCAAACGAGAAAAGGACGCCAATTTCCGCGACACGGTCGTCACCCTGTTGATCGATAATTCCGGCTCCATGCGTGGAAGGCCAATCACCGTGGCCGCAACTTGCGCCGATATTCTGGCGCGCACTCTGGAGCGCTGCGGTGTGAAAGTCGAAATTCTTGGGTTTACCACTCGCGCCTGGAAGGGCGGCCAGTCGCGCGAAGCCTGGCTGCAGGCCGGGAAGCCCCCCAATCCCGGTCGGCTCAACGACCTGCGCCACATCATCTACAAATCCGCCGATGCACCTTGGCGCAGAGCCAGGAAAAACCTCGGATTGATGATGCGAGAGGGGCTGCTCAAAGAGAATATCGATGGCGAGGCTCTCGACTGGGCCTTTCGCCGATTGTTGGCGCGACCGGAGCAACGAAAAATCCTGATGATGATCTCGGATGGCGCGCCCGTCGATGATTCAACGCTTTCGATCAACCCCGGCCATTACCTTGAACGCCACCTGCGGCAAAAAATCGAGGAAATCGAAATGCGATCCGCTGTCGAGTTGATTGCGATCGGCATTGGCCACGATGTCACCCGCTACTATCGGCGCGCCTTGACGATCATCGATGCGGAGGAACTCGGTGGAGCAATGACCGAAAAGCTCGCCGAATTGTTCAGCGAATCTACCGGGTGAACGGACCACCAACTGACCCATATTTGAGCTTGGCCTTGTGATTAGCGTTTGCGCGAAATGACATTCGGCGGATCGCCATATGGGGTCCAGAAAAAGCCGTCGGATCGGACACAGGACGTGGCCCAGCTGAGGCGACGGAGTTCGAAAAAGCGAAAATGGCAGATGGCTTGCGCAGCGGCGATAAAAGCGTTAGCAAGCCATTCGAATTAAGCTGATCGCTCGGTCTTCGGACTGCGCGCGGAGTGGATTATGACCTACGTCGTCATCGAAAATTGCATAAAATGCAAATATATGGATTGCGTCGAGGTGTGCCCCGTCGATTGTTTCTACGAGGGCGAAAACATGCTCGTGATACATCCGGACGAATGCATCGATTGTGGCGTTTGCGAGCCGGAATGCCCCGCCGAAGCCATCAAACCGGACACTGAAGCGGATCTGGAGAAATGGCTTGGTTTGAACGCCGAATACGCGCAGTTGTGGCCAAACGTCACGATCAAGCGCGACGCGCCGCCCGATGCGAAAGAATTTGACGGCCGCCCAGGCAAATTCGACGCTTATTTCAGCAAGGTCCCAGGTCAAGGCGACTAGGATTCGCTTTTCGAGCGGGCCGCCATTTCGCCGCCGTCATTACGTCGGGCCTCCGCTTGCCCGATAGGGCTGCTTGATCGGCATTAACCATTGAAAGATGGTATTTTTCTCCGAATCATTAATTCTTTGATTCGTGCGTCACTTTGTGGTATCAAAGCCATCGTAGTCAATCGACTCTGGCGTCTGCTTTTTATTTTTGACTCTGCACCCCGGCTCCCGCCTCGGCGAGGAGCCTGTTTTTGCCCTAACATCCTACATTCCGCCTTGTCGCCATTGGCGCTTAAATGTTTGGGCAGATGCAGGACTTTCGGCGCTGTGAGTTAGATCGTTTAACAAACCTGTTACACGGACGGGGAAGGGTGTTGGGATTGGATTGGCTGCTAGATGCTCTTATTAAGGTAAGTTCGTGCTGGAAGATATCCGAACTAGGGACCATTTAGGGCTTGGCGCCACCCTTAAGGCGCTTGCCAAACCGAGCCTCGGTTCGAGTTTAGGCTGAATTCAGCGTAATGGCCTGCTGGCCTTCTCGCTGCGACAATCGAACTCAAACCATTAGTGATTGGACCAAGGTGACGCAGAAAAAACCTTCTCTGTCGGCCAATGCCGCATCGTCCGCCCCTCGTTCCTCCGATCCGAGCAAAATCGCCGTCTCGTCTGCTAAAGCGTCAGGCAAGACCTCCAGCGTAAAAATCGGGTTCAAAACCAGCGAATTCATCGTTTACCCGGCGCATGGCGTAGGCCAGATCATGGCCATTGAGGAACAAGAAGTCGCAGGCTTCAAGCTTGAGCTTTACGTCATTTCGTTCGTCAAGGATAAGATGACGCTTAAGGTGCCGACGCCGAAAGTCGCTTCCGTCGGAATGCGTAAGCTTGCCGAAGCCGACGTTGTCAAGAAGGCGCTGGAGACTTTGACCGGCCGCGCCCGAGTGAAGCGTACGATGTGGTCGCGACGGGCGCAGGAATACGAGGCGAAGATTAATTCCGGCGATCTGGTCGCTATCGCTGAAGTCGTTCGCGATCTTTATCGTTCGGACATACAGCCTGAGCAGTCTTATTCCGAACGCCAGCTTTACGAAGCGGCGACGGATAGAATGGCCCGCGAAATCGCCGCTGTCCAAAAATTGGGCGACTCGGACTCTCTCAAATTGATCGAATCGCAGTTGCAAAAAGGTCCCCGTCGCGCAACCAAGGCGGATGAACCAGCGGCTGTCGAAGATGGCGATGTAGAAGAAGCCGCCTGAGGGAAACCTCCCGATACGGTTTTTGGGGTTATTTTTGAAAGGGGCGGCTCATAGGAGCCGCCTTCAGACCGCTGACAAACCCCGTCAAATTTTTGGCGGGGTTTGTTTTGTGCGGCTGCGGTGTTCATTTTTCGAGGTTGATTCCGGGGTGCTCGCTCGGGCGGCGGCTGGAGCGGTTTTTGTGGCGTGGATCAGGGCGATTTTCTTGATGTTTTGTGCGGCGGCGGCCAATAGACACTGGGATGAGACGCGGACCAGGCCACGGAAGCGCGCGTAGCGGGGCGGCCGAAGAGATGCTTGGCGTCGGCGAAAGATCGCTCCACCGTTTCCTTGCGTTGCTTGTAGATAAGTTTCCCCCAGGGCGTCAGTCGGTTGGCGTCGCTTCGCTCGCGCGCGTCCTTCCAGACATGGCGGGTGATGGTGCGCTCGGCTTTGGCGTTGCCGGTGCACGAACCGAGCAACGGGCAGGAGCGGCAGCGCGCCGGGTCGGACGTGTAGTGGCGGTAGCCGGAGCGGTCGCTGGTCGCATAAGTCAGAAGCTCGCCTTGCGGACAGCGGTAGCCGTCGCTTGCCTGGTCATATTTGAAAGCGCTTTTGCGCATCATGCCCCGCTTGGGCGGAGTGGGGTTGCGATAGCCGACAACGCCGATGCTCTCTCGCTGTTCCAGTCCTTTGGGGATGCCGGCGTCTCCTTCTCCTCGGGTTCGCGCGCCTTGGGCTTCTGCGGCGGCTTACCATGGGCGGCGCGGGCGGCGTCGATGGCCGCATCGAGCGCGTTCCAGTAATCGGCGCGCAATTTGGCGACGACCTCAAGGTCGTATTTGTTCTTGTTAGCGTTGGCTTTCAGATGCGTCGAGTCGGTGTAGAGCACCCGTCCCCCGATGAAACCCCGATCAAGCGCCTGCTGGACGATGGCGTCGAAAATGCCCTGCGCAACGGAGGTGTCGTTGAAGCGGCG